>NZ_MLCO01000167.1 GCF_001982615.1 Teichococcus deserti | reverse complement strand
CCTTCGATGCCGTCGCGGCCGGATTGCGGGCCGAACAGCGGGTGGGTGCCGAGCAGCTCGACATGGGCGGGCAAGGCGGCGCGCAGCACGGCGAGCGGGTGGGTCTTGATCGAGCAGACCTCGATGACCAGGGCGCCTGGGCGCAGATGGGGGGCGATGGCGCGGGCGGCCTCGGCCAGGCGGGCGACGGGGACGGCCAGGATGACCACGGGTTGGGATGCGGCCTCGGCCAGCGGGGCGCTGTCGGGCTGGGCCGGGTCGTGGCCCAGCACGGGGCCGAGCTTTTCCAGATGCGGACGGCAGAAGGCGCCGAAGGCACCGAGGCCGATCAATCCAATCTGGGGTCGTTTTCGATGGTGGCTGGACATGGAACCCTCGGGGCTTGGGGGCCACCGCAGGGTTGTCGTGCTCGCATGAAAAAGCCGCCCTGCGGCGGCTTCGTTCGATCAGAACAGATCAGACCGGGCCGCTCGTTATGAGGAGCGGCGGTAATACAGGCGCGGCAGGGGCGCGAACGCGGTCATCGCCGGGATGATGGCCCCTGCCGTCGCCCCGCGTCAAGCGGTCGGCTGCTTGCGCCAGGGCTTGAAGGCCTCCGAGCCGGCGTCGCCCAGGCGGCTCAGCAGCAGCGGCCAAGCCTTCAGCCCCTCTTCCAGGGAGGAAAGCCGAAAAAACTCGTTCGGGGCGTGGACGTCCTCGTCGGGCATGGCGAAGCCGAACATCAGCGTGTCGATGCCCAGCATCTCCTGGAAGATGCCGGTGATCGGCAGGGTGCCGCCGATGCGTGCCCGGGCCGGGGCGCGGCCCAGCGTCTGGCGCACCACCGCCTCGGCCGCGACCAGCAGCGGATGGCCGTCGGGCAGGGTGGAGGAGGGGGAATTGCCGCCCGGGGGCGAGAATTCCAGCGTCACCCCGGCCGGGCAATGCGCCTGCAGGTGGTCGAGGATCTTCTGCCGCGCGGCATCGGCATCCTGGCCGGGCACCAGGCGGGCGGTGATCTTGGCATGGGCCTCGGCGGCGATGACGGTCTTGCTGCCGGCGCCGGTATAGCCGCCCCACATCCCGTTGACGTCGATCGAGGGCCGCAGCGTGACGCGCTCGCGCACGGCATAGGCCGGGTCGCCATGCGGGGTGGCGCCGACGCTGCCATAGAACAGGGAATCATCGCCGGCGAGCTCGGCGGCGTCGGCCCGGTCGCGGTTGGTCAGCGGCGTCGCGTCGCTGTCGAAACCGTGCACCAGGATGCGGCCATCCTCGTCATGCAGGGTGGTGACCAGCCGGGCCAGCTCATGCAGGGCGTTGCGCACGGCGCCGCCATAGCGGCCGGAATGCATGTCCTTCTGGGCGGAGCGGAGGGTGACCTCCAGCTTGCACAGCCCCCGCGAGCCGGTGTTCAGCGTCGGGATGGTGGTGCTGGCGCGGCCGCCATCGGCGGAGAGCACGGCATCGGCCGAGAGCAGGTCCCGGTAGGTCTCGATGATGCGGCGGATGCTGGGGCTGCCGGTCTCCTCCTCGCCTTCCAGGAAGAACTTCACGTTGACCGGGCAGGCGCCCTCGACCGCCAGGAAGGCGCCGATGGTCTCGACGGCGATCAGCGTCGAGCCCTTCACGTCGGAGGCGCCGCGGGCATAGAGGCGGCCGTCGCGGATGGCGGGCTCGAAGGGCGGCGTGACCCACTGCTCCAGCGGGTCGGGCGGCTGCACGTCGTAATGGCCATAGACGACGATGGTGGGCTTGCCCGGAGCGCCCAGCCATTCGCCATAGACCGCCGGCTGGCCGCCGCCATCCAGCAGCTGCACCTTCTGCAGCCCGAGCTCGGTCAGGCGCTGCAGCAGGAATTCGCGCGTCGCCTGCATGCCGGCGGCATAGGCGGGGTCGGTGCTGACGCTGGGCAGGCGCAGCAGGGCCTTCAGCCGCTCCAGGATGTCTTCCTGATCGGCGACCAGGCGATCGGCAACAGCTTGGCTCATCGTGACAAGAATCCTTTAGTCCAGGCGGGCCAGGTGCGGGGTCAGGCGCGGATGCGCCTCCAGCACCCAGGGGTCGTGGCCGGGGATGATCAAGGCCGGGCTGTCGGCCAGGGCCTCGACCTTGTCGAAGGCCTCGATGGCGTCGCCCACATGGTAGAGCGTCGGGAAGGGGATGCGCCGCGCCAGGTGGTCGCGCAGCGGCACGGTGTCGCCGGCCAGCACCATCCAGCCGCGCCGGGTGCGCAGCCGCAGGAATTGCAGCCCGTCGGTATGGCCGCCGGCATGGTGCAGGGTCAGGCCGGGGGCGAGCTCCACCGTCCCGTCATGCAGCACCATCCGCCGCTGGTGCAGCAGGGTGACGTGCGCCGCGATGTCGTCGGCCAGGTAGCCGGAGCGCAGCGCGTCGTGCCGCATCGCCGGGCCGGTGACGTAACCCATCTCGCGGGCCTGCATGTGGAAGGTGGCCTTGGGGAACAGCCCGGGCTGGCCGGCATGGTCCCAGTGCAGATGGGTCTGGACGACGTGGCGCACCTCGGCCGGGTCGATGCCGAGCGTCGCTAAAGCCTCGGGCAGGGTGCCTTCCACCGGCTTGGCGTAATGGGCGCAGGCAGCCGCGGTCGCCGCCGTGTCCACCGCCACCCAGCCCAGCGGGCCGCGCAGCAGGAAGGAATGATAGGCGAAGGGCGCTTTCTCGTCGCCGCCAGCGCCGCCCAGGAAGCTGCGCGCCGCCAGCCGGTCGGGGTCGAGCGCGAAGCGCAGCGCATAGGCTTCCCAGAACTCGCTCACGGCCGCATCCCCATCAGGCTGAGCCCGCCATCCACCACGACGGTGCTGCCGGTGACATAGGATGAAAAATCGCTGGCAAGGAACAGCACGGCGCCGGCGGCATCGCGCGGCGTGCCGATCCGGGCCGCCGGGATCAGTGCCATCTTCTGCGCCCGCCACGCCGGGTCGGCCAGCGCCTGCCGGTTGAAGTCGCTCTCGATGGTGCCGGGGGCGACCAGGTTCACGGTGATGCCGTCGGGCGCCAGCTCCAGCGCCATCTGGCGGGCCAGCTGCATCAGCCCACCCTTGGCGCTGCCATAAGCGACCAGCCCCGGATTGGGCATCCATTGGTTGACCGAGGAGGTGAAGACGATCCGCCCGCCTTGCCCCGCCGCACGCATGACCACGGCCGCTTCCCGGGACAGCGCGAAGGCGCCGGACAGGTTCACCGCATGGATGCGGGCGAAATCCTCGTCGGTGGTCTCGGCCAGTGGCTTGCGCAGCAGCACGCCCGCATTGCTGACCAGGATGTCGAGCCCGCCCAGCGCCTCGGCCGCGCGATGCGCCAGGGCGCCGGCTGCGGCCGCGTCGCCCAGATCGGCCTGCAGCGCCACGCCGCCGCATTCGGCGGCCAGCGACGCCGCGGCCTCGGGCTCGGCCAGGTGGTGGATGGCGACGCGGGCGCCGGCCTCGGCCAGCAGGCGGGCGCTGGCGCGGCCGATGCCGTCGCTGCCGGCGCCGGTGACCAGCGCGCGGCGGCCCGAGAGGTCGATGGCGACCGGCATCAGCGCGCCGGCCGCACTTCGATGGCCAGCGTCTCCTCGTCGCCGCGCGGCGTGAAGGTGACGCGGTCGGCGCGCCCGGCCCAGACGGATTCGAAGGTCAGGATCGGCACCAGCAGGTTCTGCGCAATGGTCTTCTCCATCGCTTCCTCCAGCAGGGCGCGGCGCTCGGCCTCGTCCAGCGTGCGGCGGGCGCGCTGGATCAGCGTGTCGATCGCCGGATCGCCGATGCCGGAATAGTTGATGGCGCCGAGCCCCTGCGCCCGGTCCGGCGTGTGGATCTGGCTGGTCAGGAAATAGCTGCTCTCGCCGGTCAGGCTGCCCCAGCCGGCGGCATGCAGCGGCCATTCGCGGCGGGCGCGGGCGGGGAAGAAGGTGGCGCGGGGCAGGGCGTTCAGCTCGACCCGGATGCCGACGCGCTGCAGCTGCTGCGCCGCCGCCTCGCAGATCTTGCTGTCATTGACGAAGCGGTCGTTGGGGCAGGACAGCGTGGTCTGGAAGCCATTCGGATAGCCCGCCTCGCGCAGCAGGGTCCGCGCGCGCTCGGCATCGAAGCGGGCCGGCGCGATGCGGGTCGAGTGGCCGAAATACCCCTCCGGCACCGCCTGGTTGGCGACGCGGGCGCGGCCTTCCATCAGCCGCTCGACGATGGCCTGGCGGTTGATGGCCAGCGACATGGCCTCGCGCACCCGCGCATCCTTCCAGGGGTTGCGCGCCAGCGGCTGGCCCTGGGCATCGCGCATCCCGGCCAGCGGCTCCTTCCCGAGCTCGGGGAACAGCATGTAGACATAGGCCGAGGGGCCGCTGAAGACGCGGAAGCGCCGGGCGCCCTCGCTCTTCTCCAGCCGCGCCACGTCCTGCAGCGGCACGGCGTTGATGAAGTCGACATCGCCCGAGAGCAGCGCGCCGACCCGCGCCCCATCGCTCGGGATCGGCCGGAAGCTGACCCGCGACCAGGCGGGGGGCGGGTCGAAATAGCCGCCATTGCGCTCCAGCACGAGCGGCTGCCCCGGCTGCCACGATGCCAGCCGATACGGCCCGGTTCCGATCGCCGCGGAGCCGTTGTTGAACTCGGACGTGCTGCGCAGCCCCTTGGCCGAGGAAATGATGAAGATGTTCGACAGGTTGACCGGCAGCAGCGGCACCGGCCCCTCGGTCAGGAAGCGCACGGTGCGGGCATCGACCACCTGCACCTCGCGGATGCCCTGGATGTAGGTGGCGTAGCTGTTCGGATTGCCCTGGACGTTGGGCACGCGGGCGATGGTGAAGCGGACATCCTCGGCGGTCAGCGGGCTGCCGTCATGGAAGCGCACGCCCTCGCGCAGGCGGAACTCCCAGGTGGTCTCGTCGATCGCCTTCCAGCTTTCCGCCAGCGACGGGCGCAGCTGCAGGCTGGAATCGCGCGACAGCAGCGTGTCGTAGATGTTGCGCAGCGCCGAGGTGTTGGTGCCCAGCAGGTTGAACTGCGGGTCCAGCGTGCCGGGCTCGCCCTGCATGCCGATGGTGAGCTCCTGCGCCGCAGCGGGCAGGGCGGCGGCCAGGACGAAAGCGGCCAGCGCCGCGGGGACGAATCTCGACATGGCAGGAAGCCTTCCGGGAGGGACGGTCGTTGCCATCCCGCGCGCAAGGCCGAGGCCTGTCAATCCACCCGTCAGGCCGCTTGACGCCGGCCCTGGCCATGCGA
This sequence comes from Teichococcus deserti, assembly GCF_001982615.1. GTDB lineage: Bacteria > Pseudomonadota > Alphaproteobacteria > Acetobacterales > Acetobacteraceae > Pseudoroseomonas > Pseudoroseomonas deserti. Next base: position 10,482 of record NZ_MLCO01000167.1, on the reverse strand, counting down.
CCCTCGCCGCATGCGCATCCATGTCCAGAATCCGGCCGGCGAGACGGTCTTCCCCATCACGCCCGCCCAATGGCAGGCCGCCATCGCCCGCTCGCCGGACATGGCCGACCTCCAGGTCAGCTTTGCCCATGACGAGGCCGGCTATGCCGCCGCCATGCAGGAGGCGGAGCTGGTCGTCACCTGGACGCGCGAGGTGCTGGCGCGCTTCGGCCAGGGCCAGCTCAAGGCCGGCCGCGACTTCGCGCCGAAGCTGAAGACCATTTTCTGCACCTCGGCCGGCCTCGACCGCCTGGCGCCCTTCGCCTGGCTGCCCGACGACGTCGCCCTGCTGAACAACCGCGGCGCGCATGCCAACAAGGCCGGCGAGTTCGGCATCATGGCCCTGCTGATGCTGGCCAACCACATCCCCCATTTCGCCGAGCGCCAGCGCGAGGGCGCCTGGTCGCCCCGCTTCGCCTCGGTCCTGGCCGGCCGCACGGTGGTGGTGGTCGGCCTCGGCTCCCTCGGCGGTGCGGTGGCGGGACGGGCCAAGCAATTCGGCATGAAGGTGATCGGTGTGCGCCATACCGCTGCCCCGCACGAGTCGTGCGACGAGGTGGTGGCGCAGAGCGATATCGATACCGTGCTGCCCCGCGCCGACTACCTGGTGCTGGCCTGCCCGCTGACGCCGCAGACCCAGGGGCTGATGGATGCCCGCCGCTTCGGCCTGCTGCGCCAGGGCGCGCGCCTGGTGAACATGGGCCGCGGCGGCCTCTGGGACCAGGAAGCCCTGTGCGACGCGCTCGACGCCGGCAGGCTCGGCGGCGTGGTGACAGACGTGACCACGCCGGAGCCGCTGCCGAAGGACCATCGCCTGTGGCGCACCCCGGGCCTGTTCATCACGCCGCATATGTCCTCGGACGACCCCGAGACCTACAACGACAACAGCCTGGATATCCTCTTCGCCAACCTCCGCGCCACGCGGGCCGGGAAGCCGATGCCCAATCGGGTTCTTCCTGAGAAAGGCTACTGAAGCGAAGGCAGAGGCAGGCCAGGGGAATGAATTCCCCTGGACCCCTTCTTTTTTCTGTTCACCGGCCGTGACGGGATCAGCGCTGCAACGGCGCCGTTGCCAGGGCATGTCGGCGGGACGCTGAATACAAAAACAGCGCAGCCTGAAAGGTCGCGCTGCTGCTGGGCTGGGCCACGTACCGTCGTCACGTGGACACGGCAGTCACCACAAAAAGAAGAAGGGGGTTTGGGGGAATTCATTCCCCCGACCTTCAAAGCTTACTTCTGAATCATCGACTTCGCGATCGGCGCGATGAACTGCGCCTCGGTGTCCCAGGGGAACAGGATCCAGGTATCCTGCGACACCTCGGTGATGAAGGTGTCGACCAGCGGCTTGCCGGCCGGCTTGGCGTAGACCGTCGCGAAATGCGCCTTGGGCAGCATGGCGCGAACCACCTTGGCCGTCGTGCCGGTATCGACCAGGTCGTCCAGCACCAGCCAGCCGGCGCCGTCGCCGGCGGCCAGCGGGTGCTTGGCCACCACCGGCTCGCCGCGCTTCTCCTCGTCATAGGTGACGATGGAGACGCTTTCGATCAGCCGGCAATCCAGCTCGCGCGCCACGATGGCGGCCGGGATCAGCCCGCCGCGGGTGATGGCGACGATGCCGGTCCAGGGGCCGCGCTCGATCAGGCGCCAGGCCAGCGCCTTGCTGTCGCGGTGCAGCTGGTCCCAGCTGACGGTGTAGTAACGGGGCGGCATGGTCAGAACATTTTCCCACCGTTGGGGACTTTGAAGTCGGGCTTGAGCAGCACCACGGCGCCTTCGCTGTCGGGCAGGCCGAGGGTCAGCACCTGGCTTTCGAAACCGGCGATGCGGCGCGGCGGGAAGTTCACCACGCAGAGCACCTGCCGGCCGATCAGCTTGTCCGGGCTGTAATGGACCGTGACCTGGGCCGAGGACTTCCGGATGCCGATGTCCGGCCCCAGGTCGATCTCCAGCTTGAAGGCCGGCTTGCGCGCGCCTTCCAGGGGGCGGGCGTCGACCACCGTGCCGACACGGATGTCGAGGCGGTCGAAATCGTCGATCGTCGCGGTGGCTTCCATCGGGAATCGATAGCGCAGCCCGCCGCCCGGCGGAAGTGGGCGGATTGCTGCGGGCGCCGAGCCGTGCCAGCCTCGCCGCCTCCTTTTCGACGTCCAGGTTAGAAAGCACCCCATGCGCGACTTCCATGCCCCCGGCCGCAGCCCCGTCCTCGCCAGCCACGGGATGGCCGCGACCTCCATGCCGGCGGCGACGCTGACCGCCATCGACATCCTGCGCCAGGGCGGCAACGCGCTCGACGCCGCCATCGCCGCCTGCGCCGTGCTGGCGGTGATCGAGCCCCAGTCCACCGGCATCGGCGGCGACAATTTCTGTCTTTATGCCCCGGCGGGGACGGGGAAGGTCGTCGCCATGAACGGCTCCGGCCGCGCGCCGGCCGGCGCCACGCCGGAGAAGCTGCGGGCCGACGGGCTGACCGCCATGGTCAACACCTCGGCGCATTCGGTGACCGTGCCCGGCGCCGTCTCCGCCTGGGAGAAGCTGAACAAGGCGCATGGCAAGCTGTCGCTGGCGCAGATCCTGGCGCCGGCCATCAAGATCGCCGAGGAAGGCCATCCGGTGCATGGCCGCGTCGCCAGCGACTGGGAATCGGCGGCGCCGAAGCTCGCCAAGAATGCTGCGGCCGCGAAGCACTTCCTGAAGGACGGCAAGGCCTTCGCCGTCGGCGACAAGTTCGCCCAGCCCGCGCTGGCCAAGACGCTGCGCGCCATCGGCGAGCGCGGCGCGAAGGCCTTCTACGAGGGTGAGATCGCGGCCGACATGGTCGCCGCCCTGCAGGCCGCCGGCGGCACCCATACCGAGGCCGACTTCGCCGCCGGCCTCGACGTCGCCGAATTCGTCACGCCGATCCAGACCAGGTGGAAGGGCATGGACGTCTACCAGTGCCCGCCGAACGGTTCGGGCCTGCTGGTGCTGCAGATGCTGGGCGTGCTGGGCCAGTGCGAGACGCCGGAAGGCGGTCCGCTCGGCGTCACCCGGCTGCACCGCCATGTCGAGGCCGCGCGCCTCGCCTATCGCGACCGCGACGGCTTCCTGGCCGATCCGTCCCAGGTGGAAGTGCCGGTCGGCAAGCTGACGTCGGACGACTACACGAAGCAGCTGCGCGCCCTGATCCGCGACGACGTCGCGATGCGCGAGCTGCCGCCGGCCGGCATGGCCGAGATGCTGCCGAAGCACAAGGACACCGTGTACCTCTGCGTCGTCGACGCCGAAGGCAACGCCTGCTCCTTCATCAACTCGCTGTTCGAAAGCTTCGGCTCCGGCATCCTGGCCGAGAAGAGCGGCGTGATGCTGCACAACCGCGGCTTCGGCTTCCGCCTGCAGGAAGGCCACCCGAACTGCATCGCGCCGAACAAGCGCCCGATGCACACCATCATCCCCGGCATGGTGATGAAGGATGGCCGCGCCATCATGCCCTTCGGCGTCATGGGCGGGCATTTCCAGCCGATGGGCCAGACCCTGTTCCTGACCAACCACTTCGAGTTCGGCCTGGACCTGCAGGAGTCGCTCGATCTGCCGCGGCTCTTCCCCTATGCCGGCAAGCTGCAGGTGGAGCGTGGCATCCCGGCCTCGGTGCTCGACCAGCTCAGCCGGCTCGGCCACAATTGCGAGCTGATCGACAAGCCGCATGGCGGCGGCCAGGCGATCTTCATCGACCATGCGCGCGGCGTGCTGGTCGGCGCCTCCGACCCGCGCAAGGATGGCTGCGCCCTCGGCTATTGATGCCTGACGCCGCGGGGGGCGCCACGCCCCCCGCGGACCTTGCCGTGCTGCCCTGAGGAGTTCCCGCGTGACCGAAGCCTGCGACCTCTCCGCCGTCACCGCCCGCCGCCTGATCGGCGAGAAGAAGCTGTCCCCCGTCGAGCTGCTGGACAGCTGTGTCGCCCGCATCGGCGCGGTGAACCACGCGGTCAACGCCATGGTCGCGCTGGACGAGGCCCGCGCCCGCAAGGCCGCGAAGGCCGCCGAGCAGGCGGTGATGAAGGGCGAGACGCTGGGCGCGCTGCACGGGCTGCCGCTCGGCATCAAGGACCTGGACGACACCGAGGGGCTGCGCACCACCTTCGGCAGCCCGATCTTCAAGGACAATGTCCCCGCCCGCGATTCCCAGATGGTTTCCGACCTGAAGGCCGCCGGCGGCATCGTGCTGGGCAAGACCAACACCCCGGAATTCGGCGCCGGCGCCAACACGCGCAACGCCGTCTATGGCGCCACCGGCAATCCCTTCGATCCGACCAAGTCGGCCGCCGGCTCCTCCGGCGGGTCGGGCGTGGTGCTGGCGACGGGGATGGTGCCGCTGGCCAGCGGCTCCGACACCGGCGGCTCCTTGCGCAACCCCGCCGCCTTCAACGGCATCGTCGGCTTCCGTCCCAGCCCCGGCCTGGTGCCCGCCGATCGCCGCCTGCTCGGCTGGTCGAATCTGCCGGTGCTCGGGCCCATGGCGCGCGACGTCAACGACCTGGCGCTGATGCTCTCCGTCATGGCGGCCGATCACGGTCTGGACCCGCTGGCTTACACGCTGCCCGACCAGGACGTCCGCCACGGCATGCCGCTGCACGAGGCGATCGACCTGTCGTCCCTTCGCGTCGCCAGCACTCCCGACTTCGGTTTCGCGCCCACCGAGAAGCACATCCGCGGCGTCTTCGCCGATCGGATGAAGGCCCTGAGCCCGCTCTTCGGCAGCGTCGAGGAAACCCACCCCGACAGCACCGGCTGTGACGAGGTCTTCGCCGTGCTCCGGGCGCTGAACTTCCTGGCCGCGCATGAGGAGAAGGTCCGCCTGCGCCCGCAGGACGTGGGTCCCAACGTGCGCGCCAATGTCGAGGAAGGCCTGCTCTACACGGCCAACGACGTCGCACGCGCCTCGGTGCAGCAGACCAAGATCTACCGCAATTGGCAGGCTTTCTTCGCCAAGGGCTACGACGTCATCATCTCGCCGGCGATCACCCTGTCGCCGCGCCCCTGGTCGGAGCTCTACCCGGCCGAGATCGACGGCACGCCGACCAAGAACTACTTCCACTGGCTGGCCAATGCCTATGCGGTGACGGTGCCCGGCCACCCGGCGATCAGCCTGCCGCTGGGCGTCGACCGCGCCGGCATGCCCTTCGGCCTGCAGATCGTCGGCCCCCGCGGCGGCGATGCGCTGGTCATTGCGGTCGCCGCCGCCATCGAGGCCGCCGTCGCCGGCGACGCGGTGCTGGCGCGCCCGGTGCCGGACCTGGCGAAGCTGCAGGCCGCCCGTCCGATCAGCGAGATGCCTGGGTTCCTCAGCTTCGATTGAAGAGAAGAGCTGGGTAGGCGAGGGGAATGAATTCCCCTCGACCCCTTCTTTTTTCTTTCAGACTGCCGTGTCCACGTGACGACGGTACGTGAAACGGCCCAGCGACAGCGCGACCTGTAAGGGCGCGCGGCGTCCCGCCGTGATGCCCGCATGTCGGCTTCGTTGAAGCGCCGGTCAGCACACGGCCGGAGATCAGAAAAAAGAAGGGGTCCAGGGGAATTCATTCCCCGGGCCTGCCCCATGCTTCTCTTCAGCTCGCCTGGATGTTCCCTTTCTTCACAACGTCAGTCCACCGCTCGATCTCTCGCCGCTGGAAGGTGCGGAAGTCGTCCGGCGAGTTGGCGACGACGCTGAAGCCGATGCGGTCCATCTGCTCGACGGTCGAGGGGTGTTTCAGGCCGGCGACCAGGGCCTTGTGGACGCGCTCCACCAGGGCGGGTTCCATCTTGGGCGGGCCGGCGATGGCCTGCCAGGAATAGACCACGAAGTCGGCGAGGCCCGCTTCCGACGCCGTGGGAACGTCGGGCAGCAGCGGGTGGCGCTGCTCGGAGGTGACCAGGATCGGCTTCACCTGCTTGTCGCGGATGAAGGGCGTGATGAAGCCCAGGTTCTGGAAGGACATCTGCACGTTGCCGGCGATCAGGTCGGTGGTCGCGGGGGCGCCGCCGGCATAAGGGATATGCGCCATGCCGGTGCCGGTCAGCTGCTTGAACAGCTCCATGGTCAGGTGGTCGGAGGAGCCGACGCCGCTGGTCGAATAGGAATCCTGCGCGCCGCTGCGCTTCAGCCACTCGACCAGGGACTTCAGGTCATTGGCGGCGACCTGCTTCGGGTTCACCACCAGGACATTGGGGGTGGTGACCGACAGGGTCAGGTTGGTAAAGTCCTTTTCCGGGTCGTAGCCCAGGTTGGGACGCAGCGCCTTGTTGATGGCGAAGGTGCTGATCGGGGCGGCCATCAGCAGGCTGCCATCGGGGGTGGCGCGGGCCAGGGCACGCGCGCCGATCTCGCCGGCGGCGCCGGGGCGGTTTTCCACCACCACGGGCTTGCCCAGGGCTTCGGTCATGCGCTGGGCGACGGCACGGCCGATGATGTCGGAAGACCCGCCAGGGGCGAAGGGCACCATCATGGTAACGGGCTTGCTGGGCCAGTCGGCTGCGGATTGCGCGCGGGAAAGGCGGGGCAGCAGCAGCGCGGGCGCTGCGAGGGCGCCGGCGCGCAGCAGGTGGCGGCGGTTCATGGCTGTTCTCCTTGGACGGGGAACCGGGCCCGCGGGGTGGCGTCTTCGCCTTTGGCCCCGCGGCCTGGCGGATGGAGTTACACCGGGTCGATGGGCGGCTTGCCGGACAGGACGGCGGCGATGTTGTCCAGCGCCTTCATGCCCATGGCGTCGCGCGTCTCGATGGTGGCGCTGGCGACGTGCGGGGTCAGGAAGACGTTGGGGAGCTCGGCGAAGCGGCGGTCGAAATTCGGCTCGTTGTGGAAGACGTCGAGGCCGGCGGCAAAGAGATGGCCGGAGGTCAGCGCCTGCAGCAGCGCCTCCTCGTCGACGACGGAGCCGCGGGCGGAATTGACGAAGACGGCGCCGCGGGGCAGGGCGGCGAAGGCCTCGGCCGTCATCACCGTGCCGCTGGCAGCGCCCCCGGGCAGGTGCAGCGACAGGATCTGGCTGTGCGGCAGCATTTCTTTCAGTGTCGCGAAATACTCGGCGCCCTGTTCCTGCTCAGGGGGAAGCCGGGTGCGGTTGTGGTAGAGGATGCGCATGCCGAAGCCGCGGGCGCGCTGCGCCATGGCGCGGCCGATGCGGCCCATGCCGACGATGCCCAGCGTCTTGCCGCTGGGGCGGACCCCCAGCATGTCGGGCAGGCCGAGCGTCTTGCCCCAGCCGGCGCGCATGATGCCCTCATATTCATGGGCGCGGCGGCAGGCGGCCAGCAGCAGCAGGAAGGCCAGGTCCGCGGTGCAGTCGGTCAGCACGTCCGGCGTGTTGGTGACGATCAGCCCGCGCGCCTGGGCGGCCTTGGCGTCCATGTGGTCATAGCCGACCGAGCTGTTGGCCAGCAGCTTCACGCTGGCGGGCAGCCGGGCGATGGCCTCGGCGTTCAGCTTGGAGGCGGTGCCGAGCAGGATGGCCTCGGCGCCGTGGCGGGTCGCGGCCTCGATGACCTGCTCGGCGTTCATGTCCTGCTCGGCCATCAGCGCGTCGAAGTCGCGGCGGGCGCGGGCGGCGGCGGCCTCGGTGATGCGGCGGGCGACGAGGATGCGGGGCAGGGCCATGGGGCCAGTCCTTTCGGCCAGGGTAGACGAGCCTGACCGGGATAAAGGACATCAGCTTGTCAGGCAACCCGACAGGTGGAGGGCTGCCTGGAACCGGGCCGGGGATGGTTCCCCGGCCCGGAGCGGCTCATTCGGCGAAGGCGATGGCCAGGCCGAAGGTCTCGGAGGCGGCGACCAGCAGGCGGCCGCCAGCCTCGACGAAGGGCACGCCGCCGCCGGCCAGCGCCGCCCGGGCGGCCGCGAGATCCGCCCTGAAGGTCAGCGCGACCATCAGCTCGGCGCCGTCGGCCGGCAGCGGCGGCAGGGCCTCGCCCCAGATGGCGCGGGCGGCATCCGGCTGCAGCACCAGCACGCGGGCCTGCGGCGTCTGGATCGCCTGGCCGCCGGGAACGGTGACGATGGCGGCATCGCCGAACAGCTTGCGGTAGGGAGCGACCGACTTGTCCGGATCGGCGCTGACGATGCCGAATTCGGCGACGGCGGTGACGCCGTTCGGCTGCTTCTGCCATTCCGGGCGCCAGACCAGCTCCGGGGTGAAATGGTGGCAGAAGAAGACGCGGCCGCCGAAGGCCACGCTGCCATCCAGGTGGGTCACCCGAAAATGCGCCTCGGGGGCGGAGCCGTCGGGCAGGGCGACGGGGCGGGTGAATTCGCGCGACTCCCCGGCGGGCACGCCGGCGGCGATGACGCGGTCGCGGAAGCCGGCATCGCCGGGCGGCTTGAAGACCAGCCCGCCCAGGCCGATCGGCATCTGCCAGAGCTCGGCGCGCTGGGTGGCGCGGGCGGGCTCGTAGCCCAGCAGCTCCAGGTAGTCGGTGCCGAAGATCGCCAGGTTGTTGCTCGAGCCCAGCGAATGGTGGCCGCGCTCGGTCAGCTGGAAGCCCAGGCGCTGGTACTGCGCCGCGGCCTCGTCCAGCGCGCCGCCGACATGGATGACAACATGGTCGATGGCGGGCTGCAGCACGGAGGTCATGGTGGCATCCTTGTCCAGGGTGATGCCGTGATCATGGCCCCGGGACCGGTTTTTGCGAAGCCTCCCAGCGAAAACTTTGCATTAAACCGGCGCCGCCTGTGGAATGAGCGTGCCGCCCTCCAGCCGCAGCACCCGGTCATGGTGGCGGGCGACCGCTGGGCGATGGGCGATGGACAGGATGGCGGTCTCCGGCAGCTCGCGCCGCAGCGTGGCGTAGAGCTTCTCTTCCGATTCCGGGTCGAGGCTGGCGGTGGCCTCGTCGAGGAACAGCCAGCGTGGCTTCAGCAGCAGGGCGCGGGCCAGGGCCAGGCGCTGCTGCTCGCCGCCGGAGAGGCGACGGTCCCAATGCTCGGCATCGTCCAGCTGGGTCGCCAGGGCGCCGAGGCCGGCGAGCTCCAGCGCCTGGCCGATGGCCGCGTCGGAGAAGCCTTCGGGCGTCGCCGGGTAGCAGACCGCCTGGCGCAGCGTGCCCAGCGGCAGATAGGGCCGCTGCGGCAGGAACAGCGCGCTGCCCTCGGGCACGGCGATGCGGCCCTGGCCGAAGGGCCAGATGCCGGCCAGCGCGCGGAACAGCGTCGACTTGCCGCTGCCGGAACGGCCGGTGATCAGCACCGCCTCGCCCGGGGCCAGGGCCAGGGCGGCGCCCTGGGTCAGGACACGGCCGTCGGGCAGGGAAATGTCCAGCGCCTCGGCGGTCAGCAGGGCGCCGGCGGAAGGCGCGCGGGCGGGACCCTGGCCGGCGCTGGCGCGGGCTTCATCCAGGGCCTTCTGGAAGCCGGTGAGGCGGTCGACCGAGGCGCGCCAATTGGTCAGGTCGGGATAGTAGGTGACGAACCAGGAGAGCGAGCCCTGCACCTCGCCGAAGGCCGAGGAGGTCTGGATCAGCCCGCCCAGCGGCATCGAGCCGGAGAAATAGGCCGGCGCCGCGGCCACGAAGGGGAAGATGATGGCCACCTGGTTGTAGCCGGTGGAGAAGAAGGCCAGCTGCTTGCTGACCCGCATGATGCCCCACCAGTTCTCGATCACCGCGCCGAAGCGGCCGAGCAGGCCCTGGCTTTCCTGCTTCTCGCCGCCATGCAGGGCGATGCCCTCCATGTTCTCGCGGACGCGGACCAGGGCGTAGCGGAAATTCGCCTCGACCCGCTCCTGCAGGAAGTTCAGCCGGATCAGCCGGCGGCCGATGACATGCGAGATCACGCTGCCGAAGATGGCGTAGAGCAGCGCCACCCAGACCATGTAGCCGGGGATGGAGACGCCGAAGAGCTGCATCGGCCCCGACAGGCTCCAGAGCAGGGCGACATAGGAGAACAGCGTCACCACCGCGTTCATCAGGCTGAGGCCGAGGACCAGGGCGCTGCTGACGAAGAGCTTGCTGTCCTCGGCGATGCGCTGGTCAGGGTTGTCGGCGCCGTCCTGCGCCCCGTTCTGACCCGCCGTCAGGCCGATGCGGTAATAGGCGCGGTCGCGCAGCCAGTCGGCCAGCATGTGCTCGGTGACCCAGCGGCGCCAGCGGATGTCGAGCGCCTGGCGCAGATAGGCGGCATAGACGGCGACCAGGATGTAGAGGGCGGCGACGATGGAGAAGCCGGGCATGAAGCCCTCCTCGCCATGGTGGCCCCAGAGGATCAGTCCGGTGAAGGCCGAAAAGTCCTTGGCCTCGAGGGCGTTGTAGAAGGCGCGCTGCCAGAAGGTCAGCACCACGCCCATGCCGACGAGCGCCAGGTTGAGGGCCACCACCACGGCCACCAGACCACGCGCCTTCCAGCGCTCCTCGCTGCGCCAGAAGGGGCGGGCCAGCGCCCAGGCATCCCGCAGGAAGGGGAAGAGGTTGCGCATGGGCGGGCTCCGCGGCCGGCGGGTG
>NZ_MLCO01000166.1 GCF_001982615.1 Teichococcus deserti | reverse complement strand
TAACCTGAAGGTCACAGGTTCAAATCCTGTCCCCGCATCCAAGAATTCAGCAAAAAGCCCCGTCGCATCAAAGCGACGGGGCTTTTTGCTGTGCGCAGAGCAATTCCTTCTCCCCTGCCGCATCCGCTATAGCTCTCCCCGCAAACGCGGAGCAGGGCAGCGCATGAGCAGGATCGCCATCATCGGCATGGGCTTCGTTGCCGATCTCTACATGCGCAGCCTGGAGACCTTCCCCGGGATCACCCTGACCGCCGCCTATGACACCGACCCGGCCCGCCGTGCCGCCTTCGCCAGCCACTGGAAGGCGCCCGTCGTCGAAAGCCTGCAGGCCGTCTTCGACGCCCGGCCCGACCTGGTGCTGAACCTGACCAATCCGGGCGCGCATTACGAGGTCAGCCGCGCCTGCCTCGAAGCCGGCTTTTCGATCTATTCCGAGAAGCCGCTGGCCACGACCGTTGATCATGCGGAAGAGCTGCACCGCCTGGCTGCCGAGCGCGGGCTGCAGATCGCCTCCGCCCCCTGCAGCGTGCTGGGTGAAGCGGCCCAGACCGCCTGGCTGGCCATCCGGAACGGCGCTATCGGCACCCCCCGCCTGGTCTATGCCGAGCTCGACGACGGCTACATCACCCAGGCGCCCTATCGCGACTGGATCAGCGAATCCGGCGCCCCCTGGCCGCACCAGGACGAATTCGCCGTCGGCTGCACGCTGGAGCATGCCGGCTACTACCTGACCTGGCTGATGGCCATCTTCGGCCCGATCCGCCAGGTCGCCGCGGCCTCAGCCCATGTTTCCGGCGTCATGCTGGAGAATGGGGAGAGGCCGGCCCCTGATTTCTCGGTGGCCACCCTGTTCTTCGAGGGCGGCATGGTCGCCCGCCTGACCTGCAGCATCATCGCCCGCCACGACCACGCTCTGCGCATCTTCGGCGAGACCGGCACGCTCGAGCTGAAGGAATGCTGGGCCAACACCGCGTCGGTGCGCATCCGCAAGCGGCTGCGCATCCGCCGGCGCCTGGTGGAAGCACCGCTGACCTACCGCTTCCGCATCAAGGCCCCGACCCATCCCAAGGTCGGCCGCCGCGGCGCCGCCAGCATGAACTTCATGCTTGGCCCGGCCGAGATGCTGGAGGCCATGGCCGCCGGCCGCCCGGCCCGGCTCGGCGCGGATTTCGCCCTGCACCTGACCGAGGTGACGCTGGCCATCCAGGATGCGCTCGACCAGGGCGTCGCGCAGCCGGTGAGGAGCCGCTTCGCCCCCATCGCGCCAATGCCCTGGGCGGAGCAGGGCGGGAGCTACGGCCTGTGACCCAGGAGATCCGCTTCGGCATCATCGGCACCGGCGCCATGGCGGCGCGGATGACCCGCACCCTGCAGGCCCTGCCCGGGGTCCAGGTGGTCAGTGTCGCCTCCGGCAGCGCCGGGCGCGCCGAGGAATTCGCCCACCGCAACCGCATCCCCCAGGGCGTCGCCGGCGCCGCCATGCTGCTGGCCGACCCGTCGCTCGACGCCGTCTACATCGGCAACGCCAATCGCGACCATGCCCAGGCGATTCGCATCGCCGCCGCCGCCGGCAAGGCGGTGCTGTGCGAGAAGCCCTTCGCTCTCGACCCGTCCGAGGCTGCGGCCACGCTGGAGGCGGTGCGGCGTTCCGGCATCCTCTTCATGGAGGCCATCTGCACCCCTTTCCTGCCGGCCTATGCGCGCCTGGCCGCCCGGATCGCCGGAGGCGAACTCGGCGGCCCGGGCCTGCTGACCGCCAGCTTCGGCTATCCGGAGGATCCTTCCCTGCGTCCCGGCCTTTTCGCCGCGGATGCAGGCGTGCTGCGTGATCGCGGCCTCTATCCGCTGGCCACCGCCCTGCTGCTCGGCGGCCCGGTCGCGCGGATGCAGGCGGCGATCACCCGCGATGCCGGCGGCGTCGATGTCCAGGCGGCCCTGCTGCTGGAGCATGCGAATGGCTGGACCTCGCAGCTCGCCGCCTCGCTGACCGGGCTGCTGGCCAACGAGGTTCGAGTCAGCGGGCCAAGCGCCTCCTTCCTGTTGCCGGCGCCGGTGATGCATCCCGAACGCCTGGTCGCCGAGACAGCCCCGGCCCCCGCGGCCGGCGGCTCGGCGGGCGGCACCGGCCTGAAGGAGACGCTGAAGGCCAACCCGCTGCTCCGCCGCATCAAGGCGGCGCTGCCCAGGCTTGGGACCGAGCATCTGCCCTATGGCAGCGACCACTACCGGCCGGAGGCGGAACACTTCTGCGCGTTGCTGCGTGACGGGAAGACCGAAAGCCCGGTCCTGCCGCTGGCGGTCTCCGAGCAGCTCCAGGCGCTGATTGCGGAAGCGAGAAGCCAGTAAGGCCAGGGGAAGGAATTCCCCTGGACCCCATCTTTTTTTCTATCAGAAAGAATCTGAACACAAATGCACTGAGCGGGTGCAGCATGGCGCCCATGCCGTCCTTCACCGAAGCTGAGCTGATCGCCCTTGTCGCCGCAGCACGTTCGACGGCGCGGGGCGATCCCTTCGCCAACCCCGCGCTTTCCGTCGCGCTGACCCTCAGCCGGCGCCTCGACGAAGGCCAGGCCAGCCATGCCGACCTGGCCGGCATCCTGCGCCAGCTCGGCCGCGCCGCCTTCCTGGATAAGGCGCAGCGCCTGGCCCGCGGCGTCGGCGCCGGCCTGGCCACCGCCGACAGCGCGCTGGCCGCCATCGCCACCCGCATCGCCCGCCCCGATCCGGACGACAGCCCGGTGCCGCTGGCCGCCTTCCGCGCCGCCGCCGAGCGCCCGCGCGCCGCCGCGGTCTTCACCGCCCACCCCACTTTCAGCCTGCCGCGCGAATCCGGCCTGGCCCTGGCCCGCGCCGCCGGCGGCGTGCCGCCGGAGGAGCCGCTGCCGCTGCGCCCCGCCGCGCCGACGCTGGCCGACGAGTTCGAGCAGGCCGCCTTCGCCATCGCCAATGGCCGCGACGCGCTGGACCGCCTGGCCGCCGCCTTCCTCGGCACCGCCCGCGCCATCTGGCCGGACCGCTGGACCGGGCTCGACCCCCGCCCGGTGATCCTGGCCAGCTGGGTCGGCTACGACACCGACGGCCGCACCGATATCGGCTGGCACGACACGCTGCGGCTGCGGCTGCGCATGAAGCGGCTGCAGCTGGCGCGGCTGGCCGGCCAGCTCGCCGCCCTGCCGGAGGCCTGCACCAAAGCGCTGCGCGCCCGCACCGCCGAGGCGCTCAAGGCCCTGGACGCCCAGCTGGCCGCCTGCCCGCCCGCCGGCACGCCCGAGCCCGCGGCCGTCCAGGCCTTCGCCCAGGCCCTGATCGGCGGCCGCGACGCGGCCCTGGTGACGCCGGCGCCGCTGCTCGCCCTGTTTCCCGCCGCGCTCGCCGCGGCCGGGGAGGAGGAGACGCGCCTGGCGCTCTGCGTCGCCCGCGCCGGCCTTGCGGCACACGGCCTGTCGCTGGCGCATACCCATGTGCGGCTGAATGCGGCGCAGCTGCACAATGCCGCCCGCCTGCGCTTCCCGCATCTGGGCAGCGGGCCCGAGGACCCGGCGCGCCGCCGCGCCCTGTTCGCCGCCATCAACACCGCGCTGGAGGAGACCACCGCCGAGCCGGTCGATTTCGGCGGGCTGATGGTCGAGCAGGCCTCGGCCGCCCGGCTGATGATGACGGTGGCCCAGATCACCAAGCATATCGACGCCAGCCAGCCGGTCCGCTTCCTCGTCGCCGAGACCGAGAGCGGCTACACCCTGCTCGCCGCCCTGCTGCTGGCGCGGCTCGCCGGCGTCGAGGACCAGGTCGAGATTTCTCCGCTCTTCGAGACGGCGGAGGCGCTCGAGCGCCGCGGCGAGCGGGTGGTGGAAGAAGCGCTGCGCAGCCCGCACTGGCGCGCCCATCTGAAGCGCGTCGGCCGCCTCTGCCTGCAGTTCGGCTATTCCGATTCCGGCCGCTATGTCGGCCAGGTCGCCGCCACCCATCTGATCGAGCGGCTGAAGCTGCGCGTCGCCGACCTGCTGGCCCGCCACGGCCTGGCCGGGCTGGAGGTGGTGCTCTTCGACACCCATGGCGAGGGCCTCGGCCGCGGCGGCCATCCGGACGGGCTGGCGGCGCGCTTCGCCTATCTCGACCCGCCGGCGGTGCGCGCCGCCTTCGCCGCGCGCGGCATCCCGACCCGGCTGGAGACCGCCTTCCAGGGCGGCGACGGCTATCTGCTCTTCGGCACCCCGGCGCTGGCGCATGCGACGATCGCGCGCATCGCCCAGCACGCCTTCGCGCCGGTCCCCGAGACCATCACCGATCCCGCCTATGCCGAGGCCAGCCCCGCCACCGACCTTTTCGCCGGCGCCCGCCTCGCCTTCAACGGGCTGGTCGAGGATGCCGGCTATGCCGCCCTCCTCGGCGCCTTCGGCCCGGCGCTGCTCGACCGCACCGGGTCGCGCCCGGCCAACCGGCAGAGCGATTCTGGCGGCCCGGTGGCCATCCGGCACCCGCGCGAGCTGCGCGCCATCCCGAACAACGCCGTGCTGCAGCAGCTGGGCTTCCTGGCCAATCTGATGCACGGCCTCGGCCATGGCGCGCTGCAGGAGGCCGAGGCCTTCGCCGAGCTGCTGCACCACAGCCCGCGCTTCGCCAATGCCCTGGCCTTCGCCCGTGCCGGCCTGGCGCTGTCGGATGCCGACGTGCTGCGTGGCTATGTCGCCAGCCTCGACCCCGGCACCTGGCTGGACCGCGCGGCGCAGACCCGTCGTCCGGGCCGCGCCGCCGCCCTGGTGGCCGTCGCCGGCGCGCTGGAGCAGCTCGGCCTGGGCGACCCGGCGCGGGCGGTGTTCCGCCGCCTGAAGGCCGACGACCTGGCCCTGCGCGCCGCCTGGCCCGGCCAGGCACCGCGCATGTCCGACCGGCTCTTCGCGCTGCATGCGCTGCGGCTCTGCCTGATCCACCGCATCTGGATCATCGCCGTCGAGGTGCCCGACTTCTCCCCCCGCCACGGCGTGACGCGGGACGGGCTGCTGCACCGCCTGCTGCGCCTCGACGTGCTGGCGGCGGTCGAGCTGCTGGAGCAGGTCTTCCCCGCCAGCGACCCGCCCGGCGCCGCCCTCGACTTCGCCGAGCCACCCACCCCGCGCCACGACGGCTATGGCGAGGAACAGGAGCGGCTGATTCGCCCGTTGCGCGAGGTTTTCGCCCTGGTGCGAGAAATTTCCGCCGTGGTGTCGCTGGAATGCGGCGCTTTCGGGTGAAGGCGTTGATCTTGCTTAGCTGCTGATTTTCCTGCCTTTCATTGCGATCTTCGGGGATCATTCATCCGCCAAGACCGGGAGGAATGGCGGATGATCCGCAAGACTTACGATTATTCGAACTCGCCTTATGGCCTGTCTTTCGTCGATCTATTCGATGGATCGTATCAGATTTGGAACGGATCGACGTTGACCGGCACCGCGAATTTCGGCAGCCACTTCACGCTGATCGGCACGGCCTTCGCTGACTACATGGAAGCCTTCTCGCCCAAGGTGGAGCTGCAGGGCGGCGGCGGCGACGACATCCTGCTGGTCTTCGGCCCGGATGGCGTGGCGCAGGGCGGCGAGGGCGACGACATCCTGATCGGCGGCAATCTCGATGAAGATGCCCCGGCCGATTCCTTCATCGTGCTGAACGGTGGCGCCGGCGCCGACGAGATGCTGGGACTTGGCGGCAACATCAAGTTCGTCGTCGACAACCCCGGCGACGTCGTCGTGGTGGAGGCCGAGGCGCCGGGCTACCACGCCATCATCTCGACCATCAGCTATGCCCTCGACCCCGGCCAGGGCATCGAGAAGCTGCAGCTGGCCTCGCGCACCGGCAGCGAGAACCTGTCGCTCACCGGCAACGAGTTCGACAACTGGCTGGCTGGCAATGCCGGCGCCAATCTCCTCGATGGCGGCGCCGGCGACGACGTGCTGGAGGGCAAGCGCGGCGACGACACCTACTACGTCGATTCTGCCGGCGACCGGGTGATCGAGCGGCCGGGCCAGGGCTACGACACGGTCATCACCACCACCAGCTACACGCTGGAGGCCGGCCAGTCGATCGAGCTGCTGAAGCTCGACCCCAGCACCGGCCGCGCCAACTACACGCTGGTCGGCAACGAGCTGGACAACCGCCTCTGGGGCAACAGCGGCAGCAACCAGCTCTGGGGCGGCGACGGCGACGACGCGCTGTATGGCCGCCAGGGACGCGACAAGCTCTATGGCGGCGATGGCGACGACCTGCTGGATGGCGGCCGCGACGGCGACTGGCTGACCGGCGGCGCCGGGGCCGACACCTTCCTGTTCCGCGCCGGCGAGGCCAATGGCGATCGCGTCCTGGATTTCTGCGCGGCCGAAGGCGACCGCATCCGCCTGCTGGGCTACGGCACGCTGGAGGACGGCGTGATGCTGAGCCAGCTCGACCACCAGAGCTGGCGCGTCGTCAGCGTCGACCGCAGCATCTCCGAGGACATCTTCTTCCTGGGCGGCATGCCGGCGCTTGGCGACTTCGTGCTGTCCTGAGCCGTACACGATCGCGACGGCAGCCCGGCCGGGCAGGCGATTTTTCGCCGCGCCCGTGCCACCCTCTCTCCCGGTCGAGCTTGGGAGAATCACGCCGCCATGATGCTGTCCGAAGGGGCCCTGATCGTCTTCGCCGTGCTGCTGGCGCTGGCCGTGCTCACCGCCTTCAAGGGCATCCGCACCGTGCCCCAGGGCGAGGCCTGGACGGTCGAGCGCTTCGGCGCCTTCACCCGCATCCTGCAGCCCGGGCTGAACTTCCTGGTGCCCTATATCGACGGCATCGGCCACAAGGTGAACGTGCAGGAGACGGTGCTCGACATCCCCGAGCAGGCGGTCATCACCCGCGACAATGCCAATGTCTCGGTCGATGGCGTGGTCTATTACCGGGTGATGGACCCGGAGCGCGCCGCCTACCAGGTGCAGAACCTGACCCAGGCGCTGACCGCGCTGTCGATGACCAATATCCGCGCCATCATCGGCGAGATGGACCTCGATTCGGCGCTGTCCTCGCGCGACAAGATCAACACCTACCTGCTCAGCGTCCTCGACGGCGCCACCGACCCCTGGGGCGTCAAGGTGACCCGCGTCGAGATCCGCAAGATCGAGCCGCCGGCCAACCTGGTCGCCGCCATGAACACCCAGATGATCGCCGAGCGCGAGCGGCGCGCGACGGTGGCCCGCGCCCAGGGCGAGCGCGAGGCCTCGATCGCCCGCGCCGAGGGCGACAAGGCCGCCCAGGTGCTGGAGGCCGAGGGCCGCCTGGAGGCCGCCCGCCGCGACGCCGAGGCGCGCGAGCGGCTGGCGCTCGCCGAGGCCGAGGCCACCCGCTCGGTCGCCGCCGCCGCGCGGGAGGGGGGCGATGCCGCGCTCAACTACTTCATCGCCGAGCGCTATATCCGCGCCTTCGGCGAGCTCGCCGGCAACCCGGCCTCCAAGCTGGTCGTCGTCCCGGTCGAGGCCTCGGCGCTGGCCGGCGGCATCGCCGGCGCGCTGGAGGTCTTCCGGAATGGCGGCGTCGCCGGCGGCCCCAAGCCGTGATGCCCGAGCCTTGGGTGCTGTGGCTCGCCGGCGGCCTGCTGCTGATGGCGGCCGACCTGCTGATCCCCGGCATCTTCCTGGTCTGGGTCGGTGCCGCGGCGGTGGGGACGGGGCTGCTGGTGCTGCTGGCCGAGCCGGCCTTTCCGGTCCTGGTGGTCGTCTACATCCTGCTGCTGGCGCTGGGCATCTTCCTGTCCGTGCGCTTCTTCCGGCCAACGCCGCGGGCAGGGGGCGTCAACAGCCCATCCTCCGGCCTGGTCGGGCGGCCGGGGCTCTGGCAGGGGGCGGGACGCGTCCGCGTTGGCGATTCCGACTGGCCGGCCCGCGGGGGCGAAGCCCTGCTGCCGGGCAGCCCGGTGCGGGTGATCGGCGTCGAGGGCATGGTGCTGGTGGTGGAGCCGGGGTGAGCGGCTTGATCCACCTCAAGGCGGCGCGGACCGCCCGGCGCTAGACCTCCGGGCATGACGCCCGACACCCTCGCCCGCTACGCCGCCGCCGCCCTGCCGCGCTACACCTCCTACCCGACCGCCCCGCATTTCGCGCCGATGGAGGAAGGCGAGTACCGCGACGGGCTGGCGGCGCTGACCCCCGGCGAGGCGATCAGCCTCTATGTCCATATCCCCTTCTGCCGGGCGCTCTGCTGGTATTGCGGCTGCCACACCGCGGTGACGCGGCGGCCCGGGCGCCTGTCCCGCTACACCGAGGCGCTGCTGGTCGAGGCGGCGCTGCTGTCGGAGGCGGCTCCCCATGCCGGTCCGGTGACGGCGCTGCATCTCGGCGGCGGCACGCCCAGTGCCATCGGCGCCGAGGGGCTGTCCCGTGTTTTCGCCGCGCTGGGAAAGGCGTTCCGCTTTGCGCCAGGGGCGGAGAAGGCGATCGAGCTCGACCCGCGGGTGCTGACGCCGTCCATTGCCGCCGCCTTGGCCGAGGGGGGCGTCACCCGCGCCAGCCTCGGCGTGCAGGATATCGACCCGGCCGTGCAGGCGCGGATCGGCCGGCTGCAGCCCGTCGCGCAGGTGGAAGACGCCGTCGCCCTGCTGAGAGACATCGGCATCGGCGCCATCAACCTCGACCTGATGTACGGCCTGCCCGGCCAGGGCCTCGCCGAGGTCGAGGCCAGCGCCCGTTTCGCCGCCGGTCTCGGCGTCGAGCGGGTGGCGGTCTTCGGCTATGCCCATGTGCCCTGGATGAAGCCGGCGCAGCAGGCGATCGATGCCAGCCTGCTGCCGGGCCCCGCCGCCCGGCTCGACCAGGCCGAGGCAGCGGCGGCGGTGCTGGAGGCCGCAGGCTACATCCGCATCGGCCTCGACCACTTCGCCCGTCCGGGCGACCCGATGGCGGTGGCCGCCGCCGAAGGCCGGCTGCGCAGGAATTTCCAGGGCTATACCACCGACACGGCGCCGGTGCTGCTGGGGCTGGGCGCCTCCTCGATCGGCCGGCTGCCGGGCGGCTTCGCCCAGAACATCGCCGACGAGCGCGGCTGGCTCGAGGCGGTGGAGGCTGGCGGGCTCGCCGTCCGCCGCGGCCGCGCCCTCTCGGCGGACGACCGCCGGCGCGGCGCGCTGATCGAGCGGATCATGTGCGACCTGTCCCTGCCGCGCTCTGGCATCCCCGCCGATGCCTGGCCGCGCCTGGCGCCGCTGCTCGCCGATGGGGTGGTGGCGCTGACAGCCGACCGGCTGATGGTCACCGAGCGCCGCTTCCTGCGCCACGCCGCCGCCGCTTTCGACGCCTATCTCGGCACCGGCACGGGGCGGCACAGCCAGGCGGCCTGATGGAAGAAGGTCACCCCACCGCCGGCGGCAGCCCCACCGGCGGCCGCTCCGGCGGAGCGTCTCCCAGGGCGTCCCCCAGGGCATCCCCCAGGGTTTCTCCCAGGGACGCCTGGTGCCGCTGCCAGCGGCGCGCGTCGCGCTGCATCGCCCAGGCCTTGGTGAATTCCGCGCCCAGCAGGAAGATCTGCGCCGAGTAGTAGATCCACAGCAGCACGATCACCGCCGAGCCGGCCGCGCCATAGGTGCTGCCGATGGCGCTGCTGCCGAGATACAGCCCGATCAGCGTCTTCCCCAGGTTGAACAGCAGGGTGGTCGCCACCGCGCCGACGATGACGTCGCGCCATTCCAGGCGCCGGTCCGGCAGGATCTTGTAGATCGCGGCGAAGAGCAGGGCGACGAGCGCGAAGGAGATCACCGCATTGGCGATGCGCACGATCAGCGCCAGCGCCGGCAGGTGACCGTCCAGCATGGCGCCGATCGCGGTCAGCGCCGCACTGACCACCAGCGAGACCAGCAGGAGGAAGCCCAGCGTCGCCACCAGGCCCAGGCTGGCGGCGCGCGCCCGCAGCAGGCGCGAGACGGTGTCGCCCGAGGCCTCGACCCGCCAGATCATGTTCAGGCTGGACTGGATCTCGCCGAAGACGCCGCTCGCCGTCAGCAGCAGCGTCGCCAGGCCGAAGGCGCTGGCCAGCAGGCCGGAGGTCGGGTTGGAGGCGCTGAGGATGATGCCCTGCACCACCTCGGCCCCCGCCGGCCCCATCAGCCCGCCGAGCTGGCCGACGATGGCGCCGCGCGCCGCCTCCTCGCCGAAGACCGTGCCGGCGATGGCGATGGCGATCAGCAGCACCGGCGCCAGCGAGGTCACCGTGTAGAAGGCGATGGCGGCGCCGCGGCTGAGCGCGTCGTCCTCGATGAAGCCGTAGACGGTCTGCCGGATCAGCCACCAAGCCCTGCCAGCCATCGCCCCTGGTCCCGGAATTCTTGCGTTTCCGGAAAACGTGGCGGCAGCCGCCCGGGTTGCGCTGGCTCAGCTCTCGGCGGCCGGCTTCGCGCCAGAGGGAGGCGGAGCGGGAGGCGGAGCGGGAGGCGGAGCGGCAGGCGGAGCGGCAGGGGCGCCGGCGGCACGCGGCGGCTCCAGCAGCTTCGCCGGCAGCGGCGGCTGCCCGTCGCCGCCCCAGGAGACGGTGCGCTGCGGATAGGGCATCTCGATGCCGCGCTCCTCGAAGACGTCCTTGACGATCTCGCTATAGGCGCGGCCGGCGCCCCAGTGCTTGCCGGCCAGCGTCTTCACCCGCACCCGCATCATGATCGCCGATTCGCCGAAGCTGGTGATGCCCTGCATGTCGAGGTCGCCCAGGATGTTCGGCCCGTGCTCGGTCTCCTTCAGCCGGGCGAAGGCCTCCTGCAGCGCCGCCTTCACCGCAGGGATGCTCTCGCGGTAGGAGACGCCGATATCGGCCACGTGGAAGCCGAAGTCCTTCATCATGTTGGCCACCGTGGTGACCGAGCTGAAGGGGACCAGGTGCAGCGTGCCGGTGCCGTCGCGGATCGACAGCGAGCGGATGGTCAGCCGCTCCACCACGCCGGAGACGCCGCCGGCGGCGACCACGTCGCCCTCGTTCAGCGCGTTCTCCAGCTGGATGAAGACGCCGGTGATGATGTCCTGCACCAGCTTCTGGGCGCCGAAGCCGATGGCCAGGCCGACGACGCCGGCGCCGGCCAGCAGCGGGCCGATATTCACCCCGATCTCGGACAGCGCCAGCATGGTCACCATCACCACCAGGGCGATGCTGGCGGCGTTGCGGAACAGCGCCAGCAGGGTCCGCTCGCGCGGCGTCGGCACCGTGCCGTAATTCGGGTTCAGCCGGTATTCCACCCAGCTGGTCATCGCCAGGTGCAGCAGCATGCCGGCCAGCAGGATCAGCCCGGCCGAGAGGATGGCGCCGGCGAAGCGGCCGCCGCCGGCCGTCGACAGCCAGCGCGGCAGGTCGAACAGCTTCCAGGCCCAGAGCAGGCCGAGCGCCACGGCGACCAGCACGGCGATGCGCAGCACCTTCAGGATCGCCGGGATCATCGTGTTCAGCCGGCGCTCCAGCAGCGGCAGCCGCTCGGTCAGCGACTCCGGCACGGCGATGCCGCGGGCCAGCGCGCGCCGCATCAGGTGCAGGATCAGCGTGGCGGCGGCGATCACCGCCAGCGACTGGGCGGTGGCGCGCAGCATGAAGAACAGCGCCTCGCGCGGGTTGGTCACCCAGGCCAGGAACAGCGCCACCATGTAGAGGATGGCCAGCAGGTGCCAGACATGGCCGAGCGCGGTCCAGGCCTGGCCCATGGCGCGCAGGCCGCGGCGGTCGCGCCGCGCCTCGATCCAGGCGCGGCCGGCGCGGCGGTGGCGCAGCACGGCCAGGATGCCCAGGACCAGCGTCAGCAGCATGGCCAGCAGCCGCAGCGACTGGGCGGCGGCGGCCGAGGCGAAGCTGTTCAGCAGCGGCGCCAGCAGCATCAGGGTATAGCCGATGATCGAGGCGGCGCGGCTGAGCCAGAAGGACCAGGCGCGGGCCCCCTCGTCGCCCAGCGGCAGCGGCCGCAGCGAGGGCTGGCGCGGCATCAGCAGCGCGCGCACCACCGCCTTGCCGCCCTCGACCGCCAGGAAGGCGTTCAGGATCAGCGTCTGGTGCACGGCGATGGCGCCGGTCTGGCCGTAGAAGAGGGCGAAGAAATAGCCGCCGGCCCAGGCCAGCACGACGGCCGCCACCTCGATCAGCAGCGCCGCCGGGATCAGCGCCACGCGCAGCGCGACCGCGCCCAGCCCGCTGCCCGCCCTGGCCGCGCGCCGGTCCAGCATGGCCAGCAGCGGCGCGGTCAGCAGCCGCAGCAGGGCGAAGCCGCCGACCACCACGCCGATCATCAGCCCGACCGACAGCATGGCGCGCCAGAACACCGCGTCATCGGCCGCATCCGCCCGGTTCAGCACCTGCCCCAGCCCGGCGAAGAGCGCGCCCAGATGCTTGACCATTCCCGCCGCCTGCTCGGCCACCGTCTGGCTGTATTCGGCCAGCTGGCGGGCGAAGGTCGGCTCGGCCGCGGGCCGGGGCGGGCCCCGCCTTCAGCCGGTCGATCAGCGCGCGGCGGGTGGCGTCGTCCTCGAGCAGCCGCACCAGCTCGTCCAGCGAGGCCTGGCTCACCCCCTGGCCTGCCCGGCCGGCGCCGGTTGAGGCCGCGGGCGGGGACTGGGCCATCGAGGGAGCGATGCCCAGCCAGAGGCCGAGCAGGGCGAGCAGGAGGAAGCGCATCGGGCGGGGTAGTCTCCAGGTTCGGGCGCGGAGCCTAAGGGCCGGCGCCGCACCGGTCCAATCCCGCCCCCCCTCACAGCGGCGGGAGCGTCTTCGTCAGTTCTGCACCGGCGCGTCGAGCAGGCAGAACATCAGCTCGTGCTTGTTGTGCGCGCCGTGGAACACCTTCGCCCCGGGGATGGCGGCGAATTTTTCGGCGGTGTCGTGGTCGGTCTCGCCCTGGAATTTCAGGGTGCAGACATAGTTCCGCGCCCGCCCTGCCGCCATCCAGCGCTCGACCAGCCCCAGCAGCCGGGCGGGATAACAAATGATGTCGCTGAACAGCCAGTCGGTGACCGGCTGCTTCTCCGGCTCCAGGCCGAAGGCGCTTTCGGTGCGGATCGTGACGTTCGGCAGGGCGGCGACGGCGGGGTCCATCTGCGCCTTGTCCACCGCCGTCACCTGGCCGCCGAGCTGCGCCAGCGCCCAGCTCCAGCCGCCCGGCGCCGCGCCGAGGTCGAGGCTGGTCTCGCCGGGCCCCGGCCAGCGGCCGATCCGGGTCAGCGCCTCCCAGAGCTTGAGGTAGGCGCGTGAGGGCGGGCCCGCGCGGTCCTCGGCGAAGCGGATGGCGCCGTTGACGAAGGGGCTGGTCTTGGTCGGACTGGCCAGCATCAGGTCGGGCGCCAGCAGGGTCCAGCCGCCGAGATGGCCGGCGGGCGGGACCTCGGGGAAGCTCAGGGCTTTCGGCTTCAGCGGCGGCAGGTTCTCGGCGATCAGGGCAGCGCGGCGGTGGTGCAGCACCGGCTCCAGCGACCAGTTGCGCTGGATCGCCCGCAGCGCCGCGGCGGCGCCCTTGATCGAGGGGACGGCGATCTCGCGCGGGTCGGTCCAGACGTCCAGCGCCCAGGCGCTCTGCACCGGCGGCTGCTCGCTCAGCGCCAGCGGGCCGTGCCAGCGGGAAATGGCGACGCCCTTGCGGCGCAGCTCCTCCTCCACCTCGGGGTGGAAGCCCTCATGCGTCAGATAGGCGCTGCGGATCATGCGGCGACCGGGCGTTTCAGCACGGCGAGGCCCAGCACCAGCCAGCCCAGCATCAGCAGCGTGCCGCCCAGCGGCGCCATCCGCGCCGGTCCGCCGGTCAGGGCGCCGACCCAGAGCGCGCCGCAGAAACCCAGCATGCCCAGGGTGAAGCAGGTGCCGGCCGCCTGGATGGCCCAGCCGGGGCGGCGCTCGGCGAGGAGGCCGACCGCCAGCAGCGCCAGCGCGTGCCAGCCCTGCATGGTGATGGCGCTGGCGACGCGGGCCGCCGCGCCGGCCTCCAGCCCATGCGCGGCCCAGGCGGAAAGCCCCACCGCCAGCAGCCCCGACAGACAACCCAGCACCAGCCAGAGACGCGGCATCAGCACAACTCCCTCAACCCTCAAGGCCCCGAGACGCCGCGCGGCAGCGTCGAGAAATCCGGCCGCCAGCCCTCGGCCCCGCGCAGGAACAGCGGCGTGCAGAAGCCGGCGGACACCGGCACCTCGGCCCGCCAGTCCGGCTGCCAGCGATCGCCCTGGGCCATGGCGACGCAAAGCCCGACCGGCTCGACGCCGGCCAGCCGCAGCAGCTTCAGCCCGGCCAGGGCCGAGCTGCCGGTGCTGATCACGTCGTCGACCAGTAGCACCCGGCGGCCGGCGAGCCGCGGCAGCAGCCGCGGATCCAGCCACATCCGCCGCGCATCCGGCGCGGTGGAGGAGGAGGTCGGCACCGACAGCCGCTCCTCATACCACTTCTTGCGTGAATAGCCGGGGGCGACCCAGTTGGTATGGCCCAGCGCCTCGGCCACCGGGCCGCCGAAGACGTGTCCCAATGTCGGCAGGCCGACCACCACCTCGGCTTCGAAGCGGCGGGCGGCCGCGGCCATCCAGCCGGTGACGGCGCGCAGGACGGAAAAACTGGCCTGGTTGGCGATGAAGCCGGTCACCGCGATGGCGCCATAGTCGCGCAGCGGCAGCACCAGGTGCCGCCCATCCGGCATCGGCGCCGGGTAGCGGTCGTGGTAGCCGGCGCCCGTCATCGGGTCGGGCGCGGAAAAATCCTGCCAGAACGCATCGCTCATGCCGGGGGCGGATGCCATGGGCATGGCGCTTGCACCAGAGGGAAACGCGCATGGCTTCCCCGGGGCCACCTGTCAGCCAAGTAATGTCGGACTGGACAATTTGTCCAAAGCGCCACGCCCGAGCCCGGCGAAGGTAAAAATTTTGCCCCAAACGGCTGTCCTGGCCGCGGAACTTGGCGAATGCCGGGGGTGGAGCCGCAACGCCCCGTGGCGCCGCCCCCCCGCGGCGCGCTAAGCCGTCATGGCTTGCAGGAGGTCCACCCACCATGCTCACCCGCCGTTCGTTGCTGCTGGCCTCGGCCGCGGCTGCCGCGCTGCCCGTCTCGCTCTCGCCCGCGATCGCCCAGACGCCGCCGGGCGTGCTGGTCTTCGCCAAGCAGATCGACGACATCATCACCGTCGATCCGCACGAGGCCTTCGAATACACGGCCTCCGAGCTCGCCGGGAACGTCTACCAGAAGCTGGTGACGACCCCGAACTCGGACCCCGGCAGCATCCAGGGTGAGCTGGCGGAGAAGTGGGAGGCCTCGGCCGACAGCAGGACCTTCACCTTCACCCTGAAGGACGGGCCGAAATTCGCCACCGGCAAGCCGGTGACGGCCGAGGACGTGGCCTTCTCGCTCGGCCGCGCGGTCACGCTGAACAAGGCGCCCGCCTTCATCATCAACCAGTTCGGCTTCACCAAGGAGAATGTCGCGGCGCGCATCCGCGCCACCGACGCCCGCACCCTGGTGCTGGAGACGGCCGAGCCGACCGCCCCCTCCTTCCTGCTCTATTGCCTCTCCGCCGCCGTCGGCTCGGTGATGGAGAAGGCGGTCGTGATGTCCCACGCCCAGGGCGACGACCTGGGCAATGCCTGGCTGAAGACCAATTCGGCCGGCTCCGGCAGCTATGTCATCCGCCAGTGGCGCGCCAGCGAGAGCGTGGTGCTGGAGGCCAACCCGCATACCAGCGCGCCCCCGGTGATCAAGCGCGTCATCCTGCGCCACATCGCCGACCCCTCGGCGCAGCTGCTCGGCCTGACCAAGGGCGACTACGACATTGCCCGCAACCTGGGCGCCGACCAGATCAAGCAGCTCGAGGGCAACCCGGCCTACACGGTGCAGTCGGCCCGCAAGGCCAGCCTGATGTACCTGTCGCTGAACCAGAAGAACCCGAACCTCGCCAAGCCCGAGGTGCGCCAGGCGATCAAGCTGGCGCTGGACTATGAGGGCATCCAGAAGGCGATCGTGCCGACCACCTATGCGGTGCACCAGTCCTTCCTGCCGGCCGGCCTGCCCGGCGCGCTGACCGAGCATCCCTTCAAGCGCAACGTCGCCGAAGCCAAGGCGCTGCTGGCCAAGGCCGGGCTGGCCTCGGGCTTCGAGCTGTCCTTCGACTATGCCTCGGCCGCGCCCAACGCCGACATCGCCCAGGCGATCCAGGCGAACCTGGCCGAGATCGGCATCCGCCTGCGCATGCTGCCCGGCGAGATGCGCGCGGTGATCACCAAGACCCGCGCCCGCACCCATGACGTGGCCATGGTCCGCTGGGGGTCCGACTATTTCGACCCGCACAGCAATGCCGAGGCCTTCAGCATCAACACCGACAACAGCGACAACGCCCGCAACCGGACGCTGGCCTGGCGCGCCAGCTGGGAGATCCCCGAGCTCTCCGCCCGGACGCTCGCGGCGCTGAAGGAGACCGACGCGGCCAAGCGCTCGGCGATGTATGGCGACCTGCAGCGCGACCACCAGCAGCAGTCGCCCTTCGTCATCATGCTGCAGGAGATCGAGGTCTCGGTCTCCCGCGCCGCGGTGAAGGGCTTCGACATGGGCCCGATGAACGACCGCCATTCCTACGTTAAGATCACCAAGGCTTAAATGAACGTCAGGCAGAACCAGGGTGCCGGGTCTTCCGGCCGGCACCCGTGAGCGACAGCAGCCTCTCCCGCCCGGTGGTCCCGGGCGGCGATCCGCAAGGTCCCTCAGGCTCGCCGCCTGGGGGCATCGCCCCGCGGCCGAAGGCGGCGCGTCCCTCGGCGGCGAAGCTGCGGCTGAAGGCGCTCACGGCCACGCTGGCCAGCGTGCCCATCACCCTGTTCGGCCTGGCCCTCGTCACCTTCCTGATCGGCCGCGTGGTGCCGATCGACCCGGTGCTGGCCATCATCGGCGACCGCGCGCCACAGGACGTGGTCGAGCGCACCCGGCTCGAGCTCGGCCTCGACCAGCCGCTCTACATCCAGTTCTGGAAATATCTGGGGCAGATCCTCAGCGGCGATCTCGGCCGCTCGGTGATGACCTCCAACCCGGTCACCCAGGACATCGCCCGCTTCTTCCCGGCGACCTTCGAGCTGGCCACCGTCGCCATCATCGTCGCCGTGCTGATCGGCGTGCCGCTCGGCGTCTGGGCGGCGACGCGGCAGGGCAGCTGGATCGACCAGGGGGTGCGGCTGTTCTGCCTGGCCGGCCATTCGCTGCCGGTCTTCGTGCTCGGGCTGATCTCGCTGCTGCTGTTCTACGCGACGCTGGGCATCGCCCCCGGCCCCGGCCGCCAGGGCATCTATTTCGAGGGGCTGGTCGACGAGCGCACCGGCATCCTGACGATCGACGCGCTGCTGGCCGGCGACATGCCCGCCTTCCGCGACGCGATCTGGCACCTGGCGCAGCCGGCCGGCGTGCTCGCCTTCTTCTCCCTGGCCTATATCGCCCGCATGACGCGGGCCTTCATGCTGGCCGAGCTGAAGAGCGAATACGTCACCACCGCGCGGGCCAAGGGCCTGTCCGGCGTGACCATCGTCTGGGGCCATGCCTTCCGCAACATCGCGGTGCCGCTGGTGACCGTGCTGACCATGACCTATGCCGGGCTGCTGGAAGGCGCCGTCCTGACCGAGACCATCTTCGCCTGGCCGGGCCTCGGCCAGTACCTGACCGTCTCGCTGCTGAACGCCGACATGAACGCGGTGCTCGGCGCGACGCTGGTGGTCGGGCTGATCTATGTGGCGCTGAACCTGATGGCCGACCTGCTCTACCGCCTGCTCGATCCGAGGGTCTCCTGATGGCCGCCGTCTCCCGCGCCTGGCTGCTGTCCGACGCCCCCGCCTCCCGCGCCCAGGCCCGCTGGGGCCGGCGCTACCAGCTGTGGCTGGCCTTCCGCCGCAACCCGCTGGCCGTCGCCGGCCTGGCCGTGGTGCTGGCCATGCTGGCCCTCGCCCTGGCCGCGCCGCTGCTGGCGACCCACGACCCCGGGGTGCAGAGCCTGGCCAACCGCCTGGCGCCGCCGTCCTCCGAGCACTGGCTGGGCACCGACGAGCTCGGCCGCGACAGCTGGTCGCGCCTGCTCTATGGCGGCCGCGTGACGCTCGGCATGGTGGTGGCCGTGGTGATCCTGGTCGCCCCGCTCGGGCTGATCGTCGGCTGCGTCGCCGGCTATGCCGGCGGCATCGTCGACAAGCTGCTGATGCGCGTCACCGACGTCTTCCTGGCCTTCCCGCGGCTGATCCTGGCGCTGGCCTTCGTCGCCGCCATGAAGCCGGGCATCGAGAGCGCCGTCATCGCCATCGCGCTGACCGCCTGGCCGCCCTATGCCCGGCTGGCGCGGGCCGAGACCCTGACCATCCGCAACACCGACTATGTCGCCGCGGTGCAGATGACCGGCGCCTCGCCCTGGCGGATCATCTGCCGCCATGTGGCGCCGATGTGCCTGCCGTCTCTCACGGTGCGCGTCACCCTGGACATGTCCTCGATCATCCTGACGGCCGCGGGGCTCGGCTTCCTCGGCCTCGGCGCGCAGCCGCCGATCCCGGAATGGGGCACGATGATCGCCTCCGCCCGGCGCTTCATCCTGGAGCAGTGGTGGGTGCCGGTGATTCCCGGCATCGCCATCTTCACCGCCAGCCTGGCCTTCAACCTGCTGGGCGATGGCTTGCGCGACGTGCTGGACCCGAAGCAGCGGTGAGCGGCATGACCGAAGCCCCCCCAAGCGAAGCCCCCCTGGTCGAAATCCGCAAGCTGCGGGTCGACTTCCCCAACCCCGCCGGCTTCACCCAGGCCGTGCGCGGGATTTCCTTCAGTTTGGGCCGCGAGAAGCTGGGCATCGTCGGCGAGAGCGGGTCGGGGAAATCCGTCACCGGTCGCGCGCTGATGCGGCTGCTGCCGGGCTCCGCCCGGGTCCAGGCGGAGGCGCTGCGCTTCGACGGCATCGACGTCCTCGCCGCCTCCGAGCGGCAGATGCGCGCCCTCCGCGGCGGCCGCATCGGGCTGATCATGCAGGACCCGAAATACAGCCTGAACCCGGTGATGACCGTCGGCCGGCAGATCGCCGAGGCCTGGCTGGCGCACAACAAGGGCGGCAGGAAGGAAGCCCGCGAGGCCGCGCTCTCCCTGCTGGAGCAGGTCCGCATCCGCGACCCGCTGCGGGTGCTCGATTCCTACCCGCACGAAATCTCCGGCGGCATGGGCCAGCGCGTCATGATCGCCATGATGCTGGCGCCCAACCCGGACATGCTGATCGCCGACGAGCCGACCAGCGCGCTGGATGCCAGCGTCCAGGCCGAGATCCTGAAGCTGATCGAGGAGCTGGTCTCCGCCCGCGGCATGGGGCTGATGCTGATCAGCCACGACCTGCCGCTGGTCAGCCGCTTCTGCGACCGCGTCGTCGTCATGTATGCCGGTCAGGTGATGGAGGAGCTGCCGGCGCGCGACCTGCACCGCGCCCGCCACGCCTATACCCGCGGGCTGCTCGACTGCATGCCGAGCCTGTCGGCGCCGCGGCCGCGCCTGCCGACCCTGACCCGCGACCCCGCCTGGCTGGAGCCGCAGCGATGATCGAGGTCGAACGCCTCAACGTGCATTTCGGCCACAACCAGGTCGTGCACGACGTCTCCTTCCATGTCGCCCCCGGCGAGACCTTCGGCCTGGTGGGCGAGAGCGGCTCCGGCAAGTCGACCGTGCTGCGCACCATCGCGGGGCTGGTCCCCGGCTGGGATGGCGGGCTGGCGGTGGACGGCAAGGCGCTGGGCCCGAAGCGCGACCGCGCCTTCTTCAAGTCTGTGCAGATGGTGTTCCAGGACCCTTACGGGTCGCTGCACCCGCGCCAGACCGTCGACCGCATCCTGGCCGAGCCGCTGGCGGTGCACGGCATCGCCGACGCCGAAAGCCGCATCACCCGGGCCCTGGAAGAGGTGGCCCTGCCGCGCGTGGCGCGCTTCCGCTACCCGCACCAGCTGTCCGGCGGCCAGCGCCAGCGCGTCGCCATCGCCCGCGCGCTGATCGCCGACCCCTCGGTGCTGCTGCTGGACGAGCCGACCTCGGCGCTCGACGTCTCGGTCCAGGCGGAGGTGCTGAACCTGCTGGCCGACCTGCGCCAGGCGCGCCAGCTGACCTGCATCCTGGTGTCGCACAACCTGGCGGTCATCGGGCATCTCTGCGGGCGGCTCGCCGTGATGCAGGGCGGGCGGATCGTCGAGATCCTCCGCCAGGAGCAGCTGCGCGACGGCACGGCGCAGCATGCGCATACGCGGGAGCTGATCGCGCTGTCGCATGAGCTCGAAGGGTAGAAGCTAGCAAGGCCCAGGGGACTGAATGCCCCCCGCGGCGCAGTGCGCCGCGCCCATCTTTCTTCTGTCCCTCGGCTCAGCGCAGCAGCTGGTAATCCACCGGATTGTCCGGGCACAGCCCGCCGCCGCATTCCAGCACCGTCGAGATGCCGTTCCCCAGCACCAGCAGCGCGGCCAGCGCCAGCACCGCCAGCCCCAGCGCAGGCAGGCGGGACTGGGGTGCGCCAGCCTCGTCGAACTGCCGGTCGAACAGCAGGAGAAAAGCGCAGCCGGCGACAATGACGAAGAACAGCAGCAGCGCCCAGCTGTAGAGATGCAGCCCGAGCAGCGTGCCGCCATAGCCCGCATCGCCCGGCGCGATATGCAGCAGCACCTGGCGCGCCGAGATGCTGCCGCCGATCAGGGCGGAGAGGATGGCGATGCCATAGTGGCTGGGCCGCGGCCCGCAGCGCAGGTTCAGCGCCAGGCCCAGTGCCACGCCGGCAAATCCGGCGCGCTGCAGGATGCAGAGCGGGCAGGGAATGTCGCCATGGACCAGCTGCTCGAAGAAGGCGGCGGCCAGCACCAGGGACACCGCCAGCAGGCCGATGCCGTTCAGCGTCCGGCAGATCGGGGTCTTCGCCATCAGAAGGACAGTGCCAGGCTGTCCGTCGCATGCGACCGGAACAGCAGCAGCAGCGCCAGCATCGACGCCGCCCAGAGCGCGACGGCGGCGGCCCGCCGCTCGGCCCAGGCCAGGCAGAAGGCGGCGAAGAGGCCGAAGAAGGGAAGGCTCATCATGGGCGGCGGCGCTCCGGCGAATGCGGCGCCCAGTCTAGGGAATCAGGGGCCGCAGCCATAGCCCGGCTCTATCGCCTCGATTGGTCCCAATGTCTGGCGCGACGGGACCGGTTCGCGCAGGATCCCTCCAGCGAGAGAGGTTTCTTTCCATGCCCCGAGCCACTTCCCTGATCGCCGCCACCCTGCTGGCCGCCCTGGCCGCGCCGGTGGCCTCCCCCGCCCGGGCCCAGGCGGCGCAGGACTGCCTGGCCGCCGGGCTGGTGCGGATCGACAGCATCCAGCGCAGCCAGCAGCGCCAGGGCGGCAATCCGAATGTCGAGGAGGTCACCTTCGGCTTCGTCAACATCGCAGGCCGCCCGATCACGGTGACCGCCGCCTTCGCCGGCCCGCGGGTGACCAACAGCCTAGTCTTCAGCCGCAGCTGGCAGCTGTCGAACGGCCAGCGCCAGCTGGTGATGGCGGGCAGCGTGCAGCGCCCGACCAGCGACAACGACGCCCGCGCCGCCCTGAAGCTGACCTGCCTCTAGCGGGCTAGGCTCCGGCCGGGCCCAGGATCTCGTCGACCGTGCCGTCGCCGATGATGCGCCCGGCTTCCAGCTTGATCACCCGGGTGCACCAGCGGCGGACGACGTTCATGTCGTGCGTCGCGATCACCAGGATGTCGGCGCCGGTCACCAGCCGGGTCAGGCGCTCTTCCGCCTTCAGCATGAAGTCGGCGTCGCCGGCCAGGAACCACTCGTCCATCAGCAGGATCTGCGGCGTGATGGCGGTGGCGATGGCGAAGGACAGCCGCACCTGCATGCCGGCGGAATAGCCGCGGGTCGGCATGTCGAGGAACTCGCCGAGGCCTGCGAACTCGGCGGCATCCGCCTCCAGCAGGGCGATCTGGCTTTCGCTCATGCCGCGGTAGAGGCCACGGAGCACGATGTTCTCGCGCCCGGTGCTGTCGGAATCGATGCCGGCGGCGGGGTCGATCAGCGAGCCGACCTCGCCATGCACCTCGAGCTGGCCGGCGACCGGCTCATAGATGCCGGCCAGCGTCCGCAGCAGCGTGGTCTTGCCGGCGCCGTTGGTGCCGATCAGCGCCACGCGCTCGCCGCGGCTGATGTCGAAGGTCAGCTCCGACAGGGCGGAGACGACGACCCGGTTGGATTCGTCGGTCTTCAGCCGGATCGCCGCCTTGGCCAGCAGGCGCTTCTTCAGGCTGCGGGCGGCCAGGTGGTAGAGCGGGAACTCGATGCGGAGGCCGCGGGCGGAGATGCTTGCCAAGGCTCAGACCCAGAACGCCACGCGGTTGCGGAAGCGGATGAAGAAGACCAGCGCGATGGCCAGCAGCACGCTGCTGTAGCCCAGCGCCGCGGCCCAGGTCAGCAGCGAGCCGCCGCCCTCGACCAGCGGGCCGCGCACCATCTCGAGCATGGTGTAGAAGGGGTTCAGCGGCA
Source organism: Teichococcus deserti (assembly GCF_001982615.1). GTDB lineage: Bacteria > Pseudomonadota > Alphaproteobacteria > Acetobacterales > Acetobacteraceae > Pseudoroseomonas > Pseudoroseomonas deserti. The sequence continues at coordinate 2,845 of NZ_MLCO01000166.1, read as the reverse complement.
GCCAGACCGCATTTTCCTTCAGCAGCTCCGGCTTCCAGATGACCGGGGTCAGGAAGAAGGCCATCTGCATGACGTTGGTCACGATCGGCCCGATATCGCGGAAGCGGGCGCAGATCATGCCGAGGAAGATCGAGACCGCCAGCGCATTGACCGCCAGCACGGCCAGCCCCGGGATCAGCAGCAGCACCTCGATCCCCGGCCAGTGGCCGACGATGGCGAAGACCACCAGGATCAGCGGCAGGGTATGGGCGGCGTTCAGCGCGTTGCGGAAGACGCAGCGCAGCGCATGGGTGGTCAAGGGCAGCCGCAGCTGGCGGATCACCCCGTCGGCGCTGGACAGGCAGTTGGCGGCATCCGCCACCATCGCCGCCAGCACGTTCCAGACGATCAGGCTGGTCACCAGGTGGGGCAGGTAGCTCTGCAGGTCCATCTGGAACAGCTGCGAGTAGAGCAGCCCCAGCCCCAGCACCATCGCCGCCATCGACAGCGTCACCCAGAAGGGGCCGATGACCGATCCGCGGTAGCGGTTGCGCAGGTCGAGGCGCGCCAGCGCCCAGGCCAGGCGCCAGCTGGTGAAGCCGGCGCCGAGATCGGCCAGCGCACGGCCGCGGCGGTCCGGGTTCTCGGCATCGATATGATAGGTGGGGAGGACCGCTTGCTGCATGGCGGCGGGTCTATACACCGGTTTTCCTGGCGCTTGCCAGGGCAAGGCTAGGTCGCGAGGGAGAACCGGACCGCAGGGCAGCCATCGGCAGCGAAACGCTGCCGCCGGCCAACGAGCCGGCGGCAACTGGAAGAAACTACTTCACGCCGCCATAGGCGCCGCCGTAGCTGGCGGGGGGGGCGTAGGAGACGGGCGGCGGGCCGCCGGCGGCGCGGCTGATCCGGGTGCGGTCGCCCCGGCTGATCACCACGCGCTCGTTCGGCTGCAACTGCTCCTCGTTGGTCTGCACCACCGAGATGTCGCCGCCATGGTCCTCGCGGATGAAGAACTCGACCGCGGTGGTCGAGCTCACGCCGCGGCCGATGGCATTGCCGGCCAAGCCGCCGACGAGGGCGCCGCCGAGGCCCGCCAGCGCGTTGGAGCGCCAGTCGCCACCGATGAAGCTGCCGGCGACGCCGCCCGCCACTGCGCCGGCCGCGGTGCCGATGCCGGCGCCGTTGCCCTGCACCTCGACCGGGCGCATGCCGATGATGGTGCCGTAGGAAATGGAAGCCGCCCGGCCCATCGCCGCGCTGCTGTAGGTGCTGCCGGTGTATTGCGGCGCGCAGGCCGCCAGGGTGCCGCCCACCAGCATCAGGGCGAGGCCGGCGCGGAGGCTGCGGGAAAGACGAGAAGGCGCGGGCATGGCGATGTCCCTTGTTATCACTGCGAGTCGCTTCGTCGCGGGCCGGGCCGGCCCGGGCGCGTCGGTGCGGGCGGATCCGTCTGTGCCGCCTGGCCACCGGCCGGCGACGATAGCCTGGGAGCGGTGCCGCTCCCAGGCCGGCCGCGATCACGCTCTGTCATGGCGTGGCCGGAAGCCGGCCATGGCCAGCGAGTAAACGTGATCGGTGCCCCGCCCGTTGCGTCTTCCCCCGATGATTGGGGCACCGGCGGCGCTGCGCCAAGGGGGGCAGGCCGCTTGCGTCACCGGTTTTACACATCGAGACGCAACGCCATGGAGCGCCCGGCGGAGCCCCGCCTGCGTCACGAGGCTTGCGCCAATTGGCTGTTTCCTTTAGCGGTTTAGCAGCAGATGTTCTGCTGAAACTTAAACCCGGTGCAATTCCGGAGTCGGCAGCGTGGGGGCGCGGCCGGTTCCAGCCCATGGAGCGGCATCGGACAGACGGGGAATTGGGGATGACTCCGTGCCAGAACGGACGGATGACGCCGGGGGGGCGCATCCGATTGGCCGCCACGCTGTCGATGGTGGCCTTGCTGGCTGCCTGCGGCACCGCCAGCCAGCAGGCGCGGCCGACCGCCAGCGCCGCGGCCCAGGCCGCCGCCTATCCGCAGCCTTCCAGCTATGATCCGCCGGGGCCGTCCAGCGACCCCTGGGGGCCCTATATCCGCGAGGCCTCGCGCCGCTTCGACATTCCGGAGCGCTGGATCCGCGAGGTCATGCGCCAGGAATCCGGCGGCCGCGTCTCGGCGCGCAGCCCGGTCGGCGCCATGGGCCTGATGCAGGTCATGCCCGGCACCTATGCCGAGCTGCGCGGCCGCTACGGCCTCGGCGACGACCCCTACCATCCGTGGAACAGCGTGATGGCCGGGACCGCCTATGTGCGCGAGATGTACGAGCTCTATGGCAGCCCGGGCTTCCTGGCCGCCTACAATGCCGGCCCGCGCCGCCTGGAAGACTATCTGTGGAACGGCCGCGGCCTGCCGGCCGAGACCCGCAACTACGTCGCCCGCATCGGCCCGCGCATCATCGACGCGCATCCGGGCCGCCGCGCCGCGCCGGAGGTCTATGCGGCCGCCGAGATCCCGCTGAACATCCCGGCCGGCCCGCGCCGCGGCGACACCGCCACCATGCTGGCGCTGCGCGACCAGCGCAACGCCACCGACCCGGGCATCCGCGTCGCCACCCTGCCGGCCGGCCCCGTCGTCCGCATGGAGCCGATCCCGGACGGCTCGACCTATGCCGCCGCGGCGCCCGTCCAGGTCGCCAGCCTCGACCCGGCCGCAGGCAGCAACGTCGTCCGCATGGAGCCGATCCCGGACGGCTCGACCTATGCCAGCAGCCCGGCCCCGATGCCGGAGCCGCCGCCGGCCGCACCCGTGGCCTCGGCGCTGGCCGCCGCCGCGCCGGCCGTCCTGCCGCTGGCCAGCCCGCCGCCGCCGCCGCCCTCCAGCCTGGCC
>NZ_MLCO01000165.1 GCF_001982615.1 Teichococcus deserti | reverse complement strand
GGGCAGGTCGGCGGGGGCTGGCTGCGGGCCGCCCGCCGGGCCATACTGGCGGCACCTGTCCGAGCCCGAGGCCGCCCCTTCCCGATGCGTATCGCCCTGATCATGAGCCATGCCGACCGTGCCATGGGCGGCGCGACGCGCGAGCTGCATTTCCTGCGCACGCTGCGCGAGCAAGGCGCCGAGGTCGCCGCCTTCCGCATCCATGCCGGCGCCGACATCGAGGAGGAGGAGTATCTGGACGGCGCGGTGACCGCGACCTTCCTGCCGGAGGACCTGCCGGCGGAAGCGGTGCCGCATCGCAAGGTGTCGACGGCCCTGGTCGAGGCGCTGCGCGCCTACGCCCCCGACATCGTCCTCTTCAAGGGGCTGAACTACGCGATCAACGCCTTCGTCGCCGGGCGCATGCCGGGGCAGCGCTATGGCTTCATCGTCGGCGGCGCGGTGACCGACACGGTCCTGGCCGGCGCGCGCTTCGTCTTCGGCGAGTATGACGAGCAGCTCTCGACCCATTTCGCCGGCTTCCTGGGCGAAGGCCGCGGCTTCGTGCTGCCGAAATACATCGACCTCGAGCTGTCGCGGCCGCCGCGCCCGGCGGTGATCGACTACGACATCGCCAATGTCGGCAATTTCCACGAGAAGCGGAAGAACCAGCAGGCGCTGCTGCCGCTGGCCGGCGAATTCTCCCTGCTGCTGGCGGGCGGGGGCAAGCCGGACAAGGCGGTGTTCGGCGCGGCGATCGCCTCCGGCAGGGTGCATTGCCCCGGGCGGCTGGACCACGCCGCGCTGTTCCCGCTGCTGCATCGCAGCCGGATCATGGTGCACAGCTCGACGATGGACGGGCTGCCGCGCGCCATGGTCGAAGGCATGGCCTGCGGACTGCCGGTGGTCGCCTATCGCGACACGGTCCGCGGCGGGCTGGAGCATGGCGTCCAGGGCTTCCTGGTGACACCGGAGGAGATGCCGGACACGGTGCGGCGGCTGCTGGGCGATGCGGCGCTGGTCGAGCGCATGGGCCGCGCCGCGCGGGCCCATGTCGAGGCGACGCATGGCGTGCCGGCGATCCAGGCGGCGGCGCGCCGCTTCCTGTCCTTCCTGCGGCAGGATCGCTGACGATGCGCGTGGTCGAGCACATCATCGTGACGGGCGACTTCCTGCGCCCGGTCGACCGCCAGTTCCGGCCGTCGCAGAACGAGAATATCCGCTGGTTCCACCGGCTGCTGCGCGGCCATCTGGCGCGCGCCAGCGGACTGCCGGTGCAATGCCTGCACTGGGGCGAGGGGATGACGCCCGAGCCCTTCTTCGAGGCCTTCGGGGCGGAGCTCTCGGCGCTGGGCTGGGCCTCCTTCTACACCACCGACCGCGCGCCGGCCGCGGTGCTGGACGCGCTGGCGGCGCGCTTCGGCCGCAGCCTGGTGGTCGGCTTCGAGCTGGCGGACTGGTGCAAGCGCGCCTTCACCTGCCTGGGCATCCCCTTCATCGACCTGAACATCCATCCGATCCGCTTCCTGCCCGATGTCTTCTTCGCGGCGCAGACCAACGATCCGGAGATTTTCGCGGCCCTGCTGCAGCACCACAGCGATCCCGACAGCTTCTATGGCTGGGCCGATCTGTTGGCGGCGAGCGCGGTCAAGTTCGCGCCGGAGCTGGAGCCGGAATCGCCGGTGCTGCTGGTCGGGCAGACGCGCATCGACCGCTCGCTGGTGCGCGACGGCGCGCTGCTCGACTTCACCGACTTCGCCGAGGACGTGCAGACGCTGCTGCTTCGGGAGGGGCGGCTGGCCTTCAAGCCGCATCCCTACAATCCCGGCGATTTCGGCCTGTTCACCGCGGGCGTGCCGTTCCGCCGCGTGCAGACGGTGAAGGCCAATGCCTATGCGCTGCTGGCGCATGACGCGCTGCAGGAGGTGGTCGGCGTCAGCTCCAGCCTGATCGCCGAGGCACCCTATTTCGGCAAGCGCGCCACCTTCCTGCACCAATCGCCCTTCGATCTGGCCGGCAGCCGCCAGCAGGCGGGCGAGCGCCAGCACCTCAGCCTGGTCGAGCGCGTCAACGATGCCGATTTCTGGCGCGACGTGCTGGCGCCGAAGCTCGCGGTGACGGCGAAGGATGGCTGGCGCTTCCCGCTGCCGCCCAACAGCCTGCGCATCTCGCTGCGCAACTTCTGGGGCTTCAACGAGCTCAGCACCGATTTCCCGGTGCAGCTCTACCAGTCAGCCAAGATCCACCCCTGACGGATCAGCCTGCCTCGGCGCGGGCGACCTCGACGCGCATGACGCCGGGGCCGAGGGCGCGGGTGTCGCCGCCGGTCGGCGCCGTGTAGCGCGGCATCACCAGCACCAGCGAGATCGGGCCGAGGGCGGCATCCTCGACCAGCTCGAACTCCGCCTGCAGCACCGGCTGGCCGCTCTCGGGCGGCGAGACCGGCTTCAGCGCGACCGGCGTCGCATTGATCACCAGCGTCGAGCGCTCCGCGTTCCAGCGCGCGCCGAAGGGCATGATCATGTGCAGCGTCAGCCGCAGCCGGCCGGCGCCGAGGCCGGGCAGCAGCAGCGTCGCGCAGTCGCCGCTGCGGCCGCTCCAGCGCCACTCGCGCTGGCCGTCGGTTTCCGGCCCGTGCCAGCCGGCGCCGGCGAAGTTCTCGGCGCGCGGCGTCATCACCACGCTGTCGGGCGGCGGCGGCGCTTCGGCGCGGCGCGAGCCGGGAATGTAGCTCAGCGGGTCGAGCTTCACCCAGTCCTCGCGGCTGCGGCGCGTCGCCGCCAGCTCCTGGCGCAGCGTCTCGTTGGCCAGGCCGATGCGCGCGACCTCCTCGGCCAGCAGCCGGCCGAGCGCCTGCAGCGAAGGGTCCAGCCCCTCCAGCACCGGGGCGAGGCGGGCGAGGATGGGCTCGGCGCGCAGCCGCAGCCCGGTCTCGGCCACCAGGGCATCGGCGCGCTTCAGCCCGGCCAAATCGAACGCCGCGGGCAGGGCAGGGGTATCAGCGGACAAGGCGGCGCTCCGTGCTGGACAATCTGGCCGGGCCCGAGGTTACCACAGCGCCCCGGCCCGGCAATCGGCGGGGTCAGCCGGGCAGCAGCCCGGCCAGGCGGCGGGCGGCGTCCTGCCAGTCGGCGATGCCGGCATCGTCGAAGCCGGCCGCCTGGCCGGCCTCGGCCATCATGCCAGGCAGGGCGGCCAGCAGCGCCGCCAGCAGGGCGCGATCGGCAGCGTCGAGGCTCGCATGGTAGTCGGCCAGATTGCCGGCGCCGATGCGGGCGAAGTCGCCGAACTTGTCCTCGCCGGTCGGCCTCCAGCTGGCGAAGGGCCGCGGCCAGCCCTGGCCCTGGCGGAATTCCAGCGTCTCGCCGCGGCTGGTGCGGCCGAGCTTCACCCGCACCAGCGGCCAGCGCGCACCGCCGGCGGTCAGCTCCAGCAGGGTGACGTCGAGATGCCGGTAATCGCCGGTGCCGGCGAAATGCTGGTTCAGCAGCAGCTTCTCGACGCCCGGCATGGCGGCGGGAAGGGCGCTGGTGCCGGAAGCCGGCTCCAGCCCGCCGCTGGCCGCGGGCATGGGCTCGGGCGGCGGGGCGCCGGGCAGG
>NZ_MLCO01000164.1 GCF_001982615.1 Teichococcus deserti | reverse complement strand
GGGGTGGGGGGGGGGGGGGGTCGCCTGGCCCCGGCCGGTCAAGCGGGTGGGCATGAAGGCATGCGCGACCCGGTTCTGCGCGAAGGCGTTCTTCAGCGTCCGCACCAGCGCATCCTGGCCGATCAGGTCGGCGAAGCTCTGCGGGCGGTATTTGCGGGCGAGGACGCGATAGGGCGTCGCCGGGGCATCGGCGGGCGGGGCCACCAGCGGGGCTGAAGCCGGCGCCGGGGCCGCCTCTCCGAACAGGCCGGGGCCTTCAGGCGGCGGCGGGTCGCCGAACAGGCCCGGACCCTCCGGCAGCGGCGGGTCGAGCGGATCGCTGATCTGGTCGCGGGTGTCGTCGCTGGGCATGCGCGCGGCGGATCCGGGTGGCGGCCCGGCGCGGGCCTAGTGGGTGCAGCGAAGCCTTGGGGTGGAAGACCGACGGAACGACCCAGGCGGAAACTCGCTGCGGCTGCTTCCTTCCGGACCTGACCGGGTTGGCAAGGCGCCTGTCCGCCGCCGACCTTCCGAGGGCACCATATCATGCCGCCCCCCCTCCCAGGCAAGGGGCGGCCCGGATGCCTGGGGCAAAACCGGCCTCAGTTGCCGTGCTGGCGCCCGCATGGCAGGCTCAGCCCCGCATGCTGTCCATCCCGGCCTCCCGACCCAATGCCTATACCGGCAGCCCTCTCGACCGCGCCTCGGCCCGGCGGGAGGACGCCGATTACATCGCCGCCTGCCTGGCCTCGCCCGATGTGGTCTTCGCCCCCGTCTGGCGCAGCCGCAGCCTGATGCGCGGCGTCGAGGCGGGCACGCCCGAGGCCGTGCTGCTGACCGCCCGCGCGGCGGAATCGGTGCGCATGGCCGGCGGCCCCTGGGCCTTCCTCGGCCTGTGGGAGCAGCGCCCGGTCTTCGCGGTGGACTGCTCGGCGGCCGAGGACCCGCTGCCGCTGCTGCCGCCCGACATGGGCAGCTTCACCGACCTGCGCGCCGTCGCCGGCCTGCTGCCGCCCGGCGAGGCCAGCGTGCTGGCGCATGCCCGCGGGCTGATGCACTGGCGCGTCCGCCACCGCTTCTGCGGCGTCTGCGGCGCCGCCTGCGAGCCGCGCAGCGCCGGCAACGCCATGGCCTGCACCGCCTGCAGCGCCCAGCACTTCCCGCGCACCGACCCGGCCGTGATCATGCTGGTGACCGACGGGCCGCGCGCCCTGCTGGGCCATTCCACCCGCTTCCCGACGACCACCATGTATTCGACCCTGGCCGGCTTCGTGGAGCCGGGCGAAAGCCTTGAGGAAGCGGTCCGCCGCGAGGTGCTGGAAGAGGTCGGCGTCAAGGTCGGCGCCGTGCACTACCATTCCTCCCAGCCCTGGCCCTTCCCGGCCTCGATCATGCTCGGCTTCCACGCCGAGGCGCTGTCGGACGAGATCACCATCGACCCGGAGGAGCTGCGCGATGCCCGCTGGTTCACCCGCACCGAAATCCGCGAGAACGAGAAGCACGGCTTCGGCCTGCCGCGCCTGGACTCGATCGCGCGGCGACTGATCGAGGACTGGCTGGAGGCCGAATGATGATCCGCACCACCACGCTGTGCCTGGCGCTGCTGAGCCTCGGCGCCTGCGCCTCCAGCACGCCGACGCCGCCGCCGCTGCCCGACGCCCCGCTCTCGCCGACCCACGCCGCCTGCCGCAGCGAAGCCCAGAACGACCCGGCGGTGATCTCGCTGGGACAACAGGCGAACCCGCTGAACTTCGGCAACCAGAACCGCCTGGCCCACGAAACCCGCGTCGCCGAGCTCCGCGCCTATCGCGAATGCCTGCGGCGGAACGGGATCATCGCGCCGGGGGGAGTGGAAGCGGTTCGGCGTTAAGGGTTTTCAGAGAAGCCTTGTGAAGGCTGGGGGAATGAATTCCCCCAGACCCCCATCTTCTTTCTGTTCACCGGCCGTTTGCTGACCTGCGCCTGAACACAGGCCACACCAGAGCATCACGGCGGGACGCATTTTCATTCAATCAGCGCTCGCCCGCAGGTCGCGCCTCGACTGAGTGCCGCGTCCCGCATCGACACTTGCGCGCGGCAGCACTGACAGAAAAAAGAAGGGGTCCAGGGGAATTCATTCCCCTGGCCTGCCTCTGTCTCCCCTTTAGCCCCCCGCGACTCCCTGAGCATTCACCATGATGCTGTAGAGCGACCGCGACGCAGCCATGAACAGGCGGTTGCGGTGCCGCCCACCGAAGCACAGGTTGGCGCAGCGTTCCGGCAGGTCGATATGGCCCAGCGCGGTGCCTTCGGCGTTGAACACCCGCACCCCGTCGAATTCCGGCCCGCCCATGCCCCAGCCGCACCAGAGGTTGCCTTCGGTGTCGACGCGGAAGCCATCGGGCGTGTCGCCGGGCGCGCCCTGCACCACCACGCGCTGCTTCGACACCTTGCCGCCGGCGCCGACATCGAAGCCGACGATGCGCCTCGGCTCCGCTCTGCTTTCGACAACGTAGAGAATAGTTTCGTCGGGGCTGAAGGCCAGGCCGTTGGGGCCGGCCAGGCTGTCGGTCACCAGGGTCACCGCGCCGGTCTGGCCGTCGATGCGGTAGACCGACTGCGGCAGCTCGGCTTCGGCCTTCTCGCCCTCGACATAGCCGCCGATGCCGAAGGGCGGGTCGGTGAACCAGATGCTGCCATCCGACTTCACCACCACGTCGTTCGGCGAGTTCAGGCGCTTGCCGTCGTAGCGGTCGGCGAGCACGGTGATGCTGCCGTCATATTCGGTGCGGGTGACGCGGCGGGTCAGGTGCTCGCAGGTGACCAGGCGGCCCTGGCGGTCGCGCGTGTTGCCATTGGCGAAGTTGGAGGATTGCCGGAAGGTCGCGACCTGGCCGGTGGCCTCGTCCCAGCGCAGGATGCGGTCGTTCGGGATGTCGGACCAGTAGAGCGCGCGCTGGTCGCCGAACCAGACCGGGCCTTCCGCCCAGCGGCAGCCGCCGGCCAGCTTCTCCACCGTGCCGTTCATCGCGCGGAAGCGCAGGAAGGATGGGTCGAAGGCGCGGAAGCGCGGCTCGGGGTAGCGCTGGCTCGGCGCCCAGGGGGTCTCGTTGTCGAAGGCCTGCACCATGACGGCTCCCTCTTGCTTGTCTGATGACCAGACTGGCATGGGGCCGCGGCAGGGGGAAGCCGGCCTTCCCCCGCCGTTTCAGGCCAGCGCCGCGATGACCTCGGGCAGCAGCCCCCTGTCGCCCAGCGCGATCACCTCGCCGGGGCCGTCCAGCCGCAGCGGCGCGCCCTGCCAGTCGGTCAGGCTGCCGCCGGCGGCTTCCAGCACCGGCTGCAGCGCCACCCAGTCCCAGGGCTTCAGGTCGCCCTCGGCGATGACGTCGACCAAGCCCAGCGCGATCAGCCCATAGGCGTAGCAGTCGCCGCCCCAGGTGACGCGGCGGACGGCCTTGCGCAGCCTGGCGTGGCGCGGCGCCTGGCTGGCGGTGAACATGTCGGGGCTGGTGCAGGACAGCTCGGCCTCGGACAGCGACGCGCAGGCGCGGATGCGCGGCGTGCCGCCCATCGGGCTGCGGAACTGCAGCGGCCGGCCCTCGACGCCCAGCCAGCGCTCGTTGGTCGCCGGCTGGTCGATCATGCCGAGGACCGGGCGGCCTTTATGCATCAGCCCGATCAGGCTGCCGAACAGCGGCCGGCCGGTGACGAAGGCGCGGGTGCCGTCGATCGGGTCGATCACCCAGACATAGTCGGCATCGGCCTGCTCGGCGCCGTATTCCTCGCCGATCACGCCGTGGTCGGGGAAGCGCTCGGCCAGCAGGGCGCGGATCGTGCGCTCGGCGGCGCGGTCGGCCTCGGTGACCGGGCTGGCATCGCCCTTGGCCTCGACCAGCAGGGCAGAACGGAAAAGGGGGCGGATAACCGCCCCCGCCGCCTCGGCGGCCGCTTCGGCCGCCGCGATGAACGCCTCCATTACGGAAGCGGCTTCGGGCTCGCGTCGAGCGAGCGCAGATAGGCGATGACGTCGGCCCGCTGCTTCACGTCGCGGATGCCGGCGAAGGCCATGCGCGTGCCCTTCACGGCCCGCGCCGGGGCGGCCAGGAACTCGTTCAGCGCCGCGTAGTCCCAGGGCTTCTCCGACAGCGCCTTCATCGCCGGCGAGTAGTTGAAGTTGTCCAGGTGCGCATGGTGGTTGCCCAGCACGCCGTAGAGGTTCGGACCGACCTTGTTGGCGCCGCCCTGCTCGAAGCTGTGGCAGGAGGCGCAGAGGCGGCCGGCCACCTGGCGGCCGGTATCGGCGCTGGCCGCGGCCAGCAGCGGCTCAACCGGCTCCAGCGCGGGGG
>NZ_MLCO01000163.1 GCF_001982615.1 Teichococcus deserti | reverse complement strand
GGCCTGGCGCCGAGGGGGCATCCCGGCGGGACGCGGCAAAACAAGCGTGAGCGGTCCGGATGTGAACGCGGCGCCTCAGGGGGCGAAGCGGACATAGCCCTCGGGGCTGATCGGCCAGGCGGGGTTGAAGGCGATCTCCCAGGCATGGCCGTCCGGATCGGCGACATAGCCGCGGAAGCCGCCATGCGGCGGCGCGTCGGCGGCGCGCAGCAGGCTGCCGCCATGGGCGACCAGCCGCTCCATGGCGGGGGCGACGTCCTCGGCGCGGGTGACGTTATGGGCGAGCGCGAAGGCGCCGGGCCGGGTCTGGTTCGCCCGCTGCGAATCGGCCGCCAGCGCCGCTTCCAGCCAGGTGCCGAGCACGAAGCCGTTCAGCTGGTAGAACAGGATCTCGGGGTTCTCGAAGACCGGGGCCCAGCCGAAGCCCTCGGCATAGAAGCGGCGGGAGGGGGCCAGGGCGGCGACCCCCAGCGTGATCACCGACATCTGGGCCTGCATGGCGCCCCCTTCCCTGGTCCGCGGTTACCTCAGGCGGGCAGCTTCCCCCGCACCACGGCCAGGGCCGCGGCATAGGCGGCCTCGGCATCCAGCGTGGTGGTGTCGAGCTGCACGGCGTCCTCCGCCGGCTTCAGCGGCGCGACGGCGCGGCTGGCATCCTGCGCGTCGCGGGCGCGGAGTTCTTCCAACACCACCGTGAGGTCGGCCTCGACGCCACGCCCGGTCAGCTCCAGGTGGCGGCGGCGGGCGCGCTCCTCGTCGGAGGCGGTGACGTAGAGCTTCACCGGCGCATCGGGGAAGACCACGGTGCCGATGTCGCGGCCGTCCAGCACGGCGCCGTGCAGGCGGCCGTAATCGCGCTGCCAGTCCAGCAGGGCGGCGCGCACGGCCGGGATGGCGGCCACCGCGCTGGCGGCGCGGTCGGCCTCGGGGCCACGCAGGTCGCCTCGCGCCAGGTCGGCCGGCGTCAGGCTGCGGGCGGCGGCCTCGGCGGCGGCGGCGTCGCGGGGATCGGCGGCGGCATCCAGCACCCGCCGGCCGGTCGCCCGGTACAGCAGGCCGGTGTCGAGATAGGCCAGGCCCAGCTCGGCGGCCAGCCGCCGGGCCAGCGTCCCCTTCCCCGCCGCGGCCGGGCCGTCGACGGCGATGACCAGGCCCGGCCGGGGGGTGGTGCTCATGCGGCCCCGCTGTTCAACCGGCGCAGCGCGTCGCCGCCGCTGGCGCGGTTGATCAGCTCGGCGAAGCCCGGGAAGGAGGTGTCGATGAAGCTGCTGTCGTCGACCGTCACCGGGTTCTCGGTGGCCAGGCCCAGCACCAGCGCGCTCATGGCGATCCGGTGGTCCATATGGGTGACCACCTGGCCGCCGCCCGGGGGACGCGCGCCGGTGCCGTGCACCAGCATGTCGTCGCCCTCGATCTCCACCTTGATGCCGTTGGCGGCGAGCAGGGCGGCGGTGGCGGCGACGCGGTCGCTTTCCTTGACGCGCAGCTCGGCGAGGCCCCGGAAGCGGCTGACGCCCGTGGCGCAGGCCGCCGCCACCGCCAGGATCGGGTATTCGTCGACCATCGAGGGGACGCGCTCGGGCGGCACGTCGACGGCCTTCAGCGTGCCGAAGCGGGCGGTGATGTCGCCCACCGGCTCGCCGCCCTCGGTGCGGGCGTTCGAGATGGTCAGGTCGGCGCCCATCTCCTGCAGGCTGGTGAACAGCCCGGTGCGCAGCGGGTTCAGGCCGACGCCCTCGACGGTGAGCTCGGAGCCCGGCACCAGCAGCGCGGCGACCAGCGGGAAGGCGGCGGAGGACGGGTCGCCCGGCACGGCGACGGGTGCCGCGATCAGCTCCGGCTGGCCGTCCAGCTCGATCACCCGGCCATGGCCTTCGGCGGCGACGCGGACGGTGGCGCCGAAATGGCGCAGCATGTTCTCGGTGTGGTCGCGCGTCGCCTCGGGCTCGATCACCCGCGTCACGCCGCGGGCGCAGAGCCCGGCCAGCATGACGGCCGACTTCACCTGGGCCGAGGCCATCGGCAGGCGGTAGTCGAGCGGCAGCGGGTCGGTGGCGCCCTCGATGGTCAGCGGCAGCCGGCCGCCGGCGCGCGACGAGAAGCGGGCGCCGGAGGCCGAGAGCGGGTCCATCACCCGCTTCATCGGCCGCTTGCGCAGCGAGCCGTCGCCGGTCAGCACCGCATAGAGCGGATGGCCGGCCAGCAGCCCGCAGATCAGCCGCGCGGCGGTGCCGGAATTGCCCATGTCGAGCACGTCCTCCGGCTCGACCAGCCCGCCGACGCCGCGGCCGGAGACCTGCCAGTGGCCCTCGCCGAGGCGGTCCACCGTGGCGCCGAGGGCGCGCATGGCGGCGGCGGTGCGCAGCACGTCCTCGCCCTCGAGCAGGCCGGTGATCTCGGTGCGGCCGACGGCCAATGCCCCGAACATCAGCGCGCGATGGCTGATGGACTTGTCGCCGGCGACCGTCAGGCGGCCGGCGAGGCCCTGGAGCGGCCGGGTGGCGCGCAACGGCCTTGCTTTCGTGTCGTGTCCCACAAAGCGGGGGTTTGACATGGGGGCGGGGTGCGTGGCAATGCGCGGCGTGTTTCTCGGCCGGCCCATCCCTGGCCCGCCTATTCCCGGGATATTCACGCTGATGGCCAAGCCCGAACTGGGTCTGAAACGCACTTGCGTCGCCTGCGGCGCCAAGTTCTACGACATGACCCGCCAGCCCGCCGTGTGCCCGAAATGCGGCACCGAGCAGCCGGCGGAGCAGCCGCGCCTGCGCCGCGCCGCCGCCGCCGTCGAGGAGAAGCCGAAGAAGCGCGTGATCGCGCCCGAGGCCGATGGCGACGATGTCGAGATCGAGGACGTCGATGCCGACGAGAACCTCGACGATGCCGAGGACCTCGACGACTCCGAGGACGACATCGACGGCGAGATCGAGGTCGAGACCGACCGCGAGGAAGAGAACTGATCGCCCTGCCGGGCCTCCTTCGGGAGCCCGGCGGCTGATACCGGTTCGATACGGGAATCCGGCCGCGGCCTCCGCGCGCCGGATTTTTGCTGTCGGGCGGCCCGGCGGCCCATTCCTGTCCCCGATGTTTCCGCGCAGACTGCCGGCGCAGAAAGCACGAGGGGGCCCGAGCCCCCCGGGAACAGGGAACCGTCCGCCATGTCCAGCCACACCCTGGCCAGTCCTGTCATGGATCGCATCCTGCTGCCCGGTGCCGATGGCCGGCTGGCGCCCTTCGCGCTGAGCCCGGCGCGGCGCTTCCCGGCGGCCCGCCCCCCCTTCCCGCGCATCGCGCTGGCCGCCGCGCATATGGTCGTCGACCCGCTGGTCCCCCAGGACCCCTGGGACGCCCAGGCGATCGACTGGGAC
>NZ_MLCO01000162.1 GCF_001982615.1 Teichococcus deserti | reverse complement strand
GGCATGGGCGGCGCCGGCGGCAGCGGGGCCGCGGGCGGCTCGGCCGGGTTCAGCCGGAAGGAGAGCTTGAACAGGAAATCCGTGCCGTGCAGCCAAGCGATGCCGGCCTCGATATGCTCGCTGGCCCAGTGCAGGCCGAGATTCACCCGGCTGTTGGCCTCGCCGCGCAGATTGGCGCGGCGGGCGGGATAGCCGCCGCGCTCGTCGCGCAGGGCATCCGCGCTCCATTCGACCTTGGCGCGGAAGCCCTCGACATCGCCCCAGGGGGTCGGGATGGCGGGGATGGAATATTCGACGCCGAAGAAGGGAGAGACATCCTCGCCGCGGAACAGGCCGGTCTGCAGGCTGCCGCCGCGGCCGACATCGCGCGGGCGGTCGCGGAAACGGCTGTCGCCCAGCGCCAGCGGGCTGGTCCATTCGCCGCCCGTCCCCAGCCGCCCCCAGCCCAGCCCCGCGGTCAGGTCGAAGCCGTGCCAGCGCTTGGAGGCCACGATGTATTCGCCGGCATAGAGGCCGGTGCCGATGAAGTCCTGCAGCCCGATGGCGATGGCGGGCCGGGTCTCGGTCTCCTCCACCAGGCGCAGCTTCAGGTCGAAGGCGCGGTCGGTGGTCATGCCCTGTCCGGTGGTGCCGTCCAGGCGCTCGGTCAGGCGGAAGGTGGTCTCGAGGAAGGGCAGCGCCTGGAAATTGACGAACCAGAAGCGGCGCTGGTGGCGCAGCGCGCCGCCGACCTCCAGCGTGCCGTCCTCGCGGAAGCGGGCGTTGCGCATCTCCAGCAGGCCGGCGCCGCCGAAATCGCTGCCGCTGGCCGGGATTTCCTCCGACCAGGCCGGCGCCGACCCCAGCAGGGCGGCCATCGCCAGGCCCAGCTTCCATCCCCCCCGCGGCATGATCCCCCCGGATCGATCATCACCACCGTGCAACGATGCTGACATGGCGCGAAAACAACCGCCAGGACAAAGCTCAGGGCGCGGATGGACAAGCGGACGCCGCGGCCCTTGAATGCCGCGCCATGACCTTCTCCCTGATCGGCCGTTGCGCGCGCAGCGGCCAGTTCGGCGCCGTGGCCACCACCTCGGGGCTGTCCATCGGCTCCCGCGTTCCTTTCCTGGCGCCCAAGGTGGGCGGGGTGCTGACGCAGCACCGCACCGACCCGCGCCTCGGCCCGCGCGGGGTGGAGCTGCTGCGCAGCGGCTGCAGCGCGCAGGAGACGATCGCGGCGCTGGAGGCCAGCACGCCCTATCACGGCTATCGCCAGCTGGCGGCGATCGACGCCGCCGGCCGCACCGCGCATTTCCACGGCGCGCGGGTGAAGCCGGCGCACAATGACGCGCATGGGGCGGATTGCGTGGCCATCGGCAATATCCTGGTCAGCGACCAGATCCCGGCCGCCATGGTTGCCGCCTTCGTGGCCGAGCCGGAGCGGCACCTCGGTGACCGGCTGATCGCCGCCCTGAAGGCGGGCGAGGATGCCGGCGGCGAGGGTCGTCCCCTGGTCTCCGCCGTGATGCTGATCGTGCACGAGGAATCCTTCCCCTATGCCGATCTGCGCATCGACAATGATCCGGACCCCATCGGCGCGCTGTCGCGGCTGTGGGACCTGTATTCGCCGAACCTGGATGAATACGTGCTGCGGGCGGTCGATCCCGACAATGCCCGCGGTGGCTAGGTAACGGCGGGGTCCGGGGGGATACGATCCCCCCGGCGGGGGCTTGGGGGCGGAGCCCCCATGCTTACTGCGTCAGCGCGCCGGTGATGCCCATGGCCCGCTGCGCGAAGGCGCGCTTCAGCTTCGGCATCCGGTCCACCGCGGCCATCCCCAGCCGCCGCGCCAGCCGCAGCGGCGGGAAGCGGTTGCCAAAGAGTTTTTCCAATGCATGGGTGG
>NZ_MLCO01000161.1 GCF_001982615.1 Teichococcus deserti | reverse complement strand
GGACATCGCCCTTCAGCGTGTCGTTGCCCGAGCCGCCGATCAGGCTCTCGATGTTGACCAGGGTCTCGCCGGCCGCGGCGCCGGTCGAATTCTCCTGCGCGGTCAGGTCGAGCGAGATGCCGCCCGTCTCGGAAGCATAGGAGACCGTGTCGACACCTTCGCCACCGTCGAAGTAATCGACGCCACCGCCGCCGATCAGCGTGTCGTTGCCCCAGCCGCCGCGGAGGATGTTGTCGCGATCGTTGCCGATCAGCGTGTCATCGAGGTTGGAGCCGACGACGTTCTCGATGCTGATCAGCGTGTCGCGGTCAGTGCCGCTGCCGGCAATGCCGGTGGCCAGGTTCACCGTGACGCCCGTCTCGCGATAGCGGTAGTCGACCGTGTCGCTGCCGCCCTCGCCGCCATCGAGGGTGTCGTTTCCAAGGCCACCGACCAGCCAGTCATCGCCGGTGCCACCCAGCAGCCAGTCATTGCCGGCGCCGCCCTCCAGCGTGTCGTTGCCGGCGCCACCGTCGAGGGTGTCGTTGCCGTCCAGGCCCTGCAGGATGTTGCCGTTCGCGTCACCCGTCAGCAGGTCGTTGAACTTCGAGCCGCGCAGGTTCTCGATCGACACATAGGTGTCGCCCGAGGCCTCGTTGTTGGTGGTGATCGCCGTCGGCGTGTTCTTGCGGGCAACCAGCGAGGCCTCGACCGCAGAGGCTGCGTTCTCGTAGCTGGCAAAGTCGCTGCCCTCGCCGCCGTTCAGGGCGTCGGCATCCAGGCCGCCTTCCAGCACGTCGTCGCCGGCGCCGCCGTAGAGCGAGTCCTTGCCGGCCAGGCCGTAGAGGTGGTTGTTCTCCGAGTTGCCGTAGAGCGCATCGGCGAACTTCGAGCCTTCGAGGTTCTCGATGCTGCTGTAGGTGTCACCCGCCGCGTCACCGGTGTTGATCGAGCTCGGCAGCGGCGTGAAGATCGTGAAGTCGCTCGGCGCGTCGCTGTCATAGTCGGTCAGCGCCGCGGTGACGCCGCTGGTGGCGTTGGCGTAGGAGGCGGTGTCGATGCCCTCGCCGCCGTCCAGGAAGTCGGCGCCGGCGCCGCCCTGGAGCTTGTCGTTGCCCGAGCCGCCGTAGAGATGGTTCTTGCCTGCATCGCCGATGATCAGGTCGTCGTAACGGGTCCCGACGGCATGCTCGATCGAGATCAGGTCGTCATGCTCCGGCGTCGCGTCGCCGGTGACGCGCGTCTCGGCATAGCCCTTGTCCAGGCGCACCTCGACCCCGACGTCCAGATCGCTGAAGTCGGCGGTGTCGTTGCCCTCGCCGCCGATCAGCACGTCGTTGCCGCGGCCGCCCTGCAGCGTGTCGTTGCCGAAGCCGCCATCCAGGATGTCGTCGCCATCGCCGCCTTCGAAGCGGTTGTTGACGCCTTCCCGGTAGTCTTCGTCGGCGGTCACGTCGCCGATGATCCAGTCATCGCCATCGCTGCCGACGACGCCTTCGATATTGGTGAACTTGTGGCCGGCGGCGATGCCGTCGCCCGTCACGACGCGGTCCAGCGAGATGGTGACGCCGTTCTGCGCTTCGTCCACGCGGTTGTAGTAGACGGTGTCGAAGCCCTCGCCGCCGTCGATCTCGATGGCGCCGGAACCCATGTAGAAGTAGTCGTTGTTCTGGGTGGCGACGATCTTCTCGATCCCGGTGAAGCTGTCGTAGAGGCTGCCATCGCCGTGCTTGCGCACGGTGCCTTCGACCAGATCGACATGGATGTCGATGTCCTCATCGCCGCCGTCCAGCGACGCGTAGCTCAGCGTGTCGTTGCCGTCGCCGCCGCGGATCGTGTCCTCGCCGAGGCTGGCATAGATCGTGTCGTTGCCGACGCCGCCCTCGATCAGGTCGTTGCCTTCGCCGCCGGTCAGGATGTCGTCGCCCGCGTTGCCGCGCAGCGTCAGGTCGGCCGTGCTGATGCCGCCGGTGATGGTGTCGGCATTGGCGGTGCCTTCGACCACCTCGAAGCCGCTGACATCGTAGTGGAGCGGGCCACCGACCGAAGAGCTGTAGCTGCTGTTGGTGAAGCTGATGTCGACCGTGCCGGAGCCGAGGTCGACATTCATCGACGCGCCGACGGCGCTCGTCCCGTTCTGCAGCAGCGCGTCCAGCGTGCGGCCGTCGATGACGTCCTCGCTGCCGTTGCTGCCGATGATCTTCTCCACCCGGGCCGCCATGCCGAGCGACTCGCCATCGGCGTCCTCGAAGACGGTGACCGGGGTGCCGGAGACGTTCGAGAAGCCGAGGGAGACGTCGGTGCCGGCGCTGGTGTAGTCGAGCGTGTCGTAGCCGGCGCCGCCGTCGATCATCATCTCATCGGCGTTCATCCGGAAGGTGTCGGCGCCGCTGGTGCCCTGGATGCCTTCGATGTCGCTGATCTGGTCGAACGACCCGCTGGTGCCGACCTTGGTCACCGTGCCGGAGAGCAGGTTGACGTCGACGCTATAGGCGCTGCCGGCGCTGGCGTAGCTCAGCGTGTCGTTGCCGATGCCGCCGCTGATGATGTCGTTGCCCAGGCCGCCGATCAGCCAGTCGTTGCCGGCACCGCCATCGAGGGTGTCGTTGCCGAGGCCGCCGGTCAGGGTGTCGTTGCCGTCATTGCCGTAGAGCTTCAGGTCGGACGTGCTGCTGCCGCCCGTGATGACGTCGCCGTTCTTGGTGCCCTGGACCTCCTCGAAGCCCGCGACCGTGTAGCTGTGCGGGCTGTAGCCGCTGCCGCCCGAGGTGACGACCTGCACGGAACCCGAGCCCAGGTCGACCATCAGCCGGGCGCCGGGGTCGCCGGAGATCGGCGCCAGGTTGTCGAGCTCACGCCCGTCGATGACGTCGTTCAGGTCGGCCGTGCCGGAGATGACCTCGACCAGCGTGGCGGTGTCGACACCGTTGCCCAGGCCCTTCTCGATGCGGACGGTCGCGGCGCCGTCGACGACATCGAGCTCGAGGCTGATGCCGTTCGAGCCGCTGATGCCGCTGTAGTCGAGGGTATCGGTGCCGGAGCCACCATTGATGGTGTCGCTGCCAGCGAGCGAGCCGAGGAAGGTGTCGTTGCCGGCGCCGCCGTCCAGGGTGTTGGTGCCCGCGCCGCCGGCGATGGTGTCGTTGCCGAGGCCACCCTCGAGGGTGTCGTTGCCCAGGCCGCCGGTCAGGGTGTCGTCGCCGTCATGGCCGCGCAGCGTCAGGTCGGCCGTGCTGGTGCCGCCGGTGATGGTGTCGCCGCGGGCGGTGCCTTCGACGATCTCGAAGCCGCTGACCGCGTAGGTCTTGCTGCCCTCGATGCCCGACCCATAGGACGAGTCGGCGAACTCGATCTCGAGCGTGCCGGAACCCAGATCGACGTTCAGGCTGGCGCCCGAGACGACGTCCAGGCCGTGGCCGTCGAGGGTGTCGGTGCTGCCGGAGGTGCCGATGAAGCCTTCAGTCTGGAAGGCAAAGTCGGTGCCCTGCGTGACGCCGTCGGCATCCTTCTTGGTGATGGTCGCGGCCAGCGTGCTGGAACCGACGCTGAAGGCGACGGCGACAGAGCCGGTGATCTCACTGTAGTCGACGGTGTCGATGCCGTCGTCGGCCGTGACCGTGCTGCCGGCCCAGCCGCTCATCACGCCGCCGATGTAGCGGCCGGTGCCGGACAGGGAGGCGACGAAGGTGTCGTCGTCCGCACCGCCGACCAGCAGGTCGTTGCCGGCACCACCCTTCAGGGTGTCGTTGCCGGCGCCGCCGTCGAGCGTGTCGTTGCCCAGGCCGGCGGCCAGGGTGTCGTCGCCCTCATGACCGCGCAGCGTCAGGCTGGCCGTGCTGGTGCCGCCGGAGATGGTGTCGCCAAGCGCCGAGCCTTCGACGATCTCGAAGCCTTCGACGTCGAGGCTCAGGCCATCGGGCAACTCAGGGGCGAAGTCCGGATTGCCGAACTTGATCTTCACCGTGCCGGCGCCGAGGTCGACGTCCAGGCTGGCCTGCGCCGGCTCCGCCGTGCTGCCGGACATCGTGTCCAGGGTGCGGCCATCGATGACGTCGCCGGCGCCGCTGCTGCCGATGACCTTCTCGACCTGGCGAGCCTGGTCCACGTTGCCGTCTTTGTCGACGGCCAGAATCGCCGTGCCGGACATGACGCCCACGAGGCCGAGGGAGACAGGGCCGCCGGCCTCGCTGTAGTCGATGGTGTCGTAGCCGGTGTCGGCGGTGACGCTGCCAAGGTCGATGACGCTGCCCTGGTTGGCGAGCGCGATCGTGCCGCCAACGATCTCGTTGCTGCCCTCGAGCGAGCCGATGAAGACGTCGTTGCCGTCGCCGCCGATGAGAGTGTTGTTGCCCTCGCCGCCGTCGATCACGTCGTCGCCGGCATTGCCGTAGAGCAGGTCGTTGCCATTGCCGCCGCTCAGCACGTCGTTGCCGGCGCCGCCGTCGAGCTCGTTGTCACCGGCGTTGCCGATCAGCGTGTCGCCCTGGTCGCTGCCGATGGCGTTCTGGAAGAAATGGATGCTCTTGGAATAGGCCTGCTGCTCTTCCGTCAGCGTGTCGCCGGCATTCGACGCCTGCAGCGTGAAGGTATGGGCGGCAAGGTCGATCTTGGCGCCGACCGGGACCTCGGCTGCCGGATCCTGGTCGATGCGCACCTTGAAGGTCCGCTCCATCTCGCCAGAGGCCGAGATCACCTCGAAGTTGTTGAGGGTGTCGATGGCCGCGTCCTTGTGGACCTCCATCGCGTCGCTGATGTGGCCGGCGCCGTCCACCCAGACGGTGGCCGAGGCGACCAGCGACTCGATGCCCGACAGGTTCATGTAGCGGGCGGTGTCGTTGCCCGCGCCGCCATCGACGGTGTCGGAGCCCGTGCTGGCGTGGAAAATGTCGTCGCCGTCAGTGGCCTGACCGCTTAGATCGCTGCCGCTGGTCGTACCAAAAATGTCAGCCACTTCGAGCCCCCTCACGCCGTGCTTGGCGCGGGAAAATTACACATGGCGCAACGATGCCGCAATCGTGAGAATCAGTATCCATGGCGGTCAACTTGGCGGACTGGTACATATGCGGTTAACAATATCAGTGTTAACTGACTGAATTAACAAAATTCCAGGACAACGCTGGTTTCAAAACGTGACCTTGTTCTCAAAATTTGATTTTCGGATTTTGTGTCAAGATGACTTTCTTATTTTAACTTGAAGCAAGTCAGTTCATTCAGAGTTTTAATTTATCGCGCGGAAAATTCTTCCGCCACGACCGGGAGCCTCCTGCCGCGCCACTCGCGCCGCAAGCGAGGGGAGCGGTCAGGTCTCCCGCCGGACAGGCCCCGGCCAGGGCGTGTCGACGCGGATGAATTCCTCCCGCTTCTGCCGGCTGCCCCAGTCGATTCGCGCGGTCTCGACGACACGGATGTCGAAGGGATGGCCCAGCACCCCCTGCAGGAAGACCACCACCCGGTCGCGCGCCGCCGCGTCCAGCGGCGTGGTGCAGCGCAGCGAGGCCTCGATGATGCCGTCGCCGTACTGGACCAGGCGGAACTCGGCCACCTGCGGGAAGGCGGCGTGCCAGCGGTCGCCGGCAAGTCGCGCCAGCCGCTCGCTGCCGTCGGGCATGCGCAGGAAGTTGCGGCGGCGGCCGAGCACGCGGCGGAGCACCGGCAGGGTGATGCCGCAGTCGCAGGGGGCGCCCCATTCGGCGACATCGCCGATGGCGTAGCGGATCAGCGGGGTCGCATAGCCCTGCAGCCCGGTCAGCAGCACCTCGCCCGGCTGGCCGACGCCGCAGGGCCGCCCCCGGCCGTCGACGATCTCCAGATGCACCAGCGAGGACAGGACATGCAGGTGATCGTGCTTCGGGCACTGCAGCGCGATCCAGCCGAGCTCCTCGCAGGTATAGCGGTCGACCAGGCGGGCGCCGAAGGCGGCGGCGCAGAGCCGGCGGTGCTCGGGGTCGACGGTCTCGCCCACCGTCAGCACCTTCTCGAGCGGCGGCCCGCCGCCCTGGGCCAGCGCCAGCCGGGCGAGCCGCGCCGCCATGCTGGGCAGGGTGATCAGCTGCTGCGCCCCGGTGCCGCGCAGCCAGTCGAGCAGCGCCTCGGCCGGGTGCTCGATGATGTTGCGCACCAGCACCCGGCCGACCTTCTGGTCGAGGCTGACCTGGCGGTGCTCGCCATCGGGCATGTCGCGGATCACCGCCCGGGTCGAGCGGCCGTCGATCCCGTGCCAGCGCTTCTCCAGCTCCGACACCGCCTGGTAGATCGGGCGGTAGACCGGCAGCAGCCGCTCCACCTCGACCGGCTGTCCGGTGGAGCCGGAGGTATGCGCCGCCTTGACGTCGAGCGGCGTCCGCGCCGGGTCATAGGCGCGCAGACCGGCGCCGGCGGCCTGCAGCTCGGCCCGGCGCAGGATCGGCACCGCCTGCCAGGACGCCGGATCCCGGGTCGGCTCGACAGCCGGCAGGCGGGCGCGCCAGACATCGGAATGGCGCCGCGCCAGCTCCAGCAGCAGCTGCCGCTGGCGCAGCGAGATCGCTTCCTGCTCGGCGGGGTTCAGGCGGGCGTGCTGGCTGAGCTGGCTGCGCACATGCGCGGCGATGGCGGCGTCCGGCGGCAGGATCTGCGGGAAGCCCAGCAGGGACAGCCGGGCGATGTCCTCGCCCCCGCCCCTGGTATCCGACCCAGCCGCCATCCGATCCGATCCGTCAGCCTTCCGCTTCAATATCAGCTTCGGCGCGAAGCAAAAGGCCCCTCGCCGCGGCAGGCCGATGGTCAGGACGCCGTTGCCCCGGGACCGCTTCGCCTCTATCGGTCGAAGGACCTGCTCGCCCGCCGCGCTGCCCTGCCGCGGCCCGATCGACCGGCTGCTGACGGGAGAAAGCCGCTGATGACCCCGCAACGCTTCGACGCCATCCTGATCGGCGGCGGCCTGGTCGGCGCCGCCATCGGCTTCGGCCTGCAGCGGCTCGGGCTGCGCTGCCTGCTGCTGGACGAGGGCGACATCGCCTTCCGCGCCAGCCGTGGCAATTTCGGCCTGGTCTGGGTGCAGTCCAAGGGGCTTGGGGCGCCGCATTACCAGCGCTGGACCCGCGGCTCGGCCGAGGAATGGCCGTCGCTGGCCGCCGATCTGAAGGACAGGACCGGCATCGGCACCGGGCTGCAGCAGCCGGGCGGCGTCAGCCTCTGCCTGTCGGAGGAGGAATTCGAGGCGCGCTCGGCGTACATGGCCCGGCTGCAGCGGGAGGCCGGGAATTTCGGCCTGGACTACCGCATGATCCGCGGCGCGGAGGCGCGCGACATGCTGCCTGGCCTCGGCCCCAAGGTCGTCGGCGTCAGCTGGACGCCCTATGACGGGCATGCCAGCCCGCTCTATCTGCTGCGGGCGCTGCATCGCGGCTTCACCGACCTGGGCGGCACCTATCGCCCGAATGCCCGCCTGACCGGCAGCAAGGCGGCCCCCCACGACTTCCGGATCGAGGCCGGCGACGACGTGGCCGAGGCGCCACGCGTCGTGCTGACCGCGGGTCTGGGCAATGCCGAGCTCGCCCCGCGTTTCGGGCTGCAAGCCTCGGTGCGGCCGGAGCGCGGCCAGATCCTGGTCACCGAGCGCGCCCGCAACCTCCTGCCGATGCCCACCGTCAGCCTGCGCCAGACCGAGGAAGGCAGCCTGCTGATCGGCGACAGCAAGGAGGATGCCGGCTTCGACGTCAGCCAGAAGCCCGAGATCATGCGCCGCATGGCCCAGCGCGCCGTGCAGTGCTTCCCCTGGATCGCCGACCTCAACCTGGTGCGCGCCTGGTCCGCCCTGCGCGTCATGGCCCCCGATGGCCTGCCGATCTACGACCAGTCCGAGCGCTTCCCCGGCGCCTTCACCGCCAATTGCCATTCCGGCGTGACGCTGGCCGGCACCCATGCCAACCGCCTGGCGCCGATGATCGCCGCCGGCGCGCTGGACCCTGCCCTGGATCTTTTCACTGCGAGACGCTTCGATGTTCGCCACGCGGCCTGACGCGCGCCCCCCCGGCGCCCCCACCGTGGACGTCCTGGTAG
>NZ_MLCO01000160.1 GCF_001982615.1 Teichococcus deserti | reverse complement strand
CGCCGCCGGCGGCGGGTTGGAGATCACCGGCAGGTCCCAGAGATCCCGCGGCGACACAGGCCCGGCCAGCCCCCAGCCCGCCGGCGCCACCCAGCTGGTCGGCTGCGAGCCCAGCGGCGTCATCGACAGCCGCTCGTCGCCGATCGGGTTCAGCAGCACGGCGATGTCCAGCGTGTCGCGCAGCAGCGCCGTCTCCAGCGTCATGCTGGTCGAGACCACCCATTCCGGCTGCAGCGCCGGATGGTCCTCTCTCAATGCCGCCAGCAAAGGCGGCAGGCAGGTCACGGCAAAACCCTCTGCCAACCCGACGCGGATGGGGCCCGCGATGTCGCGCACCGGGTCGGCGCCGCCGATGCCGCGCAGCTCGGCCATGATGGCGGCGACCCGCGGCAGCAGGGCGCGGCCCTCGGGCGTCGGCCGCAACCCACGGCCGGTGCGCTCCAGGATCTCGGACCCGATCTCCTCGCGCAGGTCCTTCAGCCGCAGGGACAGCGTCGGCTGCGCCAGGTTCAGGTGCTGCGCCGCCCGCTGCGCCGAGCCCAGCTGCACCGTCCAGAAGAAGGCCTCGAGCTGGGCGAGCGTCACCCGCATGGCGATATCAGCTTTTCCAATATGACGAGTTTGAAACATCCCATTTGATTGTCGATGTCAATGATCCGATGACGGAGGGACAACGAACACCAAGCGCGGCGCAGCCCGCGCATTCCGGAGAGGAAACCCCCGCCATGGCGGCCCCCATCGCCAGCGCTCACGATCGCCCTGACATCATCGCCAAGGCGGCCTGGCGCATCCTGCCGATCCTGATGGTCTGCTATTTCGCGGCCTTCCTGGACCGGGTGAATATCGGCTTCGCCGCGCTGACCATGAACCAGGATCTGGGCTTCAGCGCCTCGGCCTTCGGCTTCGGCGCCGGCATCTTTTTCCTCGGCTATGTTCTGTGCGAGCTGCCGAGCAACCTGATGCTGGTGCGCTTCGGCGCGCGGATCTGGATCGCCCGCATCCTGATCACCTGGGGCCTGCTCTCGGCGGCCACCGCCTTCGTCTGGAACCCGGCCAGCTTCTACGTCGTCCGCGTCCTGCTGGGCGCCGCCGAGGCCGGCTTCTTCCCCGGCATGATCTTCTACATGACGCTGTGGTTCCCGCGCGAATACCGGGCGCGCATGTTCGCCACCTTCAACATCGCGGTTCCCTTGTCCTCGGTGATCGGCGCCCCGGTCTCCGGCCTGATCATCGAGCATATGAACGGGCTGCAGGGCCTGGCCGGCTGGCAGTGGATGTTCATCATCGAGGCCATGCCCGCCGTCATCATGGGCGTCGTCGTGGCCCTCGCCCTGCCCGACCGCCCCGAGACCGCGACCTTCCTGACCGCCGACGAGCGCGGCTGGCTGTCCAACCGCATGGCCGCCGAGCGCGCGACGCAAGAGCAGAAGGAAAAATTCAGCATCGGGCGGGCGCTGACCGATGGCCGCGTGCTGCTGATGTGCGCCATCGCCGTGGGTCTCGTCATGGGCACCACCGGCATCGCCATCTGGATGCCGCAGTTCATCCGCGCCTTCGGCCTGTCCACCGTGCAGACCGGCTTCGTCGCCGCCATCCCCTCGGCCTTCATGGCGCTGGCCATGATCCTGGTCGGCCGCCATGCCGACAGGACCGGCGAGCGCGTCTGGCACGCCGCCGGCCCCTTCCTGGCCAGCGCCGTCGGCTTCCTGATCGCGGCGCTCGCCAGCGACCCGCTGATCGGGCTGGTCGGCCTGACCATCGGGGCGGCCGGCATCGGCGGCGCCTCGCCCAATATCTGGATCTTCCCGACCACCCTGCTGACCGGCGCGGCCGCTGCCGCCGGCATCGCCCTGATCAACTCGGTCGGCAGCACCGGCGGCTTCTTCGGCCCCAGCATCATCGGCTGGGTGCGCGACGCCACGGGCGGCTTCGCCGGCGCCCTCTTCGTCCTCGCCGGCGCCATGGCGGCCACCGCCATCGCCATCCTGATCCTCGGCCGCAGCATGCGCGAGATGATGCAGCAGCGCCCCGCCGCCCAAGGAGCCAAGGCATGACCATCGCCGCCATCCGCCTCTACCACCTGGTCGCCCCGCTGCCCGAGGTCATCGGCAATGCCCTGGTCTTCTTCGACCGGCGCGAGACCCTGCTGGTGGAAATCCGCGACAGCGCCGGCCGGTCCGGCTGGGGCGAATGCTGGCAGGCCCCGGCGGCGGCGAAAGCCATCATCGAAAGCCGCCTGGCCGGGCTGCTGCTCGGCCAGGACGCGCAGGCCATCACCCGCCACTGGCACGCCATGCTGGACGCCGCCGGCACCGACCGCGGCGGCCCGGCGCTGATCGCGGTCTCGGGCCTCGACATCGCGCTGCACGACCTGGCGGCGCGGCAGCAGGGCGTGCCGCTCAGCACCCTGCTCGGCGGGCGGATCCGCGACCGCATCCCCGCCTATGCCTCCGGCCCTTTCTTCAAGCCCGGCGGCCACCCCTATCGCGACTTCGAGCGTGACGCGGAAAAATATCTCCGCGCCGGCTTCCGCGCCATCAAGCTGCGCAGCGGCTTCGACCCGGCCGACGACGCCGCGACCGCCCTCGCCATCCGCCGGCTGATGGGCGCCGACGGCACGCTGATGCTGGACTTCAACCAGTCCTACGCCCCCCGCGCCGCGCTCGCCGCCGCCCGCCGCATGGAGGAGGCCAACCTCCTCTGGATCGAGGAGCCCACCATCCCCGACGACCTCGCCGGCTACCGCATGCTGGCGCCGCATCTGGTGCCCTCGCTGGCGGGCGGCGAGACCTTCGGCAGCGCATCCGCCTTCCTGCCCTTCCTGGAGGCCGGCTGCATGGACGTGCTGCAGCCCGACATCGCCATCTGCGGCGGGCTGACGGGGACGAAGCGCGTCGCCATGCTCGGCGAGATCTTCGAGCGGCCGGTGGTCCCGCATGTCTGGGGCGGCATCGTCAACTTCCAGGCGGCGCTGCATGTCACGGCGACGCTGCCGGCCATCCGCAGCGGGGCCAGGCTCGGCGCCTATCCCTTCCTCGAATTCGACGCGGGGCCCAACCCGCTGCTCGACCTCTGCGGGCGGCCGCAGCTCAACGCGGACGGGACGGTGTCGGTGCCGGACGCGCCGGGGCTGGGGATCGAGATCGAGCCTGACAAATTCGCGAACCTCGTAAGCAGCCACTGCAACATCGAACAGTAAGACTGGAGGGAGAAAGTATTCTCCCTCCAGACCTCCCTCATCTATTTTTGTTCTTGCAGGCGACCGATCGGCGCACCACCTGCGGCCCATGCTCGACCCGCAGCGCTTCCTCGACGCCCAGAGCCCCGTGCTCGACGCCGTCCGCCACGAACTCCAGGCCGGACGCAAGCGCAGCCATTGGATGTGGTTCGTCTTCCCCCAGCTGCGCTGCCTCGGCCGCAGCCCGACCGCCCTCCACTACGGCCTCGACGACCTCGACGACGCCCGCGCCTACCTCGCCCACCCCATCCTCGGGCCCCGCCTGATCGACTGCGCCACCCTCGTCCGAAGCCATCCCGAAAAAGACCTCCACGCCATCTTCGGCAGCCCGGACGACATCAAGTTCCGCTCCTGCATGACCCTCTTCGCCGCTGCGGCCGGCGAGGCGGGGCCGACAATCTTCGACGCGACGCTGACAGACAGGTTCAAGGGGATCGGCGATCCGCTGACGCTCCAGGCCATCGCCTGAGCCCTCCGGATTGCCCGCCGTTATGCTTTCGGTCATCATGACGTCGCCGGCCGCGCCCTGTGGCCGGGCCAAGGCGGCGTTCGATGACCCAGCTCCCTCGCCCCGCATGACCGAGGCCTCCCGCCTGCAATCGGCGCTCGCCGCGAGCGAGGCCCGCCTTCGTCGCGTCCAGCGCATCGGCCAGGTCGGCGGCTTCGAGATCGATCTCTCCAGCGGCATCAACCTGCGCTCGGCCGAATACATGGCGGTGCAGGGCCTGCCCGCCGCTGCCGTGCACGAGGCCCATGCCCATTGGGTGGCGCGCCTGCACCCAGAGGACCGCGACCGCGCCGAGCGCCGCTTCCTCGAGGCCATCTCGGAGGCCAGCGGCGCCCTCGACTACGCCCAGGAATACCGCATCGTTACGCCGGATGGCGGCGTGCGCTGGATCTCCGCCCGCGCCGAGATCGAGCGCGATGCCGAGGGCCGCGCGCTGCGCATGGTCGGCGCCCATCACGACATCACCGCCCTGCGCGAGACCCAGGCCGAGCTCGAGCGGCTGAACCAGGCCCTCGAGCAGCGCGTGCGCGACGAGGTCGAGAAGCGCGAGGCCGCCCAGGCCCGCGCCGCCCATGCCGAGCGGATGCGCGCCCTCGGCCAGCTGGCCAGCGGCATCGCGCATGACATGAACAACCTGCTGCAGTCGGTGCAGAGCGGCGCCGCCATCATCGCCCGCGCGCCCGACCAGCCCGACCAGGTCGCCGCCGTCGCCGAGGCGCTGCTGCAGGCGGCCGATCGCGGCACCGCGGTGACCAGCCGGCTGCTCTCCTTCGCCCGCCAGGCCGAGCTTCGCGCCGAGCCGGTCGACCCGGCCTCCCTGCTGACGCAGCTGGCCGAGATGCTGCGCCACAGCCTGGGCCGCCGCTATGCCTGCCAGGTCGAGCCTTGCGCCCAGCTGCCGCCCCTGCTGGCCGACCGCCGCCAGCTGGAGACCGCGCTGCTGAACCTGGCGATCAACGCCCGCGACGCCATGCCCGGCGGCGGCCTGATCTCTCTCTCGGCCGCCGCGGAAAGGGTGGCCGGGGCGCATCCCGCCGGCCTCGCCCCGGGCGCCTATATCCGGCTCGGCGTGCGCGACGACGGCATGGGCATGGATGCCGAGACCCTGGCGCGCGTGACCGAGCCCTTCTTCACCACCAAACCGGCCGAGCAGGGCACCGGCCTCGGCCTGTCCATGGCCAAGGGCTTCGCCGAGCAGTCCGGCGGCGGCCTGGCGCTGGAAAGCGAGCCCGGCGAAGGCACCCTGGTCACGCTCTGGCTGCCCGCCGCAGGCTGACCCCACACGCAAACGTGCCACCTTTGCCGGCCCGCCCCAGGCGTTGCCGGGGCGGAGGTGCTTTGCCCATGCAGCTGTCCCTTGCCGGCCAGGTGGCCGTCGTCACCGGCGCCAGCTCTGGCCTCGGCCGTGGCATCGCCGAGCTTTTCGCCGAAGCCGGCGCCGCGGTGGTGGTGAACTACCATGGCGGCGTCGAGGCCGCCGCCGAGGTGGTGCGCGGCATCGAGGCGAAAGGCGGCGAGGCCATCGCCGTCCAGGCCGATGTCGCCGACCCCGACGCCGTGGCGCGGATGTTCGAGGCGGCCGCCGCGCGCTTCGGCGCCGTCGACATCCTGGTCGCCAATTCCGGCATCCAGCAGGATGCCCCGTTTGCAGAGATGACCTTGCAGGACTGGCACAAGGTGATTTCCACCAACCTCACCGGCCAGTTCCTCTGCTGCCAGGCGGCGCTGCGCCGCTTCCGCGCGCAGGGCCGCCGGCCGCATTCGCGCGCGCTGGGAAAGATCCTCTGCATGTCCTCGGTGCATGACCGCATCCCCTGGGCCGGCCACGCCAATTACGCCGCGTCGAAAGGCGGCATCGCCATGCTGATGCAGAGCCTGGCGCAGGAAGTCGCGGCCGAGGGCATCCGCGTCAATGCCATCGCCCCCGGCGCCATCCGCACCCGCATCAATGCCGGAGCCCGCGCCGAGGGCGAGGCGAAGATGCTCGACCTCATCCCCTATGGCCGCGTCGGCGAGCCGGAGGATGTCGCCCGCGCCGCGCTCTTCCTGGTCTCCGACCTGGCGGATTACGTCGTCGGCGCCACGCTCTATGTCGATGGCGGCATGACGCTCTATCCGGGCTTTCGCGACAACGGCTGAAAAAAATCGCTGAGCCCCACACTTTAACCACCAGGTAAGCAAGCTCCCGGCAATGTGAGGTCACGCCGAACGACACGGCGCAGCAACACCGAGCAGGAAGCCCGAACCGATGATCACCGTCCCCTTCGCCTCCGCCGCCGCCTTCGCCCCGATCGCCGCCGCCCTGCCGCTGCAGCATGGCCGCGCTGGCGAGGCCGCCGCCTTCCAGAAGGCCGTCGGCGCGCTGGTCGCGGCCCAGGAGGACAAGGCGCTGCGGGCCGGGGCGCTGACGCTGAACCGCCGCCTGTGGCAGGCGGTGATGGTGGCCATCGCCGATCCCGACAGCAGCCTGCCGGTCGCCCTGCGCCAGGGCTTGGCGACCCTCGGCGTCGCCGTGCTGCGCGAGCAGGACCGCCACAGCCCCGACCTGTCCTTCCTGATCGCCATCGACCGCCAGATCATGGCCGGCCTGACTGCCTGGCACTGATCCCCTGTTGCCTTCCCTTTCCGCCCGGTTGCGCTACCGTGCCGGGCAAGCAACGAAAGGGGAGGATGCCATGCTGCGTCGCCATCTTCTGAGTTCCAGCCTGGGCTTGGCCGCATCGCTCGGCCTGCCCGCGGCGGCTGCGAAAACCCAAATGGCGGCGCCGACCGCGGTCCCGGAATTCCAGGTCGACCCCTATTGGCCGAAGCCGCTGCCGAACAACTGGATCATCGGCGCGGTCGCCGGCGTCGCGGTCGACAAGCGTGACCATATCTGGATCGCCCACCGCCCTTCGACCATCGCCGCCCGCCAGCTGATGGCCGAGCGCAACCCGCCCGAGACCAGCTGCTGCGTCCGCGCGCCCTCGGTGCTGGTCTTCGACCGCCAGGGCACCCTGCTGCGCCATTGGGGCGGGCCGGGCCAGGGCTTCGAATGGCCGGAGCTCGAGCACGGCATCTATGTCGATGCGAACGACCATGTCTGGCTGGCCGGCAGCGGGCCGAAGGACCACCAGCTGCTGAAATTCACCCTCGACGGCCGCTTCCTGCTGCAGATCGGCCGCGCCGGCCAGTCCAAGGGCAATGCCGACACCGCCAACCTGAACCGCCCCGCCGATGTCGAGGTCGACACCGTGGCGCGCGAGGTCTTCGTCGCCGACGGCTACGGCAACCGCCGCGTCATCGTCTTCGACAGCGAGACCGGCGCCTACAAGCGGCATTGGGGCGCCTATGGCCAGCCGCCGGTGGATGGCGGGCCCGAGGCCTATGGCGGCACCGCCGCCTATACGCCGGGCCAGCCGCCCTCGCGGCAATTCGCCAGCCCGGTGCATTGCGTCCGCCTGACCCGCGACCGGCTGGTCTATGTCTGCGACCGCACCAACGACCGCTACCAGGTCTTCCAGCGCGACGGGACTTTCGTCGAGGAACACTTCATCGCGCCGCAGACAAGGCTGAACGGCTCGGTCGCCGACCTGATCCCGTCGCTCGACCCGTCGCAGGAATTCCTGTTCAGCGTCGACAACTCGAACGGCGTCGCGCGGGTGATCCGGCGACGGGACGGCGAGGTTCTCTCCACCTTCGGCCGGCCCGGGCGGCAGGCCGGGCAGTTCCACGTGCCGCACAACATCGCCCAGGACAGCGAGGGCAGCCTCTATATCTCCGAGGTCGACAACGGCCAGCGGGTGCAGCGCTTCGTCCGGCGCTAGCCGCGCGCCTGCGCCAGCATCGCCCGCAGCAGCCGCGGCTTGAAGTCGGGCGTGATGGGCGTCGGGCTGAACAGCAGCTGGAACCAGATGGCGCCGATCGCGCCCTCCAGGATCAGCGCGACGTCGAGACCGGCGGCCACCTCCCCCGCCGCCTCGGCGCGGTGGAAGATCGCCCGGCCGAGCTCCAGCCGCGGATGGGTGATGCGCGCCAGCATGACCTGCTTCAGCGCCGCATCCTCCTGCGCGGCCACCGCCAGGCTGCGCAGCAGGCTCTGGTGCCAGGGGCGGTAGAGCCGCTGCAGGTTCAATTCCAGGAAGCCGTCCAGCGCCTCGGCCAGCGTCCCGTCCAGCGCCGGCGCCGGCATCGGGTCGCGGTAGTAGAGGTCGATCAGCAGCTCGCCGCGCGACGGCCAGCGGCGGTACAGCGTCTGCTTGCCCGTCCCGGCCCGGCTGGCGACGCCCTCCATGGTGAAGCCGCTGCAGCCGGCCTCCTCCAGCAGCGCCTGGGCGGCGTCGAGGATGGCCTCGTCCAGCGCCGGGTCGCGCGGCCGGCCCATCCTGGGACCCGATTGACATACGGAACGCTGCGTCTTCATAGTCCATCCCAATAAGCGAGGCTGCCTTCCGCGGGCAAGCTGACAAAGATCACCGCCTGGGGAGTGCCGCCAACGCCACGCTCTGTCCAAGAGGGGGTGCCGATGGAAAGCGAAGAACTGGGATTCATGCCGGCCGCCGATCTGCGCCGGGAATATGCCGCGCGCCGGCTGTCGCCGGTCGAGGTGACCCGCGCGCTGCTGGCCCGCGTCGAGGCGCTGGACCCGCCGCTGAACGCCATGACCATGCTGACGCCGGAGATCGCGCTGGCCCAGGCCCGCGCCGCCGAGGCCGCCTATGCCCCCGGCGGCAGCCCGCGCCCGCTCGAGGGCATTCCCGTCACCATCAAGGACATGCACCACACCAAGGGGCTGGTGACGGCGCTGGGCTCGCACGCCACCAAGGACTGGGTGCCCGATGTCGACGCCCCCTGCATCGCCCGCCTGCATGACTCGGGCACGGTGATGCTGGGCAAGACCGCCGTCCCCGAATTCGGCTGGAAGGGCGTCAGCCAGAGCACGCTGTCCGGCATCACCCACAATCCCTGGAAGCGCGGCTACAATGCCGGTGCTTCCTCGGCCGGCGCCGCGGCGGCCTCGGCGGCGGGCTTCGGGCCACTGCATCTGGGTTCCGACGGCGGCGGCTCGGTGCGCATGCCGGCGCATTTCTGCGGCGTCTACGGGCTGAAGCCGACCTATGGCCGCATCCCCTATTGGCCGGTGCCGAACAACGACTATGCCACCCATATGGGGCCGCTGACCCGCACCGTCGAAGACTCGGCGATGATGCTGAAGGCCATGGCCGGGCCGCACCCTTGGGACCATACCTCGTGCGAGACGCCGCCGGCCGACTACCCGTCGCTGCTGAAAGCCGATCTGCGCGGCAAGCGCATCGCCTATAGCCCCGATCTCGGCCATGCCCGCGTCGATGCCGATGTCGCGGCGCTGGTCGAAAAGGCCGTCGGCGTTTTCGAAGAGATGGGCGCCAAGGTCGAGCTGGTCACCCCCGCCTGGGGCAAGCTGGGGCCGGAGCTGGCGCGCTTCTTCTGGCCGGCCGGCTATCTGGCGCGGGCCAATATGTATCTCGACGAATGGCGCGACCGGATGGATCCCGGCCTGGTCGCCATGATGGATGCCGGCCGCAGCTTCACCGCCGAGCAGTACCACGTGATGCGCGCCCGCAAGCTGGAATACGTGGAAGCCATCCACCGCTTCTTCGCCGACTACGATTTTCTTCTGACGCCCGCGGTCAGCACGCCGGCCTTCCCGGCGCATCTGCTGCAGCCCGAGGATTGGCCGCAGCATCCCTGGGATTGGCTGATGTGGGCCGAGTTTTCTTACCCCTTCAACTTCTCCGGCAATCCGGCGGCCTCGATCCCCTGCGGCTTCAGCGATGGCGGCCTGCCGGTCGGGCTGCAGATCGTGGGTCCCCGCTTCGACGATCTCGGCGTGCTGCAGGCCTCCTATGCCTTCGAGCAGGCGCGGCCCTGGGCGCAGCACCGTCCCCTCCTGGCGGAGGCCGTGGCATGATCTCCCGACGACTTTTCGTCGGCGGGGCGGCCGCGGCCGGCCTCGCGCGTCCCTCGCTGGTCGCCGCGCAGAACCAGCGGGTGCTCAAATTCGTCCCCCAGGCCGACCTGGCGCTGCTCGATCCGGTGCAGACCACCGGCCTGGTCACCCGCAACCACGGCATGATGGTCTTCGACACCCTCTATGGCGTCGACGAGCAGCTGCGCCCGCATCCGCAGATGGTCCAGGGCCATGTGGTCGAGGATGACGGCAAGCGCTGGCGCCTGACCTTGCGGCCGGGCCTGGCCTTCCATGACGGCACGCCGGTCCTGGCGCGGGACTGCGTCGCCTCCATCCGCCGCTGGGGCAGCCGCGATTCCTATGCGCAGTCGCTGATGGCCGTGGTCGACGCGCTTTCCGCCCCCGACGACCGCACCATCGAGTTCCGGCTGAAGAAGCCCTTCCCGCTGCTGCCGGACGTGCTGGGCAAGCCCGGCGCCAGCATCTGCGCCATCATGCCGGAGCGGCTGGCGAAGACCGAGGGCAGCACCCAGATCACCGAGATGGTCGGCAGCGGCCCCTATCGCTTCGTGGCCAATGAGCGCATCCCGGGCTCGCGCGCCGTCTATGCCCGCAACGAGGCCTACCGCCCGCGCGAGGACGGCACGCCCAGCTATATCGCCGGGCCGAAGCGGGCGCAGTTCGACCGCGTCGAATGGCTGACCATCCCCGATGCCGCGACCGCCGCCGCCGCCCTGCAGCGCGGCGAGATCGACTGGTGGGACCAGCCGATTTCCGACTACCTGCCGCTGCTGCAGAAGAACAATGCGCTGAAGGTCGAGGTGCTGGACACCTTCGGCTTCCTGCCGATGATCCGCTTCAACCACGTCATCCCGCCTTTCGACCGGCCAGAGATGCGCCGCGCGCTGATGGGCGCCATCCGCCA
Source organism: Teichococcus deserti (assembly GCF_001982615.1). GTDB lineage: Bacteria > Pseudomonadota > Alphaproteobacteria > Acetobacterales > Acetobacteraceae > Pseudoroseomonas > Pseudoroseomonas deserti. The sequence goes on along the minus strand of NZ_MLCO01000160.1, from coordinate 12,430 downwards.
GTCCGACTATCTGATCGCCATCGCCGGCGAGGATCGCAGCCGCTGGAAGGATGACGTCGGCTTTTTCTCGCCAGGCTCGCCGATGGCGAATGATGCGGGGCTGGAAGCGCTGCGCGGTCCTCGCGACCTGGAGGCGGTGAAGCGTGCTTTGATCGCCGCCGGCTACAAAGGAGAAAAAATCGTGTTCCCGGTGCCGACGGATTTCGCGGCGCTGAACGCCATCAGCGAGGTCGCCGGCGACATGTTCCGCCGGGTCGGCATCAACCTGGACTACCAGGCGCTGGACTGGGGCACGGTGCTGACCCGCGTCGCCTCCCAGGCCCCGGTCGAGCAGGGCGGCTGGCATGTCTGGGCCAATTACACGCTGGGTGTCGGCGCCGTGAACCCGGCCGCCAACACCTATCTGCGCGGCCATGGCAAGGCGGCCACCTTCGGCTGGCCCGACAATCCGCGGATGGAAGCGCTGCGCAACCAGTGGTTCGATACGCCGGGCCTGGAGGACCAGAAGAAGATCTGTCGCGACATGCAGGCGCTGGCCTTCCAGGAGGTGCCCTATCTGCCGCTCGGCGCCTTCTACCAGCCGACCGCCTATCGCGCCGATATCGCCGGCATGCTCAAGGGCTTCCCGATCTTCTGGAACATTAAGCGCGGGTAATCCGAAGCGGGTCGAGGTTGCGCCGCAGCATCGCGGCCGCTAGCCTCGGCCCATTCGCCCTGGACCCGGTGCAAACCCGGGTGGCTCTTCCGGCCGCCAATCCGCCGGACAACGCAGGCGGCATGACGGGCGCGGAGGCCCATGCCCCTTCTGCGGATGCGACATCGCATGATCATGAACTCGCTTTCACGCTACCGGGCCGAATGGTTCGGCGGCCTCGGCGCGCTGCGCCGCGACATCCTGGCCGGCATGGTCGGCACCTTCGCCCTGATCCCCGAAGTCATTGCCTTTTCCTTCGTCGCCGGCGTCGATCCGGAGGTCGGGCTCTTCGCCTCCTTCGTCATGGCGATCGTCCTGTCGATCTTCGGCGGCAGGCCGGCGATGATCTCCGGGGCCGCCGGCTCGGTCGCCCTGGTCGCCGCCGCCCTGGTCGCCGCGCACGGGCTGCAATACCTGCTGGCGGCCACCATCCTCTGCGGCGTCATCCAGGTGGTCTTCGGCCTGCTGCGGCTCGACGTGCTGATGCGCTTCGTCTCGCGCTCGGTGCGCACCGGCTTCGTCAACGCGCTGGCCATCCTGATCTTCTCGGCGCAGCTGCCGCAGATGCTGGACGTCACCTGGCACACCTACGCCCTGATCGCCGCGGGCCTGGCCATCATCTACCTGGCGCCGCGGGTCACCACGGTGATCCCCTCGCCGCTGATCTGCATCGTCGCGCTGACCGCCCTCGCCACCGCCTTCCCGATGCCGGTGAAGACGGTGGCCGATCTCGGCCGCCTGCCCGAGGCGCTGCCGCATGTCTTCCTGCCGGATATTCCCTTCAGCCTGGAGACGCTGGCGATCATCGCGCCCTATGCCCTGGCCATGGCCGTGGTCGGGCTGCTGGAATCGATGATGACGGCGACGGTGGTCGACGAGCAGACCGAGACCACCAGCAGCAAGGCGCAGGAATGCACGGGCCTCGGCCTCGCCAACCTCGCGGCCGGCTGCTTCGGCGGCATCGCCGGCTGCGGCATGATCGGCCAGACCGTGGGCAACCTGCGCTATGGCGGGCGCGGGCGGGTTTCTACCCTGGTTGCCGGCGTCTTCCTGCTGCTGCTGATGGTGGCGCTGCGGCCCTGGGTCGCGGCCGTCCCGGTGGCGGCGCTGGTCGCCATCATGATCATGGTCTCGATCAGCACCTTCGCCTGGGACTCGCTGCGCAACCTGGCGCACCACCCGCGCCCCTCCAGCCTGGTGATGCTGGCCACCGTCGCGGTCACCGTGGCGACGCACAACCTGGCCGCCGGCGTCACCATCGGCGTGCTGCTCAGCGGCGTCTTCTTCGCGTCCAAGGTCATGCGGATGATGCAGGTGGAGGTGGCCTATGACGCGGCCAGCGACACCCGGCACTACCGCGTCGCCGGCCAGGTCTTCTTCGCCAGCGCCGATGCGTTTGCGGAGAAATTCGACCTGCGCGACACGGCGCGCCGGGTGCGCATCGACCTGACGGCGGCGCATCTCTGGGACGTCACCGCCGTCGCCGCGCTGGAAGGCGTGGTCACCCGGCTGCGCCGCCACGGCATCGCGGTGGAGCTGGTCGGCATGAACCAGGCCAGCGCCATCCTGGTCGACCGCCACGCCCCCCTGGTCCAGGGGGGCTGACCGGCCTCACGGCACCGCAGGTCAAGGCACCGTTGGTCAAGGCACCGGGTGCACGTCGCCCTGCCGCTGCGGCGGCAGCTTGATCGCCAGCGAGCGGAACCGCCCCGTCGTGGCGCGCGACCCGGCATGCGGCGTGCCCTTCGGGATGACGATCAGGTCGCCGGGCTTCACCTGCACCTCGCGGTCGCCCAGCCAGAAGGACCCGCTGCCGTCCAGGATCAGCTGGATCTCGTTGGCCTCGGCGTGGAAGTGCTTCAGGACATTGCCGCTCTGCACCGCGATGGTGCCCTCCGGCGTGGTCACCAGGGTGCGGGAGCGCAGGTCGGCATTCGGCGCCAGCGGCCCGATCTCGTCTTCGGACAGGGCTGACAGGTTGATGATCTGCGCGGTCAGCGGCGCCGGGCCCGACTGGGCATCGGCCCGCCCGATCAGCGGCTGGCAGAAGATCCCGGCCAGGAAGGCGGCGCCGAGGCCGCCGAGGATCAGGGGTGTGCGCATGGGAACTCCTCTCCGATTGTCAGGCTCCGGCCCCGCGATCACCGGCCTGCCGCACCGTTTTGTCAATGATCCGGGCATGGACAGCCGGCCGCGCCTCGGCCATTGCCGGTTTACCTGACGCGAAAGGCCCCCATGGACGAGACCGCCAGGGCCGGCATCGCCGCGGCGCATGCGCGGCTGCTGGCGGATGACCGGCTGCAATTCGCCTTCCCGGACCCGCTGCCCGCGACGCCGCCGCCGGCGACCCGCAGCGGCGGCGGCAGCTGGAACCTGGACTGGCTCGCCCATCTCGGCCCCGTGGCGCAGGTGATCCTCTGGGGGCTGGTGGCGCTGCTGGTGCTCGGCCTGGCCTGGGTGGTCTATCGCCAGCTGCGCCAGGCGCATCGCCGCCGCGAGGGCGCGGTCGAGGCCGCCATCCCCCCCGCCGAGGCCGAGCGCCAGGCCGCCCGCGCCGGCGCCCTGCTGGCCGAGGCCGATGCCCTGGCCGCCGCCGGCCGCTTCGCCGAGGCCGTCCGCCTGCTGCTGCACCAGAGCCTGGCCGAGATCGGCACGCAGCGCCCGCGCCTGCTGCGCCCGGCCCATACCAGCCGCGACATCGCGGCCCTCGCCCCCCTGCCCGCCCCGGTGCGCGAGGCCTTCGGCGCCATCGCCGCGGTGGTGGAGCGCGCGGTCTTCGGCGGCCGCGCCATGGGCGACGCGCAGTGGCAGGAATGCCGCGGCTTCTATGCCCGCCTCACCGAGCCGGCGGCCTGGGCGGCATGAGCCCGCTATGAGCAAAGTCGCGCGCCTTGGCAGCGGCGGTTTCTCCCCCGTCGCCGCGATCTCGCTGATCCTGGTCGGCGTGCTGTCCTTTGCCGCCTTCCTGCTGCTGACCATCTACGAGCCCGACCTGCGCGCCGGGCAGAATCCCGGCGGCCATGCGCTGTCGCGCTCGGCGCTGGGCTATGCCGGGCTGGTGCGGATCCTGCAGGACCAGGGCGTTCCCACCGGCATCTCCCGCACCGGGCCCGGCGATGCGGCCGGCATGTCCCAGGCCGCCGACCTGCTGGTGCTGACCCCGGGTGCCGGCACCGACTATGGCGAGCTGGCGCCGATGATCAGCGCCCGCGCCGGCGCCGTGCTGCTGGTGCTGCCGAAGTGGTCGGCGCGGCGCGACCCCGAGCATCCCGGCTGGCTGCGCGACCCGCGGCTGCTCGGCCTGCCGACCGTCTCGCGGCTGCTGGAGGATGGGAAGGTGTCGCGCTCGGAGGAGCCGGTGACGCCGCTGCTGACCGCCGCCGCGCCGCTGCCGGCCAAGCGCCGGCTGAAGCCCGCGCCGATGGACGGGGTGCAGAGCATCCTTGGCAGCGACTACGCGCCGCTGCTGACCGATCCGAACGGCCGCATGCTGCTGGCCCGCCACAGCGGCCTCGGCCATCTCTACGTGCTGGCCGACCCGGATCTGCTGAACAACCGTGGCCTGCGCAGCCTCGAGGGCGCCGAGACCGCCTTCGCCATCATCGACGGGCTGCGCGGCGGCGGCGCGGTGCAGTTCGACGTCTCGCTGAACGGGCTGGCGCGGCAGCGCAACCCGATGAAGCTGGCGCTGGAGCCGCCCTTCCTGGCGGCGACGCTGTGCCTGCTGGCGGCCGCCCTGCTGACCGCCTGGCATGCCGCGCGCCGCTTCGGCCCGGCCCGCGCCGAGGCCGCGGCGCTCGCCCTCGGCCAGCGGGCGCTGGCCGACAACACCGCCGGCCTGCTGGCCCTGGCGCAGCGCGAGCACCGCATGGGCGGCCGCTACGCCGCGCTGACCGCCCGCCTGACCGGCCTGAACCCTGAGGCGCTGGAGCGCCGTCGCAAGCTGCTGGGGCTGAAGGACAGCCTCGAGACGCTGCGGCAGGTCGCCGAGGCCGCCACCAACCGGGCGGAGCTGGTCCGCGCCGCCCGCAACCTGCACCGCTGGAGACAGGAATTGACCCGTGAACGTCGCTGAGGTCCGCGAGATCGCGCAGCAGATCCAGGCCGAGATCGGCAAGGCGGTGATCGGCCAGGCGGCGACGGTGGAGCTGCTGACCACCGCCCTGCTGGCCGGCGGCCATGTGCTGCTGGAGGGGCCGCCGGGCACCGCCAAGACCTTCCTGGCGCAATGCTTCGCCCGCACCCTGACGCTGGATTTCGGCCGCATCCAGTTCACGCCCGACCTGATGCCGGGCGACATCCTGGGCAGCAATGTCTTCAACTTTCAGACCAGCGCCTTCACCCTGACCCGCGGCCCGCTCTTCTGCGAGCTGCTGGTCGCCGACGAGATCAACCGCACGCCCCCCAAGACCCAGGCCGCCCTGCTGGAGGCGATGCAGGAGCGCCACGTGACGCTGGATGGCGTCCGCCATGACCTGGGCGCGCGCTTCATGGTGGTGGCGACGCAGAACCCGCTGGAGCAGCAGGGCACCTATCCGCTGCCCGAGGCGCAGCTCGACCGCTTCCTGTTCAAGCAGTCGATGCCCTTCCCGTCGGAGGAGGAAGAACGCGCCATCGTCGCCAACCACGGCCAGCGCAGCGGCTCGCCCGATGCGGCGGCGCTCGGCGTGCAGCCGGTGCTCGACGGTCCCGGGCTGTCGGCGGCCATGGCGGTCGTCGCCGGCATCCGCCTGCACGAGGACGTGGTCGCCTATATCGTCCGCCTGGTCCGGGCGACGCGGGAGGCGCCGGACCTCGAGGGCGGCGCCTCCCCCCGCGCCGCGGTGATGCTGGCCATGGCGGCGCGGGCGCGCGCGGTGATGGAGGGGCGCGACTATGTCATCCCCGACGACGTCAAGGCGCTGGCCCTGCCGGCGCTCCGGCACCGCGTGCTGCTGTCGCCCGCCGCCCAGATCGAGGGCCGCCGCGCCGAGACGGTCGTCGCCGAGCTGATCGCCCAGGTGGAAGCCCCCAAGTGAAGCCGGCCGGCGGCGCGCTCTATCCGACGCGGCGCGCCATCGCGCTGATGGCGGCCGGCGCGCCGCTGGCCCTGCTGCTGGCCCTGTTCCTGCCGCGGCTCTGGGTGCTCGGCCTCGCCTGGATTCTTTTTGTTTTTCTGCTCATCGCCGCGGATCTGGTGCTGGGGGCGCGGCGCAAGGGCCTGGCCCTGGCGCTCGACCTGCCCGGCGCCGTCGGCCTGGACGACCGCGCCGAGGCCGTCTTCCGCCCGAGCTTCCGCGGCCGCGCGCCCGCCAGCCTGGAGCTGGCGCTGCAGGTCGACCCGCTGCTGACCGCCACCCCCGCCCGCCAGGTCTTCTCCGACACCGCCCGCGTCACCCTGGTGCCGCATCGCCGCGGCGAGGCCGGCCTGCCCATGGCCTGGCTGCGCTGGCGCGGGCCCCTCGGCCTCACCTGGCGCCAGCAGGCCTTCGGCCCCGGGCCTCAGATCAAAATATTCCCTGGGACGCGGGCGGTGACCGACTTCGCCATGCGGCTCTTCTCCCGCCACGCGCCGCCCGGCCAGCGGGTGCAGCAGCAGATCGGCGACAGCGCCGAATTCCATGCGCTGAAGGAATTCGGCGCCGGCGGCAGCCTGCGCTCCATCGCCTGGCGGCAATCGGCCCGCCACGTCCGGCTGCTGGCCCGCGAGAGCCATGCCGAGACCAACCACCATGTCGTCCTCGCCCTCGACACCGGCCGGCTGATGTGCGCGCCGATGGAAGGGCTGCCGAAGCTCGACCACGCGCTGCATGCCGCCCTCCTGCTGGCCTATGTCGCGCTGCGCGGCGGCGACCGCGTCGGCCTCTTCGCCTTCGACGCTGAGCCGGTGCTTTCCTCCGGCGCGCTGGTCGGGCCCAGCGCTTTTCCGACGTTGCAGCGGCTGGCAGCGAGCCTGGAGTATTCCACCGAGGAGACCAACTTCACCCTCGGCCTCGCCCGCCTCGGCGGCGAGCTGAAGCGGCGCTCCCTGGTCGTCGTGTTCACCGACTTCGCCGACACCACCGGCGCCGAGCTGATGCTGGAAAATGTCGGCCGGCTGATGGCGCGCCACCTGGTGCTGTTCGTGGCGCTGCGCGACGCCGAGCTCGAGGCCCTGGCCGAGGCCGCCCCGCGCCGCAGCGACGATGTCTCCCGCGCCGTCGTCGCCGGCGCCATGCTGCAGGAGCGCGAGCTGGTCATGGAAAAGCTGCGCCACCTCGGCGTGCAGATCATCGAGGCCTCGGCCCGCGAGCTCGGCCCGGCGCTGATCGACCGCTACGACGCGCTGAAGCGGCGCGACGCCCTGTGAGGCCGACCCGATGAGCGATGCGACCGTCAGCGACGCGCCCCTCCGCGACATTCCCCTGCGCTCCCACCGCTTCCGCCGCGAGCGCGAGGCCGAGTGGCAGCGCCTCGAAGCCCTGCTGAAGCTGGCCGAATCCGGCCGCTGGGGGCGGCTGTCGGATGACGACCTGCTGGCCATCCCGGTGCTCTACCGCAGCGCCATCTCGGCGCTGTCCATCGCCCGCGCCACCTCGCTCGACCAGGGGCTGGTGCGCTACCTGGAGGCGCTCTGCACCCGCGCCTATTTCTTCGTCTATGGCGGCCGCGCCAGCCTGGGGGAGCGGCTGGGCCATTTCTTCGCCCGCGGCTGGGCGCGTGCCGTGCAGGGCCTGTGGCGCGAGCTGCTCGCCGCCTTCCTGATCACCCTGCTCGGCGCCGTCGTCGCCTATGCCATGGTCCAGGCCGATCCCGACTGGTACCGCAGCTTCGTGCCCATGGGCCTGGCCGGCGGCCGCGACCCCGACGCCACGGCGCAATACCTGCGCGGCACCCTCTATGACGAGGACAAGACGGCGGCCGACGCGCTCTCGGTCTTCGCCACCTACCTGTTCACGCACAATGCGCGCATCGCCATCATGACCTTCGCCCTCGGCTTCGCCTTCTGCCTGCCGACGGCGCTGCTGCTGGCCTATAACGGCGCCGTGCTGGGGGCGATGGTCGCCGTCTTCGTCCGCAAGGATCTGGGCTTCGAGCTCGGCGGCTGGCTGCTGATCCATGGCGTGACCGAGCTGCTGGCCATCATCCTGGCCGGCGCCGCGGGGCTGCGCATCGGCCTGGCCGTCGCCTTCCCCGGCGCCGAGAGCCGGCTGCATTCGGCCAGCCTGGCCGGCCGCCAGGCAGCCACCGCCATGGGCGGCGTGGTGCTGATGCTGGTGCTGGCCGGCCTGCTGGAGGGCTTCGGCCGCCAGATGATCCAGAGCGACCTCTGGCGCTATGCCATCGCGGGGTCCACCGCGGCCTTCTGGGCGCTCTATTTCGGCTGGCCCCGCAAGGCCGCCGGGGCAGGCGACGCATGAGCACGACCGCCAAGCCCGCCGCCGCGCGGGAGCCCGGCCGCACCCGCCGCTTCGTCACCCCGGAAGGCGTCGACCTGCGGCTGACGCTGGGGGAGGCCTCGGAACGCGCCGCCGCCTTCCTGATCGACCTGCTGGTCATGGTGGCGATCCTGACGGCGATCACCATCCTCTGCTGGGCCATGCTGACCGGCGGCCGCCATGCCGACCTGCCGCTGCCCGCCATCATCTGGCTGCTGAGCTTCTTCCTGCTGCGCAGCTTCTACTTCACCGTCTTCGAGCTGCGCCCCAGCAACGCCACCCCGGGCAAGCGGCTGATGGGCCTGCGGGTCGCGGCGCGCGACGGCGGCCGCCTCGGCGCCGACGCCATCTTCGCCCGCAACCTCATGCGCGAGGTCGAGATCTTCCTGCCGGTCACCATGTTCTTCGCCGGCGACGACCAGGTCTCCGGCTGGATCGCCGCGGCCGGCCTGGTCTGGACCGGGATCTTCCTGTTCTTTCCGCTGTTCAACAGGGACCGGCTGCGCGTCGGCGACCTGCTCGCCGGCACCTGGGTGGTCAAGCTGCCGCGCCGCGCCCTCCTCGCCGACCTGGCCACCACGCCCGCCGCCGCCGGCCCGGGCTTCACCACCGGGCAGCTGCGCGCCTATGGCGTCAAGGAGCTGCAGGTGCTGGAAACCGTCCTGCGGCAGAACCGCGACGCCACCGTCCGGGAAGTGGCCGAGCGCATCCGCCGCAAGATCGACTGGCACGGCGAGGCCATGCCGGACGCCGCCTTCCTCCAGGCCTATTACCTGGCGCTGCGGCGCGAGCTGGAGGGCAAGCTGCTGTTCGGGAAGCGACGCAGGGACAAGCATGATACGTGAAGCAGGCCAGGGGAATGAATTCCCCTGGACGCCTTCTTTTTCCTGTCGCTGCTGCCGCGCGCCGACACTGCGGCGCGGGACGCCGGCTCAGTCGAAGATGGAGGCCAGCGTCTCGGGGCTGGCACCTTCCTGGATGCGGCGCAGCTCGGCATAGAGCGCGGCGCTGCCGGTGGCGCCGATCGTGGCGCTCACCGCCGAGGTCAGCCCCTGCACCAGCGTGTCCATCCAGTAGAGTTCGGTGGTCACCAGCATATAGGCGACGGCGACCGCGATGCCGCTCAACGCCAGGCTGATCGCCACGTAGAAGATCGCCAGCCCCAGGATCCGCCAGCGATTGCCACGGGTCAGCTCGCGGCTGCGCCGCAGCCCGCCGAACACCCCTGTCCGCTCGATCACCACCGCCGGCACCGCCACCGCCCAGATGCAGAGCAGCATCACCCCCGGCACCACCAGCAGCGCGATGCCCAGGACGATGCCTGCCAGCATCAGGATCGCCGCCCCCAGCGCCGGCAGCAGCGCCGCCACCCCGCGGCCCAGGCTCTCGCCCAGGCTGGCGCGGCGGCCGTTGAAGTCGGCGACCGCGGCATAGGTCAGCATCGCCTGCAGCAGGTAGTGCAGCAGCATGCCGAACAGCCCCATCCCGGCCCCCGCCACAACGCCGATCACCATCATGCTGGCGCTGCTCTCCACCATCACGTCGGGCAGCAGCAGGGTCCGCGCCAGCAGGAACTGCGCGCCGATCGTCGGCAGCGACACCACCAGCAGCGGCAGCAGCAGGAAGGTGACCGGCTGCCGCCCGATCACGCCGAAGGTCATCCGGACGATCGGCGCCAGGCCGATCTTCTCGGCCGGCAGCAGGCTGCCGGGCAGGGTGCTGGACATGGGCTCTCCACTCGAGCGTTGCGCGTCGTGCAAGCCAGGGACCATGCGCCCCCACAACAAGCAAGGCCCCGTCCCCGCCGCTGGCCGGACTGTGACCGGCTTTGACCAATCCTGCCCTTGGGCATAAGGAAGACGGCTTCCGACGTCGACCCGACCACCCGCCGGCGCCGCTCCTGCCCCTGCGAGGCCCCAGATGCGCAACGATCCTCTCTCCCTCACCCAGCTCTCCGACGCCGTCGAGCGGAAGAGCCCGGCCTTCTCGGCCATGGCCGACCGCATCTGGGAGCATGCCGAGCTGCGCTTCGCCGAGCACCGCTCGATCGAGGAGCAGATTGCCCTCCTCGAGGCCGAGGGCTTCCGCGTCACCCGCAACCTGGGCGGCATCCCCACCGCCTTCATGGCGGAGGCCGGCAGCGGCGGCCCGGTGATCGGCTTCCTTGGCGAGTTCGACGCGCTGGCCGGGCTCAGCCAGGAGGCCGGCATCGCCGAGCCCCGCGCCGTCACGCCCGGCGCCACCGGCCATGGCTGCGGCCACAACCTGCTCGGCGCCGGCGCCATGCTGGCCGCGGTCGCCGCGCGCGACGAGCTGGCCGCCAACGGCCTACCCGGCACCGTGCGCTACTACGGCTGCCCCGGCGAAGAGGGCGGCTCCGGCAAGACCTTCATGGCGCGCGAAGGTGTTTTCAACGACATCGACGCCGCCGTCACCTGGCATCCGGGCGTGGTCAGCAGCGTCAACTCGCAGCGCTCCATGGCCAATTTCCAGGTCTATTTCCGCTTCAAGGGCCGCGCCTCGCATGCCGCCGGCTCGCCCTGGCTGGGCCGCTCGGCGCTGGATGCCGTCGAGATCATGAACATCGGCGCCAACTACCTGCGCGAGCACATGCCGCTGGATTGCCGCGTCCACTACGCCATCACCAATTCCGGCGGCAATTCGCCGAACGTGGTGCAGGCCGATGCCGAGGTGCTCTACCTGATCCGCGGCCCGAAGGTGCGCGACGCCCAGGCGCTGTTCGACCGCGTCCGCGCCTGCGCCGAGGGCGCCGCCATCATGACCGGAACGACCATGTCGATGGAGATCGACAAGGCCTGTTCCGACACCATCCCGAACACCGCGCTGGAGATGCGCATGTTCGAGAATCTCTCCCGCCTCGGCGCGCCCTCCTTCGACGCCGCCGACCTGACATTCGCGGAAGAGATCCGCGCGACGCTCAGCGAGGAGGACATCGCCGACAGCCTGCGCGCCGTCGCCGCCCCGGAGAGCGTCGGCGCCGAGCCGCTGCATGCCGGCGTGCTGCATTTCGACGGCACCTCGCTGGCCGGCAACGGCTCGACCGATGTCGGCGATGTCAGCCAGATCGTCCCCACGGTGCAGTGCTGGGGCGCCACCTGGGCGGTCGGCACCCCTTTCCACACCTGGCAGGCGGTCGCCCAGGGCAAGAGCCCGCATGCCCACAAGGGCATGGTCCAGGCCGCCAAGGCCATGGCGGCGACCGCGCTCGACGCCTATCGCGACCCCGAGCTGCTGGCCCGCGCCAAGGCCGAGCTGACGGGCCGTACCGGCGGCCGCGCCTATGCCTGCCCGATCCCGGCCGAGGTCCTGGCCCCGCCGCTGCGCGCCAGGCGCTGATCGGCCCCGGGCGGCGGCGCCATGGCCCTGGCTGTGGTGGCGCCGCCCCGGATCGGCTATCACCCCCGGCCTGAATTCTTTTCCCTGTCTCGAAGGGTCCCGCCATGACCGACACCCCGCCCGACCGCCTTTCTTCCAATCCGAAGAGCCCCTTCTACGACCAGGCCCTGCTGGAGCGCGGCGTCGGCATCCGGTTCAAGGGCGTCGAGAAGAACAACGTGGACGAATACTGCGTCAGCGAGGGCTGGGTCCGCCTGACCATCGGCAACACCCTGGACCGCAAGGGCAATCCGATGACCATGAAGCTGCAGGGCACGGTGGAGCCCTATTTCCGCGACACGGCCGAGCCGAAGGAAGCCTGAACACGCCCTGGCGCCCCTTGGGCGTTCCCCTGACGCGCCCCGCCGACCACCCCGGGGCCGTCAGGCCTGGCTATTTCTCGACGCGTGCCGTTATTTTGTGCGAGGCTGCCTGACCGCAGCGACAAAGTTTTCGCGCCTCGCCTGCGCTGCCGTCACCGCCGCAAGTTTCGTGCGCAATGCGGCGGCAATGACGCGGCGCCAGGCCCGTTCGAATTCTTGGCGGAACTTTCGGCCTTTTTACACTTGTGCTCTAGGGTTCTGCCCCGGGGTCGGTCTATCTTGCCGCCACGCGCCGGGGACGGGTCCTGGTGGATTCCGAGCGGAGCGGGCTGCCTGGGCCTGCGGGGGAAGACCAAGACGTGCACCTGACGCGTGAGCAGTTCCGCATCGCCGAGGCTCTCGGCTGCAGCTTCCAGCCCGCAGCGCCCGAGCAGATCTCGCGCCTGTCGATGCAGCGCCGCGTCTTCTGGCTGGGCGAGCAGGCCTTCCTGGTCCAGCGCCGGGACGGCTTCTACGAGACCGCCGCCACTTTGACCCGGCTGCTGCAGGACGCCAAGGTGGAGCTGCCGCCCGAGGAGCCCGCACCACCCGCGCCCGTCGAGGTCGCAGCCCCCCCGGCG
>NZ_MLCO01000016.1 GCF_001982615.1 Teichococcus deserti | reverse complement strand
GGACGGGGCTGCGGCTCGGGCATCGAAGCTTCCGCGGTGGGAAGCCCGGCATTACCTGCTCGCTGAGAGATGTTCAAACTATTTACGAAGCGCTCAATATTGCGCCGGCGGCTCAGCGGACCAGCCGGTACATGGTTCCATTCCAGGTGGTGCGGCGCCAGGGGCTGTTGGTGAAGCGGCTTTCGAAGGCCTGCCAGCCCTGGTGGCGCTGGTCGACCATCTGCACCTCGTCGCCGAAGAAGGTGCCGATCTCGACGAAGCGGTTGCCCTCGGCTTTCAGCACGATCAGGGGGCAGTCGCGCAGCCCCATGGCGGCGCATTTCTGCGGCGTCTGCAGGGTGGCGATGATGTCGGGCTGGCCGTCGCCGTTCAGGTCGATGCGGGCGGTGCGGATGCGCGGCTCCACCCCGGCCTCGCGGGCGCGGGCGATCTGCCAGGAGCGGGCGGCGCGGGCGGCGTCCTGCGCCGCCAGGTCGTTCTCCAGCAGCGGCAGCGCGTCATGCGCCGCGGCGGGTGCCGCCGCCAGCAGCGCCAGCATCGCCCCGAGCAGCAACTGTCTGGCCGGCATCGCGGCGCTCCCTCCTGGTGCGGGGGCGATGCTGCGGCAGGGCTGCTGAAGAAGCGGTGAAGCCCGCGGGAGTCAGCCGCGGCGGAAGACCACGGTCAGGTTGTTCGCCGGCATGTTTCTGACGGTCGGCCCGGGCAGGAAGCCGGCCTCGATGGCGGCGGCCTCGACGGCTTCCAGGTCGCGCAGGCCCCAGGCGGGGTCGCGGCGGCGCAGATCCGCATCGAAGGCCTCGTTGCCCGGGGCGGTGGGGACGCCGGCCTGGCGATAGGGGCCGTAGAGCAGCAGCGGCGCCCCGGCTTCCAAACAGCGCGCGGCGCCGGCCAGCAGCCCCAGAGCCGCCGACCAGGGCGCGATATGGATCATGTTGATGCAGAGCACCGCATCGGCACGCGCGACCGGCCAGTCGCCGGCCGCGGCGTCGAGCGCGATGGCCGGACGCAGGTTGGGCAGGTCGTCTCCGGCGGCATGGGCGGCGATGCTGGCCCGCGCCCGCGGATCGGCGTCGCTCGGCTGGATGGTCCAGCCGGGCAGGTGACGCGCCCAGTGCAGGGCGTGCTCGCCGCTGCCGCTGGCCACCTCGAGCAGCAGGCCGGAGGGTGGAAGGACGTCGCGCAGCACCCCGAGGATCGGGTCGCGGTTGCGCAGCGCGGCGGGGGCGGAATAGGCGGCGGCCATCTCAGCCGCGGCCGATCAGGGCGGCGCCCATCCGCCGCAGCCCGGCCCATTGCTGGTGCAGCCAGCCGCCGGTGGCCAGCGCCTCCGGCAGCTCGGGGTCGCCAGTCTCGGGATAACGGTGGCGCTCGAAATCGCCGGTGCGGAAGATCATGTCCCAGACCGGCAGCAGAACGGCGAAGTTCTTGCCGCTCTCGCCCGAGCCCAGCACGCCGTGATGCAGCCGGTGGAAGCGCGGCGAGACGAAGAGCCGCTCGCCCAGCGCGCCGAAGTTGAGGCGGACATTGGCGTGGCTCAGCGCCTCGGCCAGGCGCAGGATGACGACGACGATCGGGAACTGCCCGGGTGGCACGCCGATCAGCAGGGCCAGGCCGCCGAACCAGACGGCGCCGATCATGTCGTCGATGATGTGGTTGCGGTCGTCGGTCCAGAAGGTCATCTGGCGCTGCGCATGGTGGATGGAATGCAGCGCCCACCACCAGGGGAACATGTGCTGGAAGCGGTGGCGCCAGTATTCGCCGAAATCCAGCACGACGATATAGACGCAGAGCGCCAGCAGCGGCCATTCGCGCAGGATCGGGAACAGCGTCTCCAGCGTCGGCGGCACCCAGCCGCTATCGGCCACCAGGCCGGAGACCCGCGCCTCCATCGAGGCGAAGGCGACGAAGGCGATCAGCGGCAGCAGGCCGAGCCGGGTCAGCAGGGTGTAGATGACGTCGGTGCGGATGCTGCGGCGGTCGCTGCGCGGCTCGACCGGCATCCAGGCCTCGAGCGGGCGGCAGATGGCGTAGATGATCAGCACCTGCAGCAGGCCGAACAGTGCGAAATCCATCCATTCAAAGGCGTCCTCCGCCCATTCCATCAGGCCGGCGGCATAGAGGAGGGGCTGGACCAGCGTCTCGAACAGCCAGCCATTCATCTGGTCCCAGCCGTCGCGCAGCGTCTCGAACATGCGGGCCGTCCCCTCTCCTCAGATGCCGCGCTCGGGCAGGGTGGCGAAGCAGAAGCCTTTGCGCAGCAGACCTTCCAGCAGCGCCTCGAAGACCTGGCCGAAAGGTTCTTTCCGGCTGCGCACGCCCCAATGCATCAGCAGCACCTCGCCGTCGCGGATGCGGCCGAGCGACTGGCTGAGCAGCCGGCCATTGGGATAGGCCGCGCTGTCCAGCTCATCCCCCAGGAAGCCGTTGGCGGACCACCCCTGGTGGCGCAGCCCGCAGGCGGCGGCCAGCGCCCGGGCATTGGCGGTCACCCGCCCGCCCGGGGCGCGCCACAGCGGCAGCACCCGGGCCTCGGGCGCCATGTCGCGCAGCGCCTCGATCGGCCGGGCAAGCTCGGCGCAGAGGCTGTGCTGGTCCAGCGTCTCGGCACCCTCGCCGCCGCGGCGCGAGGCGTAGCGCACCCGCCCTGGCGCGGGGTCGCCGGAGAAATACCAGTGACGCCAGGTGTGGCTGGCGAAGGCATGGCCCTCGGCCGCGCGGGCGCGCCAGAACTCTGCCCAGCCCGGGCCGAGCGTGGTGCCGCCGCGGAAATCCGGCTCGTTCGCCAAGAATAGCGTCGCCTTGACCCCGTGCCGCGCCATGGCGGCGGCGATCATGTCGGCTTCCCGCCCCCAGCCGGTGTCGATGGTCAGGTACAGCGTTCCGGCCCGGCACTGCTGCAGGGCGGGCTGGGCGAGGGCCGGCGTCGCCGCCAGGCCGAGCGCGCCCCCCAGCAGCCGCCGGCGGGACGAGACAGCGAGAGCCATGGCGCGCCGGTCAGTTGGTGGCGGCGGCGCGCTGGGCGGCGACCGAGGCGTAGAGGATGCCGTGCGGCGAGCGGCCGGCGCGCTGCACCTCCATCTTGCCGGTCTCCGGGTCGATGACGGCGATGCGGCCCTGCCAGCGCAGCGTCACCCAGAGCCGCCCCTGCGGGTCGATGCTGATGCAGTCCGGCCCGCCCGGGACCCGCAGCGTCCGCGTCACCGCCAGCGTCCCCGGATCGAGGAGGGAAATCCGGCTGTCGACGCGGCTGGTGACGAAGATCGGACCACCCTTCGGCGCCGGGAACAGCGCATGGGCGCCGCGGCCGACGGCGATGGTGCGCTCGATCGCCTGGGTGGCGGGGTCGACCACGGCGACATGGTCGCTGCCCATGATGCCGATCAGCAGCCGGTCGTTGTGCCAGATGACCCCGGCGGGCTCCGGCCCGACATCCATCGACCAGAGCGGCTCCAGCGTCTCCAGGCTGATGGCGACCAGCTGGCCATTGCCCTGCAGCGTGACATAGACGACGGCGTTGTCCGGGCGGAAGGCCAGGTGGCTCGGCATGTCGGGGGCGCTCAGCCGCTTCTGCAGCGTCAGCGCGCTGCCGTCCCAGCCATAGATATCGACCTGGTCGCGGCGCAGGCTGGTGATCACCAGCCGCCGGCCGTCGGGGCTGAAGCCCAGGTGATAGGGGTTGGACAGCACCTCGCGCTTGCGCAGCTCGCCCGTGGCCGGGTTGATGAAGAGCATCTCGTTGGCGCCGGAATCGCCGACCATCAGCGTATTGCCATCGGGGGTCAGCGCCAGGTGGTGCACCTCGCGCAGCACGGGGATGCGCTTGCGCTCCTCCCGCGTGGTGCCGTCCAGCACCAGGATATTGGCCTCGCCCGAGTTCAGCACATAGACCAGGTCGCCGTTGCTGCTGGCCGGGTTGGGGCTGTTCGCCGTGCTGCCCGGCGGCGTGCCGGCCGTGACCTGAGCGCGGGCGGGTGCCGCCGCGGCCAGCGCGAGGCCGGGGACAAGGCGCAGAAGCTGGGCACGGGACAACCGCATGGCAGCGAGGCTTTCGTGGCGGTGCCGGCCCTGGTCGGCCCGGCGAAGAGGACTGCCATCCTAGCAGGGTGGCGGGGCGCCCTGCCAGCGCCCCTCTGCGTCCGGCCCCGCATGGCTGGGCCGGCTTGCGTGCTGGATTTCCAGCATGTCACGTCGCGTCAGAGACTTGCGCGGCTGGCTTGAAGCACGGCCGCAACCCGCCGGAACCGCCCCGCTGGCGCCCAGAGTCGGGCGGTGCCGCGCGCTCAGACCTCGCGCGAGATCAGCCGGTTCAGCGTGCGACAGGCGGCGACCACGGCCAGCAGGGTCAGCCCCTGGGTGATCAGCATGGAGGGCGTCCAGACCGTGCCGCCGACCAGCAGCTGGCGCGGCACGTATTGCAGGAACTGCTGGATCTCCGGCTCGACCCGGATGGTGCCGACCACCTGCAGCACGCCCCACCAGGCCAGCCCGGCCATCAGCACCAGCGGCGCCACCCATTCGGCCACCAGCTCGACGAAGGTGAGGACGAAGCTGACCACCGCCCAGACCGTCAACCGCAGCCCGCGCCACAGCAGCGAGGGGGCCGGCTCGACGTCGTCCTCATATTCCTGCGGGGGGGCGTATCCGGCCATGATGGCGCTCTCCGGGTTTGCTCCGCCTGCAATAGCGCCGCTGGCCTTCGGAGACAAAGTTTCCCGTCGGGAGATTGCCCTGGCGTCACGCGATCCCGCCATTGGCGAAGACGGGTCTGCGCGGCGTCCTGCCGTCGCAGTGGGGGGGAGCGACGCCGGCTGGCATCGCCTTGCCGATGGCATGATGTACGCCTGGCCCGCGCCGCCATCGTCGGTTGCGCCGGGGCTCTTGTCAGTCGGCGGAAATACTGGCGAGAAAAAACCTGGCGCCTGGTCGCTCGCGCAAAGCTGACCGTAAATGCGCCAACACGGAGACACCTTTTGCCGTGACCTGGATGTAACCTCTCCCAGCTGAGGGGATCCGCGCCGGGAGGCAGGGGAGACTCCGTCAGCGGTCACGAGTCGTGCGAATCGCGCCGTCGGCGATGCGGCTTGAGCCTTGATTCTGACCGAGGTTGCGGGGCAGCGCGACCACCCTGCGCCAGCCAGGGTCCAATCGTTAATGTAGGTTAAGGGAAATGGCCAAGGTTCAGCCTTGATTGGAACCAATAAAGCATTGGTGCTATTCAGCTGATGGAAATATTTGCCGATTCTTGAAGAAAACGCGCGAAATGCTGCTTCCGCACCTGCGCAACCTTCGTATCATGGTCACATGAGGAAAGGCGACGAGGCCCTGCAAGCATTGCGGGCTTATCTGGCGGGGCTGAGCTTGCCCGAAGGGGCGCGTCTTGCGCCCGAGCGCGACCTGGCCGCCAAGCTGGGACTGAGCCGCCGAGCCCTTCGGGAGGGGTTGGCGCGGCTCGAGCTGGAGGGCCGGCTGTGGCGTGGCGTCGGGCAGGGGACCTTCCTGGGCCCGCGCCCGGCGAGCGAGCCCCTGCGGGTCATGCCGCCGGGCCGGCCGCTGGACATCATGGAAGCCCGGCTGGCGCTGGAGCCGCAGCTGGCCGGCCTGGCTGCGGCCAAGGCCAATGCCGAGAACCTGGCAGCCATCGAGCAGGCGGTGCGCCGCGGCAGCGAGACCGCCGATATCGAGAGCTGGGGCCGCTGGGACACGGCGCTGCACCGGGCGGTGGCCGAGGCGGCGCAGAACCCGCTGCTGCTGGCGCTGTTCGAGCAACTGGAGAGCTGCCGCATCCGTGGCGAGTGGTCGATGATGCGTGCCGCGCTGGTGGACGAGGCGGCGCGCCGCCGCGGCGTGGCCGAGCATCGCCGCCTGGCCGAGGCCATCGCCGCCCGCGATCCGGCCGCTGCCCATGCGGCCATGTGGGACCATCTGCAGTCGGTGGCCAGTCTGATCCGCGACGCGTTGCGCGCCGGCCAGGCCTGGGGCCCGGGCGCCGCCTTCGGCAGTGTCCCGCGTGAGCAGGAAGACGACCGGGACGCCGACGCCGCCGAGTGATGCCCGCAAGGGGGCGTATCGGGCGACTTATTTCTTAACCGTTACATTTTTGGGTGCAGGATGAGGCCGGCCGGGGACACCCGGCCGGCTTTTTTCGCATCCGCTCGTCAGTTCGAAGGACCATCTCATGGTTCGAGATGATATGTCAAAATCAGAGGCTTGATCAGATTAAAGCGACAAAAACGAGACCAATGCTCACTGGGTTCGGGAGAAATTGCGCGGAGCGCAAGGTTGGCGAGCCAGGCAACCCAAAAAATATACGGTTCCCTGAAATTTGACGCCTCTCTGTCAATTGACATCAGCTGAGCTAATTTTGAAAACTCAATAAGGTTGATCGCGTAAGGAGATGACGATGGCGGCGCAGGCATCACGGCAGGATCGGGCCGCAATTTTGGCCGCACGGGCCGCAGCCGGCGCAGCCATCCAGCCCACAGCCATCCGGAACGCCTCCGCCATGGTCGGGCGGCGCGGGATGCTGCAGCTGGGCGCCGCGGGCCTGGCCGGGCTGGCCGCGCCGGGCATCGCCCGGGCCCAGGACAACCTGCTGCTGCGCGGCCGCGACGGCTGGCTCTTCCCGAAATGGGACCTGTCGCGGCAGACCCCGCCCGAGGCGCGCCGCCGCATCCTGCAGGTGCTGGGCGAGACGCGGCGCATCTTCGCCGCCGGCGGCGTCGACCTGAACATCCTGCTGATCCCGTCGCGCACCCGCATCTACCGCGACATGATTCCACCCGGCACCGCCTTCCCGGCCGATTTCCAGGGCCGCTACGCCGCCGGGCAGAAGGGCCTGCAGGATGCCGGCTTCACCATCGCCAACCTGGCCGAGGCCTTTCCGGCGCAGCGCCAGCGCCAGCCCGACCAGCCGCTGTTCTTCAAGACCGACACCCATTGGACGCCGGGCGGCTGCGCCATCGCCGCCCATGCCATGGCGATGCAGCTGGCGCGCAACCCTGCGCTGTCGCCGCAGACCGGCCAGGTGCGCTCGGCGGTGACCTATCGCGAGGACGAGCATGCCGGCGACCTGCGCAACCTGCTGCCGGCGGCCGACAAGCGGAACTTCCAGGACCCGCATTTCTGGCAGCCGGTGATCACCCCCCAGGTGACGGCGGCCAGCGGCGGCGCCTCGCTGCTGGACGAGCCGCGCGCCGATGTCGCCGCCGTCGGCAGCAGCTTCTTCCACCAGCGCTACGGCCTGGCGGCGATGATCGGCTACCACCTGAACCGCAGTGTGGCGCTGGCCTGGAACGTGCACCAGATCGGCCCCTACAAGACCATGCTGGACTATGTCGGCAGCAGCGGCTTCCAGCAGGGGCGCCCCAAGGCCATCGTCTGGGGCTGCCACGAGCTCGATTTCGAATCCCCCCCGGACCGAAGCGCGACCTGGGGCCAGAACGCCATGGCCGACGACGTCTTCCTCAACCGCATGAAGCAGGTGGTCGGCTGATGTTTCTGTCCGTTCGCGCGGCGGCGCTCGGGGCCGTCGCGGCCCTGGCGCTTGTTCTCGGCCTGTCGCGTCCCGTGGCCGCGCAGGATTCGCTCTACGGCAAGCAGCCGCCGCCGGGCTCGGCCTTCGTCCGCGTCATCAACGGGCTGAACCGGCCGCTGCAGGCGCGGCTGCCGGACGGCACCCAGCTGCGCGCGACCGCCGAGGATGCCGGCCGCGTCACCCCCTTCCAGCTGGTGCGCGACGCCAGCCGGCCGCTGCGCCTGGTCCTGTCCGGCGGCCGCGAGCAGACGCTCGACATCCCGCTGAAGCCCGAGGCCTATATCACCCTCGTCGTCACCGGCGAGGGCGCCCAGGGCTACCAGATCGCCAGCGCCGCGGACGGCGTCATGTTCAACAAGGCCCGCGCCCGCCTGTCCTTCCACAACCTGATGCCGAACTGCGCCGCGACCCTGCAGCTGGCCGAGGGCAATGCCGCCGTCTTCCGCGACATCGGCTTCGGCGCCGCCGCCTGGCGCGACCTGAATCCGGTCAGCACCGGCCTCGCTGCGCCCTGCGGCAATCTGGCGCCGGCGCAGATCACCCTGCCGCGGCTGGAGCCCGGCACCCGCACCAGCCTCTGGCTGCTGCCGGCCGGCAATGCCAGCCGCCTGATCCTGACGACGGATGCCATCGCCGGCTGGAATTAGGTCTTCAGGCTGCCGCCGGAGGGAGGGCGCCTTGGCCGGGGCGCCCTTTCCTGTTTCTGCATCGTCTCTCGACAAAGTGGCCGTCCCGCTCTTCCGCTTCCGGTCCGGGACCGACATGCTGCCAACCTGCCAGAGGAAACCGCCGGAAAGCGCGCTGAGTCGCTCTGCCATTGCCGCCCCGAGGGCGGCCGCGGCGGCGGCTTTCCTGTTCCTGTGAGATCGCCGGGCCATGGGCCCGGCGCGGAGGATGGCCGGATGAGCGTGACCGGAAGCCTGACCCTGAAGCGGCTGACCTCGGAAGCCTTCGCCCCATATGGCGAGGTGCTGGAGCCCCCCAACCAACCCGGCCGCGTCTATTTCGAGCGCGCCCTCGGCAGCGCCCGCGCCGGCGCCTGGCCCAGCCTCGCCTTCTCCTGGCGGGAGCCGCATCCGGGCGGGTTGCTGCGCGTCAGCACCATGGAGCGGCATGAATTCTCCTCGCAGAGCTTCATCCCGCTCGGTCCCTCGCGCTCGGTGGTGCTGGTGGCGCCGCATGCCGCGACAGGTGGCCCCGATATGGACCGCGCCGAGGCCTTCCTCGCCGGCCGCGGCCAGGGCGTGACCTATGCCGCCAATGTCTGGCACCATCCGCTGACCGTGCTGGAGGTGCCCGCCCGCTTCGCCGTGGTGATGTGGCGCGACGGCACGGTGGGGGACGAGGAATTCGTGCCCGTCCCGCCCTTCGACCTGGATCTCGACCTGCCCTGAGTCTCGACATGTCCTGAGGGGGATTTCCGCGCATGGCTTATGAGGTGCGTCGCGACTTCCGCGGCTATGGCGCCAACCCGCCCGATCCGCGTTGGCCGAAGGGCGCCAGGCTCGCCGTCAACTTCGTGATGAATTACGAGGAAGGCTCCGAGCCCTCGATCCAGGATGGCGAGGGCCACAGCGAGTGGGGCCTGACCGAATCCGGCGGGCAGCAGGGGCGCGGCCGCGACCTGGCCGCCGAGGGCATGTTCGAATATGGCAGCCGCGTCGGCTTCTGGCGGCTGATGCGGCTGTTCCAGGAGCGCGGCCTGCCAATGACCGTCTTCGGCTGCGCCCTGGCCCTGGAGCGCAACCCGGAGGCGGCCGCCGCCATCCGTGAGAGCGGCTTCGACCTCTGCTGCCATGGCTGGCGCTGGGTGAAGCATTGGGAGCTGTCGGAGGAGGAGGAGCGCGAGCACATCCGCCGCGCCGTCGAATCCCTGCAGAAGACGGTGGGGAACCGCCCGCTCGGCTGGTATTGCCGCTACGGGCCCAGCGTGAACACCCGCCGGCTGGTCGCCGAGGAAGGCGGCTTCTTGTACGACAGCGACAGCTATGCCGACGAGCTGCCCTGGTGGCTGACCGTCGAGGGCAAGCCGCATCTCGTGGTGCCCTATTCGCTGACCCACAACGACGGCAAGTTCAACGGGCATGTCGGCACCGGCGACGCCTGGTTCAGCTTCGTCCGCGACGGCTTCGACATGCTGCGGGAAGAGGGCGCGAAGGCGCCGAAGATGATGTCGATCGGGCTGCATATGCGCCTCATCGGCCATCCGGCGCGGGCGCGCGGCCTGGCCAAGCTGTTGGACTATATCCAGCAATTCGACGATGTCTGGGTGACGCGGCGCATCGACATTGTCCGGCACTGGATGGCGACCCACCCCTATCCCGGGCGCGGCCTCAATGAATGACGAGAAACGCGTCCGGCTGGGGATGCTGACGCCCTCCTCCAACACGGTGCTGGAGCCGGTGACCCAGGCGATGGTCGCCGGCGTCCCCGGCGCCTCGGCGCATTTCTCGCGGTTCCGCGTCACCGAGATCGCGCTGTCCGACAGCGCTTTGGCGCAATTCGACGACAGCGCCATCCTGCGCGCCGCCGAGCTGCTGGCCGATGCAAGGGTCGATGTCATCGGCTGGAACGGCACTTCCGCCGGCTGGCTGGGCTTCGAGGCCGACCATCGGCTGTGCGAAAGAATTACCGCGACGACCGGCATTCCCGCCACCACCTCGATGCTGGCGCTGAACGAGATCCTGGCGGCGACGGGTGTCAGCCGGCTGGGCCTGGTCACGCCCTATCGCGCCGATGTCCAGGCGCGCATCGTCGCCAACTACGCGACGCTCGGCATCGATTGCGCCAGCGAGCGCCATCTCGGCCTGCAGGAGAATTTTTCCTTCAGTGAGGTGGAAGGGCCGGCTCTGACAGAAATGGTCGAGGCCGTCGCGGCCGAGGGCGTCGATGCCGTGGCGGTGGTGTGCACCAACCTGCGCGCCGCGCCCCTGGTCGCCGGCTGGGAGGCGGCGCTGGGCCTCCCCGTCTACGACACCATCGCCACCGTGGTCTGGAAGAGCCTGGCCGTCGCCGGGGCCGATCCGGCAGCCCTCAAGGCCTGGGGACGGATCGGCGCTCTGGGCTGATATTGGACATATCCTATATCCTCCATCAGAGGCCGGCGCGCATCCCGGCGACCAGACGGATCAGCTGCACGACCAGCGCCAGCAGGGCCAGCGCCGCCAGGATGCGCCGCGGCGGTGCGCGTTCGCCGGATGTCTGCAGCACCCGCGCCGCCAGGCCGCAGAGCCCCAGCAGCATCAGCATGCCCAGGCACAGCCCGGCGCCGAAGACCGGCAGCATGACCACCTGCATGGCGTCGCCGCTGGTCAGCACGACCGCCAGCAGCAGCGGGAACATCATCAGCCGCGAGGTGGCCAGGCACGCCACCAGCAGCGCCTTCGGCCAGGTCTCGCCCGCCGGCCGCCGCCAGGCCAGCAGCGCCGCCAGCGGCAGCCAGGCCGCATCGAGCCACAGCGTCGCCTGCATCAGGAAGAAGCGATGCGCGTCCAGCGCCTCGCCCCAGGCCAGCACGACCAGGATGGCCGGCACCACCGCGGCCAGCACCGTCCCGGCGCCCCAGCGGAAGGCCAGCCACATCCGCGCCCCCAGCGGCTCGGGCCCGGCCAGCAGGAACAGCAGCCCGACCGCCAGCAGCCCCGGGATCTGGCCCAGCTGCTGGAACAGGAACATCCCGGCGACGCCTGCCGCCAGCAGCGGCATCGGCCCGAAAGGCAGCAGCACGACGACCGCCAGCCCCAGCACCAGCCAGAGCGGGTTGAAGCCCGGCTGGTCCCTGGGCGGCGGCGGCGTGGTCTCGGTCGACATCAGCCTGACCTAAGCGGCACGGCGCGGCGGGCGCCAGCCGGGGCTGCTTCACGATCGCGGTGTGGCCCCACCTTGACCGGGTGCGGCGCCGGTCTAGGCTCGCCGCCTTCTGCGAGACGCAAAGGGATGGCCGCGATGACGTTGGCGATGAGCTGGGAAGAATGGGCCGGGCATGACGCGACGGCGCTGGCCGGGCTGGTGCGCGCCGGCCAGGTGACGCCGGCCGAGCTCGCGGCCCAGGCCGCCGCCGGCATCGCCAAGGTCAATCCCGCCCTCTCCGCCGTCGTCGAGGTCTTCGACGACGTCGTCGCGGATCCTTTCAAGGACGGCATGAATCCGGACGGCGTCTTCGCCGGCGTGCCCTACCTGATGAAGGACCTGGGCCCGACGCTGAAGGGCCGGCTGCAGGAAATGGGCTCCTTCCTGATGCGCGGCAACCGTGCCGCCGCCGACAGCTTCCTGACCGGGCAGCTGCGCCGCGCGGGGCTGAACATCATCGGCCGCAGCACCACGCCGGAATTCGGCGTCTGCAGCTCGGCCGAGAACCCGGCCATGTATGTCACCCGCAACCCGTGGAACCTGGACTACACCACCTGCGGGTCCTCGGCCGGCACTGCGGCGGCGGTGGCCGCGGGCGTCACGCCGATCTCGCATGCGACCGATGGCGGCGGCTCGATCCGCATCCCGGCCGGCGTCTGCGGCAATATCGGGCTGAAGCCGTCGCGCGGCGTTCTTTCTGTTGCGCCCTACAGCTCCGACCTGATGGGCGTGGTTTCCACCCAGGGCTGCCAGACGCGGACCGTGCGCGACATGGCCAGCTTCATCGATGCCTGCCGCGGCGGCGCGCCGGGCGAGTTCATGCCTTACTGGACCGCGCCGGAACCCTATGCCGAGCTCATCAAGCGGGACCCGAAAAAACTGCGCATCGCGCTGTCGCATGAATGGGGCGACTACCGCGCCATTCCGGAATTCGTGTCCGAATTGGAGCGGGTGGGGCGCTTCCTGGAAGGCCTCGGCCATCATGTCGAATGGGTGGTGCCCAAGGTCGATTTCCGCGCCGCCTATGCCGCGCAGACCACCTGCTACATCACCAACTTCGCCCAGACCATCGAGACCCTGCTGGCCCAGGTCGGCCGCAGCGCGCCGCCGCCGGCGGAGCTGATCGAGCCGATGAACATCCGCATCTGGCAGGCCGGCATCGACGCCACCTATTCCGAGCGGACGAAGATGCAGGCGGCCTTCAACGCGACCTCGCGGGCCTTCGGCGCCTTCTTCGAGGAATGGGACATTCTCCTCACCCCGATCACCGCGCTGCCGACGCCGAAGGTGGGCACGACGGAATATCTGACGATCAGCGACAACCCCGACGTGCATGACTGGTTCGGCAATCTCTGGAAGTTCTTCGCCTATACGCCGCTGTCGAATCTCTGCGGCATCCCCGGCATCTCGCTGCCGATGGCCGAGCAGGCGCATGGCCTGCCGCTGGGCATCCAGGCGCAGACCAAGCAGGGCGGCGACGGGCTGCTGCTGCAGCTCTCGGCGCAGATCGAGCGCGCGCTGGGCGGCGCGTGGAACCAGGGGCGCCGCCCCGGGGTCCACGTCACCGCCTGACGCAGCTCAGCGCAGGGCGGCGGTGAGCGCGGCGTGGAAAGCGGCGCGCTCGGCCTTCATGTCGACGGTGTAGGCCGCTGCATAGGGCGGCTGCGGCCGGGCGGAGAGGGTGACCACCACCAGCTCCTCCGCCGGGTCCAGGCAGAGGCTCTGGCCGGCGAAGCCCACCGCCGCCATCACCCCGTCCTGCAGCCACCAGCTATAGCCATAGCCGGTCGCGCCGAAGGAATTCTCCGTCGGGTTCAGGGTGAAGGCGGGACGCGAGGCCTCGGCGAGCCAGCCCTCCGGCAGCACGCCATGGCCGCCTTCGAGAAGAAAGAGCCCGAAGCGGCCGAGGTCGCGCAGCGTCATGCCGGCGCGGCTGCCGCCGATCTCCTGCCCGCCGTCGGATTCCAGCGTGTAGAAGGCGTCGAACTCCATGCCCTGCGGCGTCCAGATGCGGCGGGTCATATAGTCGGCGATGGTCGTCCCCACCGCCGCCGACAGCAGGCAGCCCAGCAGATAGGTGTCGCCGGTGTTGTAGAGGAAGCGCGTGCCGGGGGTGTGTTCCGGCTTCAGCTCGCCCAGCAGCTTCAGCACGCCGCCGGGCACCTTGTCGCCCAGGCTCTGGCTGTAGCGGTTCACGTGGGAATGGCGGTCGGTGTAGTCCTCGCTCCAGGCGACGCCGGAGGACATGGTCAGCAGGTCGCGCACCGCGACCGCGTCATAGGCCGAGCCGCGCACCGTGGGGACATAGGAAGACACCTTGTCGTCCAGGCTGGCGATGGCGCCGTCCTGCAGCGCCGCGCCGATCAGCGTCGAGGTCAGCGACTTCACCATCGACATGGTCGACCAGCGGGTGGCTTCCTCGAGCCCCAGCGCATAGCGCTCCAGCACGATGCGGCCGCGCTTGATGGCCAGGATACCGGAGACGCAGGCGCGGTCGATATACGCGTCCACGCCGTGCTCGACACCATCGACGACGTAGCGCGGCGCGACCTCGGTCCCGCGCGGCAATTCGCGGACCTTCGGCCCGCGCGTCACCGCGCGCGTCGCGAACATCCGGTCCACGTTCCGATAGGCGAAGGCCTGCTGCGTCGGCGGCAAGAGCAGAAATTCGCCGCCGGCCGGGATGTGGAACTGCGGCTTCGCCTCGGACATTTTTCTTCCTATCAGCAGGGCGCCCTGCCGCGCCATCGGGCGCGGCAGGACCGAAAAAACTTAGAACATGCCGGGGCGGCGGATGGGGCTGCCGTCGACCAGGCGGGCGTAGCGGAAGGCGGTCGGATCGACGATCGGCGGCTTGCCCAGGATCAGGTCGGCGGTCAGGCGCCCGGCGCCCGGGCCGATGCCGAAGCCATGCCCGCTATAGCCGGTCGACAGCCACAGCCCGGGCATCGCCGCAACCTGGTCGATCACCGGCACCGCGTCGGGCGTGCTGTCGATCCAGCCGCCCCAGCTCTGCCGGATCTTCACGCCTGCGAAGTCGGGCCAGGAATTGGCAATTTTGGCGAGGGCGGCGGGGATGATCGAGGTGTTCGGCATCGGGTCCAGGGTGCGCATGTCCTCCTGCTCGAAGACCGTTGGCTTGTCGAAGGACCACTTGCCGTAATGCGCGCCCGGGCCGCGGAAGAAGGATCCGCCGAAGCCCCAGGTCACGCTCTTCCGGCGCTCCATCAGCGTCGGCCAGAACTTGCGGGCATAGCGGATGCCCTGCGGCGTCAGCTCGATCTGGCCGCGATTGGCGGCGGCGATGATGTAGCTGCCGTCGCGGCGGCGGCCGATCGTCACCCCCGGCGTCGCCAGCCCGCCCGGCGTCACCTGCGGCGCCACCTCGGTCGCGAAGATGGTCGAGCGCACGCTGGACTGCGGCAGGTCGATGTCGTGGCGGCGCAGGAACATCGACGACCAGGCGCCGGCGGCCAGCAGCACCACCGGGGCGGCGATGCGGCCCCGCTCGGTGAAGACGCCGCTGACGCGCCCGGCCGTCGTGTCCAGCCCGCGCACGGCGCAGCGCTGGTGGATGGTGGCGCCCAGCCTACGGGCGGCCTCGGCGATGGCGGGGACGGCCTTGGCGGGCTCGGCCATGCCGTCGCTCGGCGACTGCACGCCGCCGATCCAGCGATGCGACTGGGTGTTGCCCGGCGTCAGCTCGCGCGCCTCGTCGCCGGTCAGCATGCGGCTGTGCTGCTGGTAGGTGCGGGCCATGTCGACCCACTTTTGCCAGGTCGCCAGCTCCGATGGGCTGTCGGTGACATAGACCAGGCCGGTGCGGCGGAAGCCGAGATCGGCGCCGGTCTCGGCGACCAGCTTCTCCCACTGCTCCATGCTGCGCTGGGCCAGCGGGATCTCGCGCTCGTCGCGGTTCTGCACGCGGCACCAGCCCCAGTTGCGGCTGGACTGCTCGCCGGCGACGACGCCCTTCTCCAGCACCGCGACCCGCTTGCCGGCCTGGGCCAGGTAGTAGGCGGCAGTGATGCCGGCGATGCCGGCGCCGATCACCACGACATCGGCTTCGGCCGGCAGCGCCGCGTCATCCTGGACGCGATCGACGGGAGGAGACATGGCGCGGCGATTCCTGATCTGGGCGGCGGTTCGCGTGAAAGGGCGGCAGCCTCCTGCAGCGCAGCGCGGCTGGCAAGGGGGCGCCATGATGCTAGGCGCCGGGCCGCGCAGATCCTGCCGTTTGCAGCGGGGCGGGCGGCAGATCACTCTGCCGCCGGCAAGGCCGCGTCGGGAATTCCGCTGGGCGGAAGCGGTGAACCGGGCAGCCGGCAGGAAGCGCCGAGCCGCAGCGTGCCGCGCAGCAGCACGCGTTCCTGCGGCGCGGCGCCAGCACCGTGCTCGATGCCGGTCAGCAGCAGGTCCAGGCCGCGCGCGACCATCGCCTCCAGCGGCTGCACCAGGGTGGTCAGGCGGTAAGGCGGGCGCTGGGCCAATGAAATCCCGTCCATGCCGACGACCGAGACGTCGCCAGGAACCTTGAGCCCGGCCTCGCGCAGCGCGTCGATCACGCCCATGGCGAGGATATCGGCCACCGCGAAGACGGCGTCGGGGCGCTCGGCGGCGGGCAGGGCGGCGATGCGCTGCCCGGCGGCGAAGCCCGCGGCATGGCTGGCGCCGCCGGTGAAGAGGGCGGGTGCTTCGCCACCGGCGGCGGCGACAGACTGACAGAAGCCCTCGGTGCGTTCGCGGCCCGTCGAGGTCGCGGCATTGCCGGTGACGACGGCCAGCCGACGGTGCCCGGCCTGCAGCAGCAGCTCGGCCAGCACCTCGGCGCCGGCGCGGTTGTCGCAGGAGACGGCCGAGCCATGCTCGCGCGCCACGCGGTTGATCATCACCAGCGGCACGCTGTTCGCCGCGCAGATCGCCGCGGCCTTGGAGGAAAGCTCGGCCGAGGTCACCAGGCAGCCATCGACGCGATACTGCAGCAGCGCCTCGGTGGTGGCGTCCTCGATCGGGCCGGGGCCGGCATGCAGCAGCAGCAGCCGGCAGCCGCGCGCCGCCGCCAGCCGCACCGCCTGCTGCATCAGCTCGGCATAAAAGGGGTTTTCCACGGGTCCCAGCACCAGGCCAATCAGCCCTGAGCGCCCCAGCACCATGCTGCGCGCCAGGATGTTGGGAGTGTAGCCGGCCTCCTGGGCGAGGGCCGTGATGCGCGCCCGCACCTCGGGCGAGATCCGCGCATCGTCGCGCAGCGCGCGGGAGACGGTGGAGGCCGCGACGCCTGCCCGCTGCGCCAGGCTGGCGATGGTGGCGCGCCCTGACCCCGGCCTGGCCGCAGCAGAGCGGGCAGGGCGGCGCGGAGGGGCGGCGGCTTGGTCCATGCCCCTCCGGCTAGCATGGCCGGAAACGTGGTGCAAACGATGCCGCGCTGCAGCAACTCTTCGAATCGGCTTTGCTTGCGGAGAATCCATGCTAACGATTGCACAACGCACTGGCCCCGAGACCGGTCGCGTCATCGTGGGAGACAGCGCGCCCGGCCCCTCCCGGCGCGCGCTGCAGGGACGGGAAGGAAGCGGCATGCCGATGGGCGTCGCGCGGCCATGAGCGGCCGCAGCATCACCGAGAAGATCCTGGCCGCCCATGCGGTGGAAGGCCGGGCCGTGCCGGGCAGCATCGTCACCGTGCGGCCCGACGTCGTGCTGCTGAACGACGTCTCCGGCCCGCTGGCCTTCGAGCAGTTCGACGCCATGGGGGCCGAGCGCCCCTTCGACCCGGCGCGCATCGTGCTGGTGGCCGACCATTTCGCGCCGGCCCCTGACGTCACGGCGGCCGGCGCCATTGCCATGACGCGCGACTTCGCCCGCCGCCACGGCATCGCGCATTTCTACGAGCCCGGCCGCGGCGGCATCGAGCACACGCTGCTGGCCGAGCTTGGCATGGTCGGCCATGGCAGCATCGTCTTCGGCGCCGACAGCCATACCTGCACGGCGGGCGCCTTCAACGCGCTGGGCATCGGCTTCGGCTCGACGGACCTGGCCGGCGCGCTGGCACTCGGAAAACTGTGGATGCGGGTGCCCGACAGCATCCGTGTCGAGCTGCATGGCGCTCCTGGCGCCTATGTCACCGGCAAGGATGTCATCCTGGAGCTGATCCGCCGTATCGGCTCGGACGGCGCCGCCGATGCCGCGCTGGAATTCGGCGGGCCGGGCATCGCCGCCCTCGGCATGGATGAGCGCATGGCGGTGGCCAACATGGCCGTCGAGGCCGGCGCCGACTGCTGCGTCTTCGAAGGCGACGCGCAGTCGCTGGCCGACATGCAGCGCCGCGGCATGGCGCCCGTGGAGGCGGTGATGCCGGATGCCGACGCGGCCTACCGCGCGGTGATCCGCATCGACCTCTGCGCCCTGGCGCCGATGGTGGCGCGGCCGCCGTCGCCGGCCTCGGGCGTCGCGGTCGGAACCCTGCGCGGGCAGCGGGTCGACCAGGTCTATGTCGGCAATTGCTCGAACGGCACCATGACCGATCTGCGCCAGGTCGCCGCCATCCTGCGCGGCCGCCAGGTGGCGCCGGGGGTGCGCATGGTGGTGGTGCCGGCGACCCAGAAGATCTGGCGCCAGGCCATGGCGGAAGGGCTTCTCGAGGTGATTTCCGCGGCGGGCGCTGCGATCTCGACGCCGACCTGCGGCGCCTGCTTCGGCGGCCATATGGGCATCCTGGCGGCGGGCGAGACCGCCATCGCCACCACCAACCGCAATTATCGCGGCCGCATGGGCCATCCCGACAGCCAGGTTTTCCTGTCGAATGCCTGGGTGGCCGCCGCCGCCGCGGTCGCCGGAGAAATCTGCCCGCCGGACGAGGTGATGGCGATGGAGGTGGCGGCATGAGCGCGCTTCTCACCGGCCGTGTGCATCGCTTCGGCGACGAGGTGAACACCGACGTCATCCTGCCCGGCCGCTACCTGGCGCTGCGCAAGCCCGAGGAGCTGGGCAAGCATTGCCTGGAAGGGCTGGACCCGGATTTCATCCATCGCGTCCGCCCCGGCGATATTCTTGCCGTGGGGCGCAACTTCGGCTGCGGCTCGTCGCGCGAGCATGCGGTAATCGCACTGAAGGCGGCAGGCGTCGCCGGCATCGTCGCCGTCAGCGCCGCGCGCATCTTCTTCCGCAATGCGGTGAACCTTGGGCTGCCGGTGCTGCTCTGCGCCGAGGCCGCAGCGTCGCTGCGCGAAGGCGAGGAAGCCAGCATCGACCTGGACGCCATGGCGATCGCGCAAGGCGGCCGCGACTGGACGGCGGCGCCGCTGGGCGCGGAGGTGCGCGCCATCCTGGCCGCCGGCGGGCTGGTGCCGCGCGTGCGCCAGGCGCTGGGCGCCGCCGCCTAGATTTCTTTCACGACCAGGACTGGAACGAGAAAAATGGCAGACAAGCGTCTCAAGGAAGCGCTGGCGGCGAAGCAGTTCATCGTCGCCCCCGGCATCTTCGACATGATCTCCGCCCGCATCGCCGACCGCATGGGCTTTTCCGCGCTCTACGCGACGGGCTACGGCACCGTCGCCTCGCATCTGGGCGTGCCCGATGCCGGCATCGCCACCTTCAGCGACATGGTCAGCCGCATGGGCCGCTTCGCCCAAGGGTCGGCGACGCCGGTGATCGCCGATGCCGACACCGGCTATGGCGGACTGCTGAACGTGCGTCACACGGTCATGGGCTACGAGGCCGCCGGCATCGCCGCGATCCAGCTCGAGGACCAGGAAGTGCCGAAGAAATGCGGCCATACCCCGGGCCGCCGCGTCATCCCGGCCGAGGAGATGGCGCTGAAGATCGAGGTCGCCGCCGAAGCCCGCAAGAGCGACGATTTCCTCATCATCGCCCGCACCGATGCGCGCACGACGCTCGGCCTGGATGAGGCGATCCGCCGGGGCAAGCTGTTCCGCAAGGCGGGCGCCGACATCGTCTTCATCGAGAGCCCGGAGACCGAGGACGAGATGAAGCGCATCGGCCAGGAGATCGACGCGCCGCTGCTGGCCAACAATGTCGATGGCGGCGGCCGCACCCCGATCCTCTCGGCCGAGAAGCTGGCGAGCTACGGCTACGACATCGCCATCTATCCGGCGCTGGGTTTTCTGACTGTTGCCGCCGCGCTCGAGCGCTCCTATGCGCATCTGAAGGCGAAAGGCGTGACGCATGGCATCGGCGACGACGTCATCTACGACTTCGCCAAGATGAACGAGCTGATGGGCTTCCCCGAGGTCTGGGATTTCGACCGCCGCTGGACCCGCGACCAGCCCGCCAAGGCCGCCGAATAGTTTCTTCGTTCCCGGCCGCTGTTGGCGGCCGGGGCGCTGCGCCTGCCTGCCCAAGAAAAAACAGGGACGTCCCATGAACGAGCTCATCTCGACGAAGTTCTCACGCCGGGGGCTGGGAAGGGTGGCGGCCGGCCTGCTGCCGGCCGCCACCCTGGCCACGCCGGCGCTGGGCAATACCGCCGCCGCCAGCTGGCCCGACCGGCCGGTGCGCATGGTGGTGCCCTTCGGCGCCGGCGGCGCGGTCGACACCCTGGCGCGCAGCTTCGGCCAGCGCTTCCCCGAATTCGCCAATGGCCAGCCGCTGGTCATCGAGAACCGCGCCGGCGCCGGCGGCATGGTGGCCGGCGCCTATACCGCCGGGCAGCAGCCCGACGGCTATACGCTGATGATGGCCGATATCGGCGCCAACTCGATCGGCCGGCTGCTGAACCGGCAGCTCGGCTACGACCCCATGACCGCCTTCACGCCCATCATGCATGGCGTGAACCTGCATGCCGCGCTGGTGACCAACCCGCAGACGCCGCAGCAGACCCTGGACCAGCTGATCAAGGCCGCCCAGGCCTCGCCGGAGACGCTGATCTACGCCTCGGCCGGCGTCGGCAACGGCAGCCACCTGTTCATGGCCCTGCTGGAGCGTCAGGCGAAGATCCGCATGGTGCATGTGCCCTATCGCAGCGGCTCGGAGACGGCGCTGGCGGTGATGCGCAACGAGACGCAGTTCTGCTTCCCGAGCCTCTCCTCGGTGCTGGGCATGGTGCGCAGCGGCCAGCTGCGCGTCATCGCGGTGGGCGGCGGAAAATGCCCGCAGGCGCCCGAGGCGCCGCTGATGCGCGACACCATCCCGGGCTTCGACGTGGCCATCTGGTATGGCGTGGCGGCGCCGGCCGGGATGAACCCGGCCCTGGCCGACCGCGTCAACGACGTCTTCGCCCGCATCGCGGCGCTGCCCGAGATCAGGCGCAACGTCGAGGAGAACCAGGCCGGCGCCATCGTCGGCGGCGGGCGCCAGCAATTCGCCGACTTCCTGAAGCGCGAATATGACCGCTGGGGCCCGGTCATCCAGGAAGGCGGCATCCGGGTCGAGTGAGACCGATCCGAGCAGCTGCGCCGCAGGCATTCGATGTGTGGCGCAGTTCCCGGGAAACACGCGCGAAAGCGCAAGACCCTTGCCGGCCAGGATCGAAAATCCCTTGCAATCTCCCGCGCGCCCTGCGGCTGGCAAAAGGCCGGGCCGGCCAGGCGCAACCGGGAGACTGACCAGGATGACGATCTACAACGGCTCCGGCGGCAACGACATCTTCCTGCTGGCCCACCATCGGCAAGGCGACGCCATCAAGGCGGATGGCAATGCCACCGGGGGCCAGCCTTCTGGCTTCCCCATCGACTTCGCCAAACGCGGCAATGACAGCATCAGCGGCGGCTGGGGCCGCGGCGTGGTCTATGGCGGCGCTGGCGACGGCGTCATCCGCGGCGACGGGCAGAGCCTGCCCTGGGGCAGTCCAAGCAGCGCTGGCCTGGGCATCTGCAATGATGGCGCCGACCTGCTCGACGGCGGCGCCATGGGCCATCTCTGGGCGGATCGGGCGCCGACACCTTCCTGTTCCGCTATCTGATGGTCCACGGCCCGGAAGGCACCAACCTCGGCCGGAACACCATCCACGGCTTCGAGGCCGGCATCAACAGGATCGACCTGCGCGGCCACTCCGTCCGGCGAGATCCAGCAGGTGCCGACCGGGCGCGGGCTGGCGCTGCGCCTCGAGGCGATCGGCGGACCGGCCACGATCGCGCCGCTGGGCCTTGGCCATCCGGTGCAAGGCGATATCCTGATCTGAAGCGTCCCCGCGCGCGCCGCGCCCCAGGACGGGACGCGCGTGGGAGCTCCGACGCCATGCCGACCTTTCTTTGCGCCACCTGCGGGACCTCCTTCGCGCCGTCCGGGGCGCCGCCGGCAGCCTGCCCGATCTGCGAGGAGGAACGGCAATATGTCCCCGCCGGCGGCCAGGCCTGGACCACGCGGGCCGCGCTGGCGGCCGGGCACCGCAATGCCTGGCGCCGGCACCAGCCGGGCCTCTACAGCCTGCAGACGGTGCCAGCCTTCGCCATCAACCAGCGGGCCTTCCTGCTGCGCACGCCGCAGGGCAACATCCTGTGGGACTGCATCGCGCTGCTGGACGGGGCGACGCAGGAGATCATCGCCGCGCTGGGCGGGCTGGCCGGCATCGCGCTGTCGCATCCGCATTACTACACGACCATGCAGGACTGGGCGGCCGCCTTCGATGTGCCGGTGCATCTGCATGCCGCCGACCGCGCCCATGTGGTGCGTCCCGACGACCGGCTGCGGTTCTGGGACGGCGACAGCCTGCCGCTGGCAGACCGGCTGACGCTGATCCGCGCCGGCGGGCATTATGCCGGCGGCACGGTGCTGCATTGGGCGGAGGGTGAGGGCGTTCTGCTGGTCGGCGACATCGTCCAGGTCACGCCGGGGGCGCGCGGCGTCTCCTTCCAGTGGAGCTATCCGAACATGCTGCCGCTGTCGGCCGCCCGGCTGCGCCAGCTCACCGAGCGGCTGGCGCTCTGGCGCTACCAGCGGATCTACGGCGCCTTCCTGGGCCAGGAGGTGGCGGAGGGCGGCGAGGCCATGGTGGCCGAATCCGCCGCCCGCTATCTGCGGCTGCTGCAGGCGCCCCCTACCTGACGCCGGTCACTTGATGCCAGTCACTTGATGCCGGTCACTTGATGCCGGCCCGCATGAAGGACT
The DNA here is from genome assembly GCF_001982615.1 of Teichococcus deserti. Lineage (GTDB taxonomy): Bacteria > Pseudomonadota > Alphaproteobacteria > Acetobacterales > Acetobacteraceae > Pseudoroseomonas > Pseudoroseomonas deserti. The sequence continues at coordinate 38,146 of NZ_MLCO01000016.1, read as the reverse complement.
GCACGAACTGCCGCTGGAACAGCAGGAAGCCGAGCAGCAGCGGCGCGGCGGTCAGCAGGGTGGCGGCGCTGATGATGGCCCAGTCGATGCCCTGGTCGGTGGAGGCGAAGACCGCCAGCCCCACCGTCAGCGGCCGCGTGTTGACGCTGTTGGTGACGACCAGCGGCCAGAGGAAATTGTTCCAGTGATAGGCCACCGAGGTCAGGCCATAGGCAAGATAGGTCGGCTTGGCCAAGGGCACGTAGAGCCGCCACAGGATCGCCCAGGGCCCGCAGCCTTCGAGGCGTGCGGCCTCTTCCAGTTCCGCCGGAATCTGCAGGAAGGTCTGCCGGAGCAGGAAGATGCCGAAGGCGGAGGCGAGATAGGGCAGGCCGATGCCGAAGACCGTGTCGACCAGGCCGAGGGCGCGCATGGTCCGGTAGTTCTCGACGATCAGCATGTCGGGCATGACCATCAGCTGCACCAGCACGATGGCGAACAGCGCGCTCATCCAGCGCGACCGGCTGCGGGCGAAGACGAAGGCCGCCAGGGTGCAGAGCACGAACTGCCCGCCGGTGACGAAGCAGACCAGCAGGACGGTGTTGAGGAAGTAGCGGCCGAAGGGCGCCGCGTCCCAGGCGGAGACGAAATTCTGCAGGGTGAGCGGCGCGGTCAGCTCGAAGCGTGTCGCATAGCCCGTGGGATGGAAGGCGGCCCAGACGGCGTAGAGCACCGGTGCCGCCCAGAGCAGGGCCAGCAGCCAGGCCGCCGCCGTCTCCAGCGTCAGGCCCAGACGTGATGCAAAAGACGTCCTCACCGGTAATGCGTCCGGCGGCCAAGGAGAGAAAATTGCAGCGCGGCGATCACCGCCAGCACCGCCAGCAACACGCCGGTCAGCGCCGAGGCCTGCGCCGTGTCCCAGAAGCGGAAGCCGGTCTCGTAGATGTAGGTCATCAGGAGTGCCGTCGCATTGTCCGGCCCGCCCTGGGTCATGACCAGGATGTGGTCGACCAAGCGGAAGCTGTTGATCACGGCGTTCACCGCGATGAAGAGGGTGGTGGGCCCGAGCAGCGGCAGCGTGACGCGCCAGAAGATCCGTCCGCGCGATGCGCCCTCGAGCGACGCGGCCTCGAGCAGGCTGGGCGGGATGGCCTGCAGCGCCGCCAGGTAGAAGATCATGAAGAAGCCGGCTTCTTTCCAGACGGCGATGGCCATCATGGCGCCCAGCGCCGTCTCCTGCGAGCCGATCCAGTTGGTCGGTCCCCAGCCGAGCAGAAGCCGCGTCAGCCGGTCGATCATGCCGTAGTCGGGCGTGTAGAAAAACAGCCAGAGATTGGCGACGGCGATCATCGGCAGCACGGTCGGGGTGAAGAAGGCGATGCGCATGGCTGTGCGGCCGCGCAGCCGCCCGTTGACCCAGAGCGCCATGGCCAGCGCCAGCGCGATCGACATCGGCACCGTGCCCAGCGCATAGAGCAGATTGTTCCAGAGCGCCTGCCAGAAGATCGGGTCCTCGGCCAGGGCGGCGTAGTTGTTGAGGCCGACGAAAACCGCCGGCCGGCGCGGCGTCGGCGTCGAGAACAGCGCGTGCCACAGCGTGGCCAGCGCCGGCACATGGGTGAAGGCCGCGAGCAGCAGCAAGGCCGGGCCCAGCATCAGCCAGGCATGCAGGAAGCGTGGCATGCGCATGGGCCCGGTCTCTGGGATCAGCCGCGGTAGCGGCGCAGGATGCGCTCGGCCTCGGCCTGGGCCGCGGCCATGGCCGGCTGCGGCTGGCTGCGGCCGGTCAGCACCGCCTGCAGCCCGTCGTTCAGCGCCTTGGTGACGCGCTGGTTCTCATGGGTGGAGAGCTCGGCCACCGCATGGCGCAGCTGGTCGCGGGCGACGGCGGCGGCGGGGAAGGCAGCGACGTAGTCCTTCATCTTCGCCGTCTCCCAGGCTTCCGGGGAGGTCGCGACATAGCCGGTGTCGATGCCCCACTGCGCCGCGCGCTCCGGCTCGGTCAGGAAGCGGGCGAACTTCACCGCGGCGGCGCGCTTGGCCTCGCTCGCCGACTTGAAGACGTACAGGTTGCCGCCGCCGGTCGGGCTGCCGGGCTTGCGGCCGGCGGCCAGCTGGGCGACGCCGAACTCGAAGGGCGCATTCGTCTTGATGTTGGTCAGGTTGCCGGTGGTGGTCCAGATCATCGCCACCTTGCGCTCGAAGAAGTCGCGCGGCGTGGTGCCCCATTCGACGATGCCGGTCGGATGCACCTTGTGCTTCTGCGCCAGGTCCAGCCAGTACTGCAGGGCCTCCGCCACCTTCGGGTCGGCGTAGAAGGTCTGGTTGCCGGCCTCGTTCATCAGGCGCACGTCGTTCTGCGTGGTCAGCGCCTGGAACAGCCAGTAGGGGAAGCCGGAGGAGGGGATCTGCATGCCCCACTGGCTGACAGTGTCGCCCGAGCGGCGGGTCAGCTTCTGCGCGAACTCGACCTGCTCGGCCCAGCTGGCCGGCGCCACCTCGGGGTTCAGCCCGGCGGCCTTGAAGGCCTCCTTGTTGTAGTACATGACGATGGTGGAGCGCTGGAAAGGAATGCCCCAGGTCTTGCCGCCGGTGCGGCTGTTCTCCATGAAGCCCGGATAGAAGCTGCCCATCCAGGAGGTCTCGGCGCCCGGCAGCCCGTCCCAGGGCACCACGACGTCCTCGTCGATCAGGGTGAACATGTCGGTCGACAGCAGGCAGGCCATGTCGGGCGCGTCGCCGCCGCGCGCCGCGGTCAGCGCCTTGGTGATCGAGTCCTGGTAGCTGCCGGTATAGACCTGGCGGATGCGGATCCCTGGATTGGCCTTCTGGAAATCGTCGCAATAGCCGTCGATGATCCTGGCGATCGGCCCGCCGACGGCGATCGGATAGTTGAAGGTCAGCTCGACCGGCGCCTGGGCGCGGACAGCCGGGGCGGCCAGGAAGGGCGAAGCGGCCAGGGCGCCCAGGGAGGCACCGATTGCGGCGCGGCGGGTGATCGACATCGGCAGGTCTCCGGTTGGGTCGGGATCAGGCGAAGGGAGGCAGCGGCAGGCGTTTGCCGCTGTTGGCGTCGAACAGATGCGCCAAGGGCGGCAAACGCAGCCGGACCGGACTGCCCGGCGGCAGGGCGTGGTGGCCGGGGATGCGCGCCTGCAGCAGGGCGCCGCCGCTGCCCAGGGCGCAGGCCAGCACCGTCTCGGCCCCCAGGAATTCGGCGGCGGTGACGCAGGCGGGCAGGCCGTCCTCGGCCGGCACCACCTCTTCCGGGCGGATGCCGAGCAGCGCGCCGGCGGCGGAAGCCGGCGCCAGCAAGTGGTCGGGCAGTCCCGCGATGCCGGCGCCGCCCGCATGCGCCACCAGCGGCAGCAGCGACATCGGCGGCGTGCCGATGAAGGAGGCCACGAAGGCGCTGGCGGGGCGGGCATAGATCTCGGCCGGGGTCGCGTCCTGCTCGATATGGCCGTCGCGCATCAGCACGACCTGGTCGGCCATGCTCATCGCCTCGGCCTGGTCGTGGGTGACATAGACCATGGTCAGGCCGAGGCGCTGCTGCAGCGCGCGGATCTCGCGCCGCATCTCGCCGCGCAGCTTGGCGTCGAGGTTGGAAAGCGGCTCGTCCATCAGGCAGATCGGCGCCTCGGCGACGATGGCGCGCGCCAGCGCCACGCGCTGCTGCTGCCCGCCCGACAGTTGCGAGGGGCGCCGCTTCAGCAGCTTCTCCAGCCCGAGCAGCGAGGCGGCGCGGGCCAGCCGGGCCTCGCGCTCGGCCGCCGCGACACGACGGGCGCGCAGGCCGAAAACGATGTTCTCGGCGACATCGAGATGCGGGAACAGCGCATAGGACTGGAAGACCATCGACAGCCCGCGCGCCGCCGGCGGCAGCTCGGCGACATCGCGGCCGTCCAGCACGACGCGGCCGCCATCGGCGCGCTCCAGCCCGGCGATGACGCGCAGCAGGGTCGACTTGCCGCAGCCCGAGGGGCCGAGCAGCACCACGAAGCGGCCGCGCGCCGCGCGCAGATGGATGTCATGCAGCACGGTGGTGCTGCCGAACTGCTTGCGCAGGCTGTCGAGGCGGATGGCGTCCGCGGAAGCAGGGGCCGCTGTCATGGCGGCGCGAGGTAACGGCTTCGTGCGTCGGGCCGATGACGGTTGCGTTGCAGTTCGGTGAAGGTCCGGTTGCGCGGGCTTACCGCATGCGGCTGAGCGCCTCCGCCGCATGCAGCACCAGCGGCGCCAGGCGGCGGAAGGCGGCGGGTTCCCATTCCGCCAGCGAGGCGGCGACATGGATGGCGGCGACCGGCCGGCCGCCGGCATCGCGCACCGCGGCTCCCAGCGTGATCTCGCCACGCAGCGATTCTTCCAGACAGAGAGCAAAGCCGTCGCGGCGGGCCTCAGCCAGCTTGGCGCGGATGCCGGGCAGGTCGGTGATGGTGGACGGCGTCAGCGGCGTCCGGTCGGAGCGCGCCAGCACCGCCTCCGCCTCGGCCTCCGGCAGGGCGGCCAGGATGGCGCGGCCGCCGGAGGAGCAGAAGGTGGGCATGCGCCGCCCGACCAAAGTCGCGGAAAAGGTCTCGCGCTTGCTCTGCAGCCGCACGACGTAGATGACGCTGGTGTCGTCGAACAGGCTGAGATCGACGCGCTCGGGGATCGACTTGCGCAGCTCGTGCAGCACGGGCACGGCGCGCTCGATCAGCGGCTCGGCGCGCAGGAAGTCGAAGCCGCGGTCCAGCAGCTTCTTGCCCGGGGCCAGCCCGCCCGGCTGTCGTTCCAGGTAGCCCAGCGCCTGCAGGGTGTGGGCGATGCGCTGCGTGGCGCTCTTGTCCAGCCCGGCGGCGGCGGCCAGCTCGGCCAGGCTGAGCGGCCGGGGCTGCCGGCCGAAGGCTTCCAACAGCTGCATGGTGCGCTGCACGCCCTGCAGGAACAGCCGGTCATCGACCCCCGCCGGCGGCGCGGCGGCGGCTTGCGCCGTTGACACCTTCATCCGTGCTTCCTAACCTTTTCCCGGCAATTCGACAGTATTGCTGAGCGATATAGCAGCGGTTTTCGCAGGGTGGAAGCGCCGGCGGGCGGCGCTGGTCTCCGGCAATGGGGAAGAGGCTCGGGATGCAGCGTTTCGCGGGGCGCGTCGGCGCCATCACCGGCGCAGGATCAGGCCTGGGCCGCGCCGTCGCCCTTGGGCTGGCGGCGGAGGGCGCCCGGCTGGTGCTGTTCGACCGCGACGCCGGCGGCCTGGCCGAGACGCTGAAGGACTGCCCCGGCAGCATCGCCGTCCAGGGTGACGTGACCCGCGCCGGCGACCTGCAGCGCGCCGCCGCCGAAGGGCTGGAGCGGCTCGGCCCTGCGACGCTGCTGGTGACCGGCGCCGGCATCCTGGGCCCCACCGGCCCGGCCATCGAGGCCAGCGAGGAAGACTGGGACCGCACCTTCGCCGTCAACGTCAAGGGCACCTGGGCGGCGGCCGCGGCCTTCATTCCGCAGATGCAGGGGGCCGGCGGCGGCGCGGTGGTGACCATGGCCTCGGCCGCGGGCCTCACCGGCTCCGCCCAGCTGCAGGCCTATTCGGCCAGCAAGGGCGCGGTGGTGATGCTGACGCGCAGCCTCGCTCTGGCGCATGCGCCGCAGGGCATCCGGGTGAACAGCGTCTGCCCGGGCTCGATCGAGACGCCGATGCTGGCCGCGACCTTCGCCGCCGCCGGCGACGCGGCGGCGCAGGAGGCGCGCATGGCGCTGTTCCGCGCCCGCCATCCGCTGGGCCGCTTCGGCCAGGCCGGCGAGGTCGCCGATTCCGTGCTGTATCTGCTGAGCGACGCCGCCAGCTTCGTCACCGGGGTCTGCCTGCCGGTCGATGGCGGCCGCCTGGCGTGACGCGACCCGGGCGAGGGGACAGAGATCCCCCGCCCGACAGGGAAGAGTGCCTGCGGCTGCAACGGGTCTGGGGGAGCTTTCGGATGGAATTCGCAAAGACGTTTCGGCGCGGGCTGCTGGCCTCGGCCGTGGCGCTGGCCCTGGCGGCGCCGGCCATGGCGCAGGGCGCCGCGGAGAAGCCGCTGCGCCTGGTGGTCAGCGCCGGGCTGCAGGTGCTGGACCCGATCACCAGCCCTTCCTTCATCACCCGCAACTTCGGCTACATGGTCTTCGACACGCTGGTGGCGCAGGACAGCAAGGGCGAGCCGCGGCCGCAGATGCTGGAAGGCTGGACCGCCAGCGAGGATGGGCTGACCTGGCGCTTCACGCTGCGCCCGGGCCTGGAGTGGCATGACGGAAAGCCGGTCACCGCGGAAGACTGCGTCGCCTCGCTGAAGCGCTGGGGCGCGCGGGATTCCACGGGCCGGCGGCTGCTGGCGGCGACCGCCTCGCTGACGGCGGACAGCGCGACGCAATTCACCCTGGTGCTGTCGCGCCCCTTCGGCGGGGTGCTGGACGCCCTGGCCAAGCCCAGCGTGCATGTGCCCTTCATGATGCCGGCGCGGCTGGCGGCGACCCCGCCGACCACGCCCGTGCCCGAGATCATCGGCAGCGGCCCTTTCCTGTTCATCGCCAATGAATGGGTGCCGGGCGAGCGCGCCACCTTCCGCCGCAACCCGCGCTACGTGCCCCGCGCCGAGCCGGCCGATGGCCTGGCCGGGGCCAAGCAGGTGCATGTCGAGCGCGCCGAGTTCATCAACATCGCCGATGCCGCGACCCGCGCCGCGGCGCTGCAGAATGGCGAGGTCGATTATCTCGAATACGCGCCCGTCGACTTCCTGCCGCTGCTGACCCGCGACCGCCGCCTGACCATCGCCGGCGCCCGCGGCATCGCCCAGATCATGGGCGGGCTGGCACTGAACCACGCGCAGCCGCCCTTCGACAACATCAAGGTGCGCCAGGCGCTGCAGATGGCGCTGGACCAGTCGGAGATCGTCGCGTCGCATGGCCTGCCGGAAGGCATGGCGCTGCCGATCTGCCAGTCGATGACGCTCTGCGGCACGCGCTATGCCAGCGAGGCGGGGTCGGAGAGCATCCGCCAGCCGAGCCTGGAGCGCGCGCGGCAGATGCTGAAGGACTCCGGCTACAACAACGAGCGCGTCGTCTTCCTGCATTCGGCGACCTCGCCTTTGATCAACCCGATGGCCATGGTGGTGGTCGACCGCATGAAGCGGCTGGGGCTGAATGTCGACCAGCAGCTGATGGACTGGGCCGTGGTGGCGCAGCGCTGGTCGAGCCGCGAGCCGGTCGAGCGCGGCGGCTGGAGCGCGGTGCCGGTGGTCTATACCGGCTTCGACCTGGCCGATCCGCTGAGCAACATGGGCATCGGCTACAACTGCACTGGCGGCGCGCCCTGGAACTATTGCGACGAGGCGCTGACGCCGCTGCTGCAGCGCTTCGAGGCCATGCCCGGAAGCGACCTGGAAGGCCGCCGCGCGCTGTCCGCCGAGATCAACCGCCGGGCGCTCGCCAATGTCAATTTTCCCCTGACCGGGCAGTTCTCCGCCCCGGCAGTGTGGCGCAGCGAGCTGCAGGGGGTGATCGATGTCGGCTTCCCCGTGCTGTGGAACATCCGCCGCGCCCGCTGATTTTTCTTCTCCCTAGGAGGCCTGCTCCATGCCGCGCCATATCGCCTGCCTGTCCTTCGACTTCGATGCCTTCTCCGGCTTCGCCGCGCGGGGGATGCTGACGCCGACGCCGATCTCCCGCGGTGAGTTCTGCGTCATCGGCGCCGGCCGCATTCTCGATCTTCTCGGCAGCCGCGGCATCAAGGGCAGCTGGTATATCCCCGGCGTGGTGATCGAGACCTATCCGGAGATCTGCGGCCGCATCGTCAAGGCCGGCCACGAGGTCGGCCATCACGGCTGGAGCCACGTGCCCCCCGCCGAGCTTTCCGCCGAGGTCGAGGCGGAGGAATTCGCCCGCGCCGTGGAGAGCATCAAGACGCTGACCGGCGCCGGGCCGAAGGGCTATCGCTCGCCGGCCTGGGACCTGTCGGACCGCACCATCGAGCTGGTGCTGGAGCATGGCTGCGAATACGACAGCTCGATGATGGGCCATGACTGCGAGGCCTATTTCGCCCGCCGCGGCGACAAGGTCTCGGTCGACGGCCCGCTGATCTTCGGCGAGACCACCAATCTCGTGGAAGTGCCGATCAGCTGGTCGCTGGACGACCATCCGCATTTCGAGTTCTTCCGCACCAAGGCCGGCGTCATGCCGGGCCTGGCCAATGCCAACGACGTGCTGGAGAACTGGCTGGCCGATTTCGACTACATGCAGCGCACCACCGAGCAGGGCATGCTGGTCTATACCTTCCACCCCTATGTGGTCGGCCGCGGCCATCGCATGATCTTCCTCGAGAAGCTGATCGACGGGCTGACCCAGCGCGGCGCCGAGTTCTGCACGCTGGACCAGATCCAGCGCGACTTCCGCGCCCGCCAGGCCGGCTGAGGGGAACGCTGTGAGCAACAAGCTTGAAGGCCGCGTCGCCATCGTCACCGGGGCGGCGACCGGCATCGGGGCTGCGACCGCCGCTCGCCTCGCCGCCGACGGCGCCCGGCTGCTGCTGGCCGACCGCAACCCGGCCGTGGCCGAGACCGCCGCGGCGCTGGGGGCGGCGCATCTGCTGCTCGACATCAACGCGGCCGATGCCGGCAGGCAGCTGGCGACGGCAGCGCTGGACGCGCATGGCCGCATCGACATCCTGGTCAACAATGCCGGCATCGGCGGCGCCAGGAAGCTGTCGGACTCCGACGACGACCTCATCGACCGCTTCGTCGACACCAACCTGAAGGCGGTGCTGCGCGTCACCCGCGACGTGCTCCCGCATCTGACGCGGCCGGGCGGGCGGATCGTCAATCTCTCCTCGATCTTCGGCCTGGTCGGCTATCCCAACACCACCGCCTATGCGGTGGCCAAGGCCGGCGTCGCGCAATTCACCCGCCAGCTGGCCGGCGACGTCGGCCCCGAGGGCATTCTGGTGAATGCCATCGCCCCGGGCGTGATCGAGACGCCGATGACGGTGAACCATCTGCAGAACCCGCATTACGTGCAGAACATGCTGGTGCCGACGCCGCTGCGCCGCTCCGGCAAGCCGGAAGAGATCGCTTCCGTGGTGTCCTTCCTCGCCTCCGACGACGCCTCCTTCATGACCGGCCAGGTGCTGGTGGTCGATGGCGGCTGGCTGGTGGCGCGCAATGCCCCCGCGGCGCCCTAACCTTTTTCCCCTGGAGATCGATGCCGTGAAGCGTCGCACCTTTCTTGCCGCCGGCGCCGCTGTGCTGGCCGCCCCCGCTGTTGGCCATGCCCAGCAGAGTCGCGTGCTGCGCTTCATCCCGCAGACCGACCTCACCGTGCTCGACCCGGTGATCAACGCCTCCTATGCCACGCGCAACCACGGCTACATGATCTTCGACACGCTTTACGGCACCGACACGCAGTTCCGCGTCACGCCGCAGATGGTCGAGGGCCATGTCGTCGAGAACGATGGGAAGCTGTGGCGCCTGACCCTGCGCGAGGGGCTGAAGTGGCATGACGGCGAGCGCGTCCTGGCGCGCGACTGCGTGGCCTCGATCCGCCGCTGGGCCGTGCGCGATGCCTTCGGCCAGGGGCTGATGGCGGCGACGGAAGAGCTCTCCGCCCCCGACGACCGCACCATCCAGTTCCGCCTGAAGGCACCTTTTCCGCTGCTGCCGGAAGCGCTGGGAAAGATGCCCTCGCTGGTGCCGGTGATGATGCCGGAGCGGCTGGCCAGCACCGATCCCTTCACCCAGGTCACCGAGATGGTCGGCAGCGGCCCCTTCCGCTTCCTGGCCAATGAGCGCGTCTCCGGCGCCCGCGTCGCCTATGCCCGCTTCGACGGCTATGTCCCGCGCAGCGGCGGCGTCGCCGACGGCACCGCCGGCCCGAAGGTCGTGCATGTCGACCGCGTCGAGTGGACCACCATTCCCGATGGCGCGACGGCGGCCGCGGCGATGCGCAGCGGCGAGCAGGACTGGCTGGAATTCGCCGCCAACGACGTGATCCCGCTTCTCGCCCGCGCCCGCACCCTGAAGGTGGCGGTGCAGGAGCAGAGCGGCATGATCACGCTGATGCGCATGAACCACCTGCAGCCGCCCTTCAACAATCCGGCGATCCGCCGCGCGCTGCTGGGCGCGGTGAACCAGGCCGATTTCGTCCAGGCCGTGGCCGGCGCCGACAGCAGCATGTGGCACGCGCCGATCGGCTTCTTCACGCCCGGCAGCCCGATGGCCAGCGATGCGGGGATGGAGGTCTTCAAGGGCCCGCGCGACTACGAGAAGGTCAGGCGCGAGCTCGCCGCCGCCGGCTACAAGGGCGAGAAGGTCGTGCTGCTCGGCGCCTCGGATCCGGCCTTCATCGGCACGCTGGCCGAGGTCGCCGCCGACATGCTGCGCAAGGCGGGGATGAATGTCGACCTGCAGATGTCCGACTGGGGCACGCTGACGGCGCGGCGCCTCAGCCGCGAGCCGGTGGAGAAGGGCGGCTGGAGCTGCCTGATGACGGCGCTGACCGGTGTCGACATGGTCAATCCGGCGCTGCAGCTGGCGCTGCGCGGCAATGGCGACAAGGCTATGTATGGCTGGCCCAACCTGCCGGAGCTGGAGACGCTGGTCGCCGAATGGTTCGCCGCCGATGGCGTGCCGGCGCAGCAGGCGGTGGCCCGCAAGCTGCAGCTGCAGGCGATGCAGGACCTGCCCTATATCCCGACCGGCCAGTTCATGCAGGCAGCGGCGCAGTCGACGAAGCTGCAGGACGTGGTGCGCGGCTTCCCGGTCTTCTGGAACGTCAGGAAGGCCTGATCAGGACGTCAGCGAGGGCGGCGCGCGGCGCCGCCCTCGGCGTTTCTTGCTGATGCCCGCTACAGATACTGCGCGGCGACGCTGCGGGCTTCCTCGAAGGCGACGCGCTCCGGCTCGCTTGAGGCATAGCCGCTGACCTCGGGCGTCTCGATCTTCTCGAGCCAGGCCACCTCGACCTCGTGCGCCCTCATCTTGATCGCATCAGGCTTGGCGAGCAGGTACTGCTCGGTTTCGGAGCGGATGGAGTCGACGTCCTCGTCGAGGGCGAGCTCCCAGAGGCGATCCATGAGGACGGAGGCGATCATGTCGAAAACGTTAAGCCGGGTCCGGAGTGAGGCGCAATGACCGGCCAGGCCCTGTTTTGTCGGCCGTCTGACCCTCATTTTCACGGCGTGATCATTGTGCTCTGCAGCAAGAAGCGATGCGCTCACGCTTCCATGAGGCGGAAGAATTCGTCTTTGCTGATATAGCCAGGGAAGTTCGCGAGATGACGTGACGGTATCGTCACGAATTACGACGCTGTGCTGCACCAGCGCAGTTGCAGCAATCGCAATGCGCTCCGATGTTCTCTCTGTTTCGTGATGACTTGTGCGTCGCAGCACAAGCTGAACCGGTCCCGGGTCTCGACGGACTTGTTGCTGTCGTAGACATCAATCACTGCGACGCGCACGAACCCGGGCCGTTCGCAAGCGTGCTGGTCGCCGGGGCGGTCACCCGCCCGCCAGCGACTCCAGCCACCGCCGCTTGCCGCCTTCCGAGACATGCGCCTCGCCCAGCCGCCGTGCGCGGCCGGCGTCACCGAAGGCCACTGCCTCGAGCATGGCGGCGTGCTCGGCATTGCTCTCGCGCATCGAGGCCGTCTGCGACAGCGCCCGCTGCCGCGCCAGGTGGCTTTCCTTCAGCAGCGAGCCATAGAGCGCCGCCGCCCGCCGATGCCCGGCCGCCGCATGCAGCGCATCGTGGAAGGCCAGGTTGCGGGCGTAATAGCTGGCGGCGCGCCCGGCCTCGGCATCCTCCTGCATCCGCGCGACGTCGCCGCGCAGCGTCTGCATCGTCTCGTCCGACAGACGCCCGGCCGCGTGCCGCTCCGCCAGGCGGGCCAGGATAAAGCCCTGCAGCAGGGCGCGCATGTCGTAGAGCTCGGCCATTTCCTCGGGCTCGAGGCGGCGCACGCTCATGCCCTGGCCAGCGGGGCCGGCGGCGACGAGCCCGTCGCGCTCCAGCCCGCGCAGCGCCTCGCGCAGGGGCCCGCGCGACAGGCCCAGGCGGGCGGCCAGCGCCACCTCGTTCAGCCGGCTGCCGGGGGCCAGCTCGCCCGCCAGGATCAGCGCCTCCAGCCCGGCGCGGGCGCGCTCGGCCAGGGGAAGGCCGTCGGGGAGGGGGGCGGCGGAAATGTCCATGGCCGGCAAGGCATCACGCCGGGCGGCGGCCTGTCAACAGGCTGTTGACAGGGGCGGCGGCGCGACGCAGCCTGCCGTTCGGATCGCGAAAGAGACGCCCGCCATGCCCGACATGCTTCCGCCCGCCCATCCGGCGCTCGGCACCGACAAGATGCTTTCCCGCAAGGCGGGGGGCGTGGGCTGGATGATCTTCAACAACCCGGAGCGCCACAACGCGGTCTCGATGGAGATGTGGCTGGCGGCCGAGCAGATCCTGACCGATTTCGCCGCCGACCCCGAGGTGCGCGTGCTGGTCGTGACCGGCGCGGGTGGCAAGGCTTTCGTCTCCGGCGCCGATATCTCGAAGTTCGAGAGCGAGCGCGGCTCGGCCGAGGCGGTCGCGGCCTATCAGGCGCAGACCGCCAAGGTCTATGAAGCGCTGGCCGATTTCCCCAAGCCCACCATCGCCGCCATTCGCGGCCATTGCATCGGCGGCGGCTCGGCGCTGGCGGTCTGCTGCGACATGCGGATGGCCACCGAGAAAAGCACCTTCGGCATCCCGGCCGCGAAGCTCGGCCTCGGCTACCCCCTGCCGGGCATCCGTCGCCTGGTGCATCTGGTTGGCCCCTCCTTCGCCAAGGAGCTCTTTTTCAGCGCGAAGAAGTTCTCGGCCGAGGATGCGCGCATCATGGGGCTGGTCAACCGCGTGGTGCCCGACGACGCGCTGGACGCGCTGGTCGAGGATTACGCCGCCACCATCGCCGGCAACGCGCCGCTGACCGTCGCCTCGGTCAAGGCGATCGTCGCAGAGGCGCTGAAGCCCGATCCGGACGAGGCGCTCTGCGATCGCCTGGTGCGCGGCTGCTTCGCCAGCCAGGACTATATCGAGGGGCGCCGCGCCTTCATGGAGAAGCGCGCCCCGCAATTCACCGGGAGCTAGCCTGTGATCGCCTGAGGCGCCTTCGCCGAAAGGCGTGAATCACAGGCTCAGCCAAGCTTCCGGTTCAAGCGACCCGGCCCGGCCAGAGGACCCGCGACAGACGGGCCCGGCCGCGGCCGCCGGAGGAGGAAGTCCGATGATCGACCGCCGCACCCTGCTGGGCGCCGGGCTGGGGGGGCTCGCGCTGCCTCTGGCCAGGCCCGGGCTGCTCAGCGCCCAGGAAGCCTGGCCCAGCAAGCCGATCCGCATCGTCGTCGGCTTCGCCGCCGGCGGCGCCACCGACATCAGCACCCGGGTGATGCAGCCGCGGCTGACCGCGCTGCTCGGCCAGCCGGTGCTGATCGAGAACCGGCCCGGCGCCGGCGGCAATCTCGCCACCGAAATCGTGGTGCGCTCGCCCCCCGACGGCGCCACCTTCCTGATGGGCACCATCGGCGCGCTGGCGATCAATCCCAGCCTCTATGCCAGCATGCCCTTCGACCCGCAGGCCGATCTGACGCCGATCGCCATGTCGGGCAACGTGCTGAACGTTCTGGTGGTGCCGGTGGACCGGCCGTGGAAGAGCCTGGCCGATCTCATCGCCGCGGCCAAAGCGGCGCCGGAGACCATCACCTATGGCTCCTCGGGCATCGGGGGGGCAGGGCATCTGGCCGGCGCGCTGCTCGACCAGATGGCGGGCGTGAAGACGGTCCATGTGCCCTATCGCGGCGGCGGGCCGATGATGACCGACCTGATGAGCGGCAAGGTGGACTATGCCTTCTCCACCGCGCCCACCGCCCTGCCGCAGGTGCAGGCCGGGCGGCTCCGGCTGCTGGCGGTGCCGACGGCGCAGCGCATCAAGGCCCGCCCCGACGTGCCGACGGTGGCCGAAAGCCTGCCGGGCTACGAGGTGCAGAACTGGTACGCGCTGGTCGGGCCCAAGGGCCTGCCGCCGGCCATCGTCACCCGGATGAACGGGGTGATGCGCGAGGCCCTGGCCGACCCGGACGTCTCCGCCGCCCTGGAGGGCCAGGGGGTCGAGCCTCTGCTGAGTACCCCGGCGGAGTTGGCCAGCTTCATCAGGATTGAGACGGAAAAATGGGCGCCGATCGTGCGGGCCACCGGCGCCAAGGTGGAGTGATCGAATGGACTTGGGCATGCAGGGGCGGTTCGCCCTGGTGATCGGCGGCTCCTCCGGCATCGGCCTGGCGACGGCCGGGCAATTGCTGCGGGAGGGGGCGCGGGTCGCCATCGCCGGGCGCGACCCTGCCCGCTTGGCCAGCGCCGCGGCGACGCTGATGGAGGAGGCCGGCACGGCGCCGGAGACCATCGTCTGCGACCAGGCCGATCCGGCCTCGCTGGCGGCGCTGGTGGACAAGCTGGGCGGGCTGCCGCTGCATGCCCTGGTCTGTGCCGCGGGCGGCAGCCGGCGCAGCGCCTTCGGCGACCTCTCCGACGAGGCCTGGCTGGAGAACTACGAATTCAACATCCTCGGCACGGTGCGGGCGGTGCGCGCGCTGCTGCCGATGCTGCGGGCGGCCGGCGATGCGCGGGTGGTGCTGCTGGGCGCCGTCTCGGCGCGGCAGCCGACGGCGCATCAGGTGGTCTCCAACGTGCACAAGGCCGGCGTGCTGGCCCTGGCCAAGACGCTGTCGCTGGAACTGGCGGCGGAGGGCATCGCGGTGAACAGCGTCTCTCCCGGTCGGGCGCTGACGCCGCTCTGGCAGTCGCGGGCGAAGCAGATGGCGGCCGACGAGGGGATTTCCGAAGCCGAGGTGCTGGCCCGCGTCGCGTCCGACATCCCGATGGGCCGGCTCGGCACCCCGGCCGAGGTCGCCGCCATGGTGTCCTTCCTGGTCAGCCCCGTGGCGGCCTATGTCACCGGCCAGGCCATCGCGGTCGATGGGGGCCTCAGCCGTGGGGTGTGACGCGGGGCGCCGGGCGGTCTAGCCTCCCCGGGACAAGGGAGAGACACATGGACCAGAAGATCGCCGAAGCCGCGGAAGCCACCACCCATGCCCGCCTGGAGGCGGGCGTGCTGGAGCTGACCATGTCCTATCCGCGTCGCCGCAACGCCCTGGCCCCGGCGCTGCGCGAGGCGATGATGGCGCATCTGGAGGCGGCGCTGGGCAAGACAGAGGTCCGCGCCATCGTGCTGACCGGCGAGGGCGGGCATTTCTGCGCCGGCGGCGACATCTCCGGCATGCAGGGCATCACCGGCATGGGCGGGCGGGCGCGGCTGCATTGGGGCCATCGCATGATCCGCCTGCTGGCCGAGGGCGAGAAGCCGGTGATCGCCGCGGTGGAAGGTCATGCCGCCGGCGCCGGCATCTCGGTCGCGGCGGCCTGCGACATCGTCGTCGCCTCGCGCGCGGCGGTCTTCACCTGCTCCTTCAACCGCGTCGGGCTGGTGCCGGATCTGGGCCTGGCCTGGACGCTGCAGCGGCGGATGGGGCTGGGGCGGGCCAAGCGCGTCATGCTGGTCGGCGCGCCGATGGGGGCGGAGGAGGCAGCCGGCCTCGGCCTGGTCGACCATCTGGCCGAGCCCGGGAAAGCGCTGGAAGAGGCGCGGGCGCTCGCCCGGCAGATCGCAGCAAGGGCGCCGCTGTCCAATGCCCTGGCCAAGACGCTGCTGAACCGCTCGACCGGGACACTGGCGGAGTCGCTGCAGGCAGAAGCGGATTTCCAGGGCCTGCTCTACACCACGGAAGATTTCCAGGAAGGCCGCGACGCCTTCCTGGGCAAGCGGGAGCCGGCCTTCAAGGGCCGTTAGGGCGTGATGGCTTGAGGCGGGATCACCGAGAAGCCTGAATCACGCGATCAAACAACGTCCTGAACCAGCCTGCCTTCGTCTTTCCGAAGGCGGGTTGGTTCAGGCGGCCTTCCTGGCGAGGGCGGCCTCGCGGGCGGCGAGCTTCTCTTCCTCGGTCCAGACCTTCCGCTCGCGCTTCTCCTGCGGCTTGATCTCCTTGACCGGGCCGCCGCCCAGCACCGGCGGGCGCAGGGTCGACAGCCGCGCCGCCTCGGAATGCCAGGCGTGGTCGGCCTGTACATCCAGGGCACGGCCGATCTCGCGCTCGACGTCGCGCAGCCAGGCGCGCTGCTCGGCGTCGCAGAGCGTCACGGCCACGCCGCTGCGCCCGGCCCGGCCGGTGCGGCCGATGCGGTGGACATAGCTCTCCGCCACGGCCGGCAGGTCGTGGTTGAAGACATGGGTCACGGTGTCGACGTCGATGCCGCGGGCGGCGATGTCGGTCGCCACCAGCACCTGCACCGTGCCGGCGCGGAAGGCCTCGAGCGCCCGCTCGCGCTGGCCCTGCGACTTGTTGCCGTGCAGCGCCTCGGCGGTGATGCCGGCCTCGGTGATGAAGCCGCAGACCTCGTTGGCGATGTTTTTCGTCAGCGTGAAGACGACGGCCTGGCCGATGCCCGGCGTCGCCAGCAGGGAGAGCAGCGCGGCCCGCTTGTCGGCGGCGTCGAGGAACATCACCGACTGCTCGATGCGATCGACGGTGGTGGAGGGCGGCGCGATCTCGACCTTGGCAGGCTCGCGCAGCAGGCTCTCGGCGAGCGCCGCAATCGACTTCGGCATGGTCGCGGAGAAGAGCAGCGTGTGCCGGTCCTTCGGCAGCGTCGCGACGATCCGCTCGATCGGCTTGGCGAAGCCCATGTCGAGCATCTGGTCGGCCTCGTCCAGCACCAGCGCCTCGAGCTGCGACAGGTCGCACAGCCCCTGGCCGATCAGGTCGAGCAGCCGGCCCGGCGCGGCGACGATGATGTCGACGCCTTCCTTCAGCGCATTGACCTGGTGGAACTGGCTGACCCCGCCGAAGATCGTGGTGACCGTCGGCCCCTGGTGCCGGCCAAACTGAGAAAAACCGTCGGCGATCTGCGAGACCAGCTCGCGCGTCGGCGCCAGCACCAGCACGCGGGCGCCGCCCTTCGGCGCGGGCCTGGGATCGGCGGCCAAGCGGTGCAGCAGCGGCAGGGCGAAGGCGGCGGTCTTGCCGGTGCCGGTCTGCGCCATGCCCAGCAGATCACGGCCCGCGAGCAGCAGCGGGATCGACTGCGCCTGGATCGGCGTCGGGCGGACATAGCCGGCCTCGTCCAGCGCGCGCAGCAGGGAGGCCGCGAGACCCAGCTCTTGGAAGGTCGGGGACATGGTCGTGCGGCGCCTCCGGCGCGGATCAGGGCTGCGCCGGTTCGGGCTGGCAGGCGTGAGGGGAGGCGCGCTTCTACCGGGCCATGCTGCGCTGCGTCAAACGCAAAGAACCCCTCAGCCGAACTGCCCGCGCAGAAAGCCCAGGGCCGGCAGCGGGCGCCAGCCGCGCGGCAGGTCGGCGCGGCGGATCGGCGTCACGCTGTAGCTCGGCATCGGCATGCTGGAACTGCGCAGGAAGCCGGCATAGGCGCGGATCTGCTGCTCGCGCCAGCTGCGATCGGCATCGGCGGCGGCGCGGCTCGGATAGATCTCGGCGATGCGGGTGCGGCGGCCGATGGCGGCGACCACGGCCCAGAGCCGGTCCTCGCGCGCCCGGCTGAGGCTGGAAACCCCGAGCCCTGGCGCCGGCGGCGCCTCGGCGCTCATCCGGCGCGGGTCCTGGCGGTGATGCTGGCGCTCAAGCTGGGGATCCTTCCGGCAGGGTGCCTGTGATGGCCAATGCTAGCGCAGATTCGGCGGCCGCCACGGCGCTTCAAGGGGCGGCAACACCGCCGCGTCGCGCCGGCCTTCATCGATCGTTGAGCAATCTCCGCTAGACGGCAAGAAGATTGCCGAAAAATGAGACGAGATGCGCCCCCAGGCCTGTTCCGCCGCCGCCCCGAGCGGCCGTCCCCGCCGCCGCCGGGCCTTCCGCCTGGCGCCCCGCCCGGGCCGGGCGCGGCGCGACCTGCTGCTGATCCTCGCGGCGTGCCTGGGCCTGTTCGCCCTGGCCAGCCTTTGCGATTCCTATGAGACCATCCAGCGCTTCGTCGAGGCGCATGAGGACTGGCAGCTGGACGAGCTGCTGACCCTGGCCTTCATCCTGCCCTTCGGCCTGGCCGCCTATGCGCTGCGCCGCGACCGGGAGCACCGGCGCGAGCGCGCCTGCCGCCATCGCGCCGAGGCCGAGCTGCAGCGCGCCGCCGCCGAGGACCCGCTGACCGGCCTGCCCAACCGCCGCCAGCTCACCGAGGCGCTGGTGGCGCGGCTGGCCGGCGGCACGCCGCTGGCGCTGTTCCGCATCGACCTGGACCGCTTCCGCCTGGTCAACGAGCTGCATGGGGCGGTGCTGGGCGACCGCCTGCTGCGCCAGGTCGCCGCCCGGCTGCGCGGCGCCCTGCCGGAGGCGGGGCTGGCCGCCCGCATCGGCGGCGACGAGTTCCTGCTGATGATGCCCTGCGACAGCGGGGTGGCGGCCGAGGCCGCGGCGCGGCGGCTGGGCGGGCTGCTGCGCCGGCCCTTCCGGCTGGAGGGGCAGCGGCTGCGGCTGAGCGCCAGCATCGGCATCGCGCTGCACCCTGCCGACGGCGCCGAGGCCGGGCTGCTGCAGCACCGCGCCGAGCTCGCCCTGCAGCGCGCCAAGGCCGAGGCGCGCGGCAGCCAGCGCCGCTTCGCCCCCGACATGGAGGCCGCCGCCCAGGCCGCCGCCGCGCTGCTGGCCGAGTTGCCCGAGGCGATCGAGCAGGGTGCCATCGAGCCCTATTTCCAGCCGCTGGTGGCGCTGCCGGCGCGGCGGCTGATCGGCTTCGAGGTGCTGGCGCGCTGGCCGCATCCGCAGCGCGGCATGGTCTCGCCCGCCGCCTTCATCCCACTGGCCGAGGAGGCGGGGCTGATCGGGCCGCTGACCGAGGCGCTGCTGCGCCGCGCCTGCCTGGCGGCGCGCGACTGGCCGATGCCGCTGACCATCGCGGTCAATCTCTCGGCGCTGCAGCTGTCGGATGAAGGCCTGACGCCGCGACTGGAGGACATCCTGGCGGAGACCGGGTTCGACCCGGCGCGGCTGGAGCTGGAGCTGACCGAGAGCGCGCTGATCGGCGACCTGGACCGCGCCCGCGCCGCTCTGCTGCGGCTGAAGCAGCGCGGCATGCGGCTGGCGCTGGACGATTTCGGCACCGGCTATTCCAGCCTGAGCCATCTGCGCGCGCTGCCCTTCGACAAGATCAAGATCGATGCCAGCTTCGTCGGCCGGATGAGCGAGCAGCCGGAATGCCGCAGCATCGTCGGCGCCGTCATCGCCATGGCCGCCAGCCTGGGCATGGCGACCGTCGCCGAAGGCGTCGAGCGCGAGGCCGAGGCGGCGCTGCTCGACGATCTGGGCTGCGCCATCGGCCAGGGCTGGCTGTTCGGCCGGCCGATGCCGGCCGAGGCGGTGACGGCGCTGCTGGCCGGCCCGGCACCGCGCGCCGCTTCCCGGCCGGCGGCGCTGGCGCCCTGAAGGGAAGGCTCAGGCGGCCGCCGCCGCGCCGCCTGCCAGCGCCGCGGCGCGGGCCGCCAGCCGGACGCGCAGCGCGGCCGGCAGCTGGCGGGCCGATTTGACCCGTGGCAGCGGCAGCTCGGGGATCGGCAGCGCCGCCTCGCCATGCAGCGCGGCGAATTCAGAAAAATTGTCGAAGCGGCGGCGGGTGACGTTGTCGACGAAGCTTTCGCCCTCGACCCCTTCGGCCAGCACCAGCGCATGCTCCGGCAGCTCGATATGGTAGTAGGAGAACCGCTCCGGCAGCTCGGCGGCGGCGAGCCGGACGATGGAGCGGCCATTGACCAGGGCGCCGGCCTGCACCAGCAGCCCGTCCAGCCGGATGGCATGGTCGGGCGACAGCAGCAGGTCGCGCGAAGGCAGCCCCTCGGCCAGCGCCCCGGCGCGGATCCGCACCGGATAGGCCTGCAGCGGGTCGGCAAAGCGCTTCATCACGGTCTGCACGCCCAGCCAACGCATGGGTTGCCAGGCGCTGCCGCAGGCGCCGATCGTGGTGACGTGGTCGCCCGGGCGCAGCGCCTCGACCGGGATCGCGCCGCTGATCGTCATGATCCGCGTGCCGGAGGCGTAGCAGGTCGCGGTCATCATGATCGAGCCGTCGCCGCTGTCGCGGCTGAAGTCGAGCTGGTCCTCGGTGTAGCTGCCGTCGAGGGTCATGTTGTAGGTGGTGGCGCCGTCGGTGACCTGCAGCGTGCTGCCGCTGAGCAGGCTCCAGCTCCAGCTCGAATCGTAGCTCAGCCCCTGGAGGTCGATGCGGTCGCCATAGGAGAAGCCGCTGATCACCAGCCCGTCCGCCAGCGCATCCGCCGCACCGAGCTGCAGCGTCGCGCCGGTGCCGATCATATCGATCCAGCCCTGCGCGATGCCGCCCGCCTGGATCACCTGGGTGCCGCCGGAATAGATCTTGGTGTCCGAGCCGATGCCGCCGGACAGGATGACCTGCAACCCGCCATGGCCGATCGCATTCTGCCCCGCCAGGCCGCCGGCGGAGATGTAGGACACGCCTTCCACGATGTTCTGATAGGCGGTGCCGCCGTCCAGCACGTATTGCGTGGCGCCGGCATCAATGAAGGTGGCCACCGTGAAGCCGGCGACATATTGCGTGCCGGCGCCGAGCTCGGTGCCGGCGGCGCTGCCCCCGGCCAGCACCTCCTGGCGCCCGCCGGTCAGCGTGGTCAGGATGGCCGTGCCGCCGCTGGCCACGTCCTGCAAGCCGCCCGATTCCACCGTGGCATAGGCGACGAAGCCGAGGTCGCCGACCTTCTGGATGCCGCCGGACCCGATGGTCGTCCCCTCGGCGCCGCCATAATCCTCAATCCGCTGCAGGCCGCCATCGGCGACGATCGTGCCGCTGGCATAGCCGTCCTCCCGCACCAGCTGCGTGCCGCCGGAGGCGATCCCGGTGCCGGCGGTCTCGCCGAAACGCTCGACCAGCTGCAGGCCGCCGGCGCTGACCGTGGTGTCCGTGGCGCTGCCGTTGGTCGTCCCGTCGCCGGTGACGGTCTGGCTGCCGAAGACCGTGGTGCCGCTGGCATGGCCCTCCAGCACCTGCTGCAGGCCGCCCCCGCGCACCATGGCGCCGAGGCTTGCGCCGCCCTGCACCTGCTCGATGCCGCCGCTCAGGATCTCGGTGGCCGAGGCGCTGCCGCCCTCCGCGACCAGCTGCAGCCCGCCGGCAGAGACGGTCGCGCCCGAGGCGCTGCCGCCGGCCTCGATCGTCTGGGTGCCGCCGCCATGGACATAGGTGCCATAGGCCGCGCCGCCGCTGACCAGGATCAACTCCTGCACCTCATAGGCGGAGCCCACGGAGATGTTGACCGCGGACATGCTGCCGCTGAGCGTCTGCGCGCCGGACATGGTTGCTTGCCCTTACTGCGCGGCCGCCAGGACCGCTTGCGCCGAGGCTGGCGGCGGCGTGGGCGTCGCCGCGGACGTCCGGCGCTGCATCGCCTGCCAGGCCGGGACGCGGGCGATGGTGGACAGCACCTGCTCGGCGGTGATCAGCCGGGAGCATTCGAACTGCCGCGGCGTCCCGGCATGGCGCGGGCACCACAGGAAGTCCTTGTGGTCGAAGCGGTGCTTGGGGTCGTTCCAGCAGCTGTTGCAGGCGTGCCAGTTGATCACCCGGTAGGGGGTGGTGAATTCGTTGGTCGGGTGGGTGAAGCCGCTGATCATCACCACCGGCGTGCCCGCCGCCCAGGCCAGCCAGGCCAGGCCCGAGCTGGTGCCGATGAAGAAGGCGGCATGGCGCAGCCAGCGGGCGCGCTCGGTCAGCGGGCGGTTGCCGGTCTCGTCCTCGACGCCATGCGGCATGTGGTTCCACATGATGCCCTGGCCATGCACCGGCTTCTGGTCGATGCAGACCACGCGGAAGCCGGCGGCCTTCACCGCAGCGACGACGCGGCGCCAGCCATCGGGATTGTTCCAGTACTTGCACTGGGTCGAGGACTGCACGGCGATGCAGACATAGGGCGCGTCGATCGGCGGCCCGGGGTCGTCGAAGCTGATCGCCGGCGCCATCTCGGACGGATCGACGCCCAGGATATAGCCGGCGGTGCGGTGCAGCCCGACCAGGCGGAAGTCGGTCGGCTGCAGCGCGTTCTTCGGATCCTCGAAGAACAGGCCCAGGCAGTAGCTGGCGTAGAAGCTGTCGCGGAGGTTGCCCTCGGCCAGCTCCTCCGGCGTGATGAAGGTGATGTGCGGATAGGCGTCGCGCAGCAGCGGGATGATCAGGCCGGACAGGCTGCAGGTCAGGCGGCAGCCATGCTGCTCGGCGAAGCGGGCGGCATAGGGGAACCAGGCCAGGCTGTCGCCCAGCGTGCCGACCGGGAACTGGATCAGCACCTTGCGGTCACGGGCGTCGTAGTCATGGGTGAAGCTGGGCGGACCCGAATCATCCGGCCCGTCCCAGAGCTCGACCCGGAAGCGCACGAAGAAGCGCTTCGAGGAGTTGATCACCAGCCCTTCCCCGGTGGTGCGGAACAGCAGGCTGTTGGTGTCCCTGTCCCAGAGACGCACCGTCCGCGGCGCGCCGGGCGGCAGCAGCAGGCGGGCGCCCTGGTTGAAATCGAAGCGAAACCCAGCGGGACCGGCGGTGACCGGCGTCCCGGCCGGCGGCACGTAGGGAGGCTTGGGCGGCGCGGCAGGCGCCACCTCAGGCTTCGCTTTTTCCTCACTCATCAGACCAGTCCTGTCCCGCACACGAAGCCGCGAGTTTTGCCGAAAATATTCTGCGGGGGCAATGTGCCTGACAGATCAGCCGACATCGCGCGCAGTTTTTGAGCCGCAGTGCATGGCCTGGCTCAGGCTGTGAGCGCCCCTTCCTGCAGCCGTTCCACCACCGCCCGCGCCACCTCGGCCGTGCCCGCCTTGCCGCCGATATCGGGCGTGCGCAGGCCGCCGGCGAAGACGGCGTCGACTGCGGCCTCGAGCTCGGCGGCGGCCTCGGCCCAGGCCGGGCCGGCGCCGCGGCTGGCCAGCCAGTCCAGCATCAGTGCCGCCGAGAGCAGCATGGCCGTCGGGTTGGCGACGCCCTTGCCGGCGATGTCCGGCGCCGTGCCGTGGCTTGGCTGGAAGACCGCATGGCCCTCGCCGATATCGGCCGAGGGCGCGAAGCCCATGCCGCCGATCAGCCCGGCGCCGAGATCCGACAGGATGTCGCCGAACATGTTCTCGGTCGGCAGCACGTCGAAATCCCAGGGGCGGCGCAGCAGGTCCAGCGCCATGGCGTCGATATAGTGGTCGCCGGCCGCGACATCGCCGTGCTTGGCCGCGACCTCGTAGAAGACCTTCCGCATGAAGGCGAAGCCGGTGAAGACATTGGCCTTGTCGACCAGCGTCACCTTGCCCGGCCGCCCGCGCTTCTCCGCGCGCCGGCGGGCGAGATCGAAGGCGAAATGCGACAGCCGCTCCGTCGTGGCGCGGGTGATCACCATGGTGTCGCGCGCCTCGCGATCCTCGATGATCTCGCCCCGGCCGCGGGCGGCGAAGAGGCCTTCGGTGCTCTCGCGCAAAATGACCAGATCAATGCCTGCAGCCCGCGGATCGGCCAGCACCGTCGGCAGGCCGGGCAGGGCGCGGATCGGGCGGACCCCGGCGAACAGCCCCAATCGGAAGCGCAGGTCCAGCTGCGGCGCGATCTCGGTGCCGTCCGGATAGCGGATGCCCGGCCAGCCCATGGCGCCGAGCAGGATGGCATCCGCCGCTTTCGCCCGCTCGAAGGTCGCCTCGTCCATCGCCGTGCCGGTGTCGCGATAGGCCATGGCGCCGGCGCGGAGGTCTTCGAAGTCGAGGCCCAGCCCGTGGCGGCGGGCCAGCGGGCGCAGCACCGCGACGCAGGCCTCGGTCACCTCCACGCCGATGCCGTCGCCCGGCATCAGCGCGATCTGCAGCGCGTTGCTCAGAGCCATGCCAGACCACTCCTCTCGATCAGGGAAACCAGCTCGGCGCCGCTGCGGGCGCGGTGCCGGTGGTACAGGTTGCGCGCGCGATCGGCCTCGCCGGCGGCGATGGCTTCCAGCACGCGGCGATGCTCGGCGGTGCTGCGCGCCGGCAGCGGCCGTTGCTGCAGGGTGAAGAGGCGCGCGCGATGCGACTGCTCCCAGACCTGCATCACCATGCCTGCCAGGCGGCGGTTGCCGCAGAGCTCGGCCAGGCCCAGGTGGAAGGCCTCGTCGGCCGCGGCCCAGCCGCTGCGATCCTCGGCGGCCAGCGCCGCCTCCATCGCGTCGCAGGCGGCCGACAGCCGTTCCAGCCCGGCGCCAGGATCGGCGCGGCGGGCCAGCAGCTCGGCGGCCATCGGCTCCAGCGCGGTCAGCACGGCATAGATCTCGCGCATGTCCCCGGCGGCGATCGGCAGCACACGCATGCCGTGGCGCGGCGTGATGGCGACCAGCCCCTCCTGCTGCAGCCGCACCATCGCCTCCCGCACCGGGGTGCGCGACAGGCCCAGCTGCAGCGCCAGCTCGCTCTCCAGCCGCTGGCTGCCGGGGGGCAGGGCATTGTCCAGGATTAGTGCCTTCAGCGCCGCATGCGCGGTCTCGGCGGCGCTGCGCGCGCGGGGCTCGGCCCGCTCGGCCGGCTGGGCCATCGACTCCCCCCCTCATTTATGAATTCGTTTGCGTATGCATTGTTGGCAAAGGCAGGATGCGCCCGTCAAGCAGGAACGGCCCCGCCGACCCCGGCAGAAGGGCCCCCGGGAGGATCCTTTCGACATGCCCAAGCTTGCTCGCAGGCCGCTGCTGGCCGCTGCCGCCGCCACCCTCGCCACCCCCGCGCTGGGACAGGCGCCCTGGCCCAGCCGGCCGGTGCGGCTGATCGTGCCCTTCCCGCCAGGCCAGGCCGCCGACATCTTCGGCCGCCTGGTGGCCGACGAATTGTCGAAACGCTGGCCGCAGCGCGTCGTCGTCGAGAACCGCTCGGGCGGCGCCGGCGCGCTGGGGATGGAGGCCGGGGCGCGCTCGGCGCCGGACGGCTACACGCTGGTGGTCGGCACCTCGGGCACGCTGGGTGTGAACCCCTCGGTGATGGCGCAGCTGCCCTACGACGCCGAGCGCGACTTTTCGGCGATCACCAACATCTTCACCCTGCCGCTGGTGCTGGTCGCCCATCCCGGCAGCGGCCCCGCCGATTTTTTGTCCTTCGTGGCGCGGGCGAAGGAAAATCCGGGGGCGCAGAACTACGCCTCCGCGGGTCCCGGCACGGCGCAGCACATGGCGATGGAAATGCTGGCGCATCGCGCCGGGCTGAAGCTGACCCATGTGCCCTATCGCGGCAGCGGCCCGGCCATGGCCGACCTGATCGCCGGCAATGTGCCGCTGATGATGGACAGCCTGGCCAGCGCCCTGCCGCAGGTGCAGTCCGGCCGCGCCCGGGCCCTGGCCGTGACCAGCAAGGCGCGCCCGCCGCAGCTGGCCGCCCTCCCGACCGTCGCCGAGAGCGGCCTGCCCGGCTACGAGGCGCTGGGCTGGTCCGGCCTGGTCGCCCCGGCCGGCACGCCGGAAGAGATCATCGCGAAGATCAACGCCGATGCCGTCGCCATCCTGCGCGACCCGTCCGTCGCCGCGCGGATGGTGGAGCTGGGCGGCTTCCCCGATCCTGGCACCCCGGCCGGGTTCGGCGCCTTCATCCGCGCCGAGATCGCCAAATGGCGCCAGGTCGTCCGCGAGGCGAATATCCGCCTCGACACCTGACCCGCCGCGACGGCCCGGTTGCGACGCCGCCGGGCCGTCGCGGTTCATTGCGAATCGTTCGCAACAACCCTGCCGCCTGTCTGAACGGGCCGTAACACCATCAGTGGCCAAGCCCATGCCGGTCCGCACCATCAGGCAAGGCGGCCGGGCAGCCGGCCTGACCGTGGTCCGGCGCGGCCGGCCTGGTGCCGATTCGCGCCCATCGCTGATCCTGACACAGCCCGCACGAAATGGCGGGATCGGAGTATTCCCGCGGGATCTCCGCCGTAGCCGCCAACATGGGCTTCGGCGTGGCCTTGGCCTCGCCCTTCCCGGACGGTGAAAATTCGACGAATTGTTACCGCAGCCCTTGCCCAAGGTTACCGGGACGACTATGCGGGCGCCTCGCAGACGCGTCGCATTCTCAACTGGCTGGCAAGGACTGGAACTATGGCTCGGCGAGCACCCAAGGTTATCCGGCGCGGCCAGCGCGCCCTGATGGCGCCCCTGGTCGCGGCGGCGGTGGCTGCCCCGCTCGGCGGCGCCCTCGCCCAGGACAGCAGCGTCGCGGCCCCGGCCCCGGCCCCGGGCAGCGCCGTCGCCCTGCCGGAGGTCAGCGTCCAGGGCGGCGTCGAGCGCGGCCACAGCCCGGTGCAGGGCTTCGTTGCCGGCGTCAGCGCCACCGCCAGCAAGACCGACACGCCGATCATCGAGACGCCGCAGTCGATCTCCGTCGTCACCGCCGACGAGATCCAGGCCCGCAACGCGCGCAGCCTGACCCAGGCGCTGCGCTACACCGCCGGCACCACGGTGGAGCCGCGCGGCAACACCGCCGTCCGCCTCGACCAGATGTCGATCCGCGGCTATTCGCCGGCGACCTTCCTGGACGGCATGCGCATCGCCGGCGGCCGCGACGCCAATCCCAGCATCGACCCCTACCGCATGGAGCGGGTCGAGGTGCTGCGCGGCCCGGCCTCCGTCCTCTACGGCACCACGCCGCCGGGCGGCATGGTCAACGTGGTCACCAAGCGCCCGACCGACGAGCGCATCCGCGAGATCCTGGTCGAGGGCGGCAACCGCGACAGCCGCCGCGTCGCCGGCGACCTCAGCGGCCGGCTGGACAGCGAAGGCAAGTTCCTCGGCCGTGTGCTCGGCTCCTATTCGGAGGGCGACGGCGAGCTCGACGAGACCCGCACCCGCCGCTACTTCTTCTCCGGCGCGCTGACCTGGCGGCCGGACACGGACACCAGCGTCACCGTCTTCGGCCACTACCAGCGCGACCCGGAATCGGCCTCCTATGGCAGCGTGCCGTCCTGGGGCTCGGCGCTGCCGAACCCGAACGGCCGCATCGGCACGCGCTTCTATGACGGCGACCCGAATCTCGAGCGCTCCAACCGCACCAACTACATGATGGGTTGGCTGGCCGAGCACCGCGTCAACAGCGCGCTGACCTTCCGCCAGAACGTCCGCTACCTGCACACCCAGGGCGAGTACCGCAGCGTCTATCACTCGCTGACCTCGGCCGACCTGCGCCGCACCCAGCGCTCGATCTTCGGCACCGACGCCAATCTCGACGCCTTCACCGTCGACAACCAGGCGCAGCTGACCCTGCGCACCGGCCCGGCGCAGCACACCGTGCTGGTCGGCCTCGACTACTATCGCCTGCTGAACGACGTCTATACCGGCTCGGCCGCCTACAACACCGCGGCCGGCCGCCGCACGCTGCAGCAGGACCTGTTCAACCCGCGCTACGCCAACCAGGGCAGCGTGTGGCCGGGCTTCTCCTCCTACAGCAGCCAGCGCCAGAACCAGCTGGGCCTCTACCTGCAGGACCAGGTGAAGATCGGCCAGCTGGTGCTGCTGGCCGGTGGCCGCCTCGACTGGTCCGACAGCACGACCGAGAACAGCTCGGTCGCGACGCAGCGCCGCACCTCGGTCGCGCGGCAGAAGGACCATGCCGCGACCGTGCGCCTCGGCGCCGTCTATCTGTTCGACAACGGCTTCGCGCCCTATGTCAGCTACAGCGAGAGCTTCGAGCCGCAGTCCGGCACCGACCGCTTCCTGAACCCCTTCGAGCCGACCACCGGCCGGCAATACGAGGTCGGCCTGCGCTACCAGCCGCCGGGCACCACCCTGTCCTTCAGCATCGCCGCCTATGACCTGCTGCGGCAGAACGTGCTGTCGACCGACGCGGTGAACCCGCAGTTCAGCACGCAGCAGGGCGAGACCACGACCCGCGGCCTGGAGCTGGAGGCCAAGGCCAGCCTGGCCGAGGGCCTGCGCCTGACCGCCGCCTTCACCCTGCAGGATGTCGAGTACACCCGCAGCAACAACAGCACCACGATCGACTATGCGATCGAGGGCCGCGCCTCCGGCGGCAGCGTGCCGCTGCAGGGCAAGACCCCGGCCGGCCAGCCGCGCACCAGCGCCTCCGCCTGGCTCGACTACACCGCGCCCGAGGGCCGGCTGCAGGGCCTCGGCGTCGCCGGCGGCGTGCGCTACCTCGGCTCCAGCTACGGTGACGACGCCAACACCTTCAAGGTGCGCGCAGCGACGCTGTTCGACATGGCGCTGCGCTACGACCTGGGCCAGCTCGGCCGCAACCTCGAGGGCATGCTGGCCTCGGTCAATGTCACCAACCTGGCCGACACGCGCTACATCAACAGCTGCAGCGGCTATGCCTGGTGCTGGTACGGCTATGGCCGCACCGTCACCGCCGGCCTGCGCTACCGGTTCTGAGCGGCCATGGCCGCGGCAGCTGACAGGGTGAGGCCGCCGCGCGCCGCGGAAGCACGGCGCGTCGCCGGGATCGTGACCCGGCTGCTCGCCGGCGTCGGCGGCGGCTATGCGGTGGCAGGCCTGGCCGATGCCTGGCTGGCCACCAGCCTGCCGATGCCGCGGGTCGAGGCAGTGCTGACCAGCGGCATGCTGTCCTTCGTCATCCTGGCTGTCTGCATCGTCTTCGCCTTCGCCGCGCGCCAGGCCTGGCGCGCGGCGGCCGGCATCGCCATCCTGGCGGCCATCCTGGCCGGGTTGCTGTGGCTGCAGGGGCACGCGCCATGAAGGAAGGCTTCCGCCAGAGCATGGCCTGGCTTCACACCTGGACCGGCCTGCTGGTCGGCTGGGTGCTCTTCGCCGTCTTCCTGACCGGGACCGCCGCCTATCTGCGCCCCGAGATCTCGCATTGGATGCGGCCCGAGCTCGCCGCCGTCAGCCCCGGCCCGCACAATGCGGAGGTCGCCATGGCGGCGATGCAGCGCCTGGCGCCGAACGCGCCGAGCTGGTTCATTACCCTGCCGGAAGCGCGCGAGAACGCGCTGCGCGTCTTCTGGCGCGATCCGTCATCCAGCGGCCGCGGCTTCCGCAACGCCACGCTGCATCCCGACAGCGGCGAGCCCGTCGCCGCCCGCGACACCCGCGGCGGCGAGTTCTTCTTCCGGTTCCACTTCGAGCTGCATTACCTCAGCGTCTTCTGGGGGCGCTGGATCATCATCGTCTGCACGATGTTCATGCTGATGGCCATCATCAGCGGCGTCATCACGCATCGGCGGATCTTCGCCGACTTCTTCACCTTCCGCCCGGCCAAGGGCCAGCGCTCCTGGCTCGACGGGCACAATGTCGCGGCGGTGCTGGCGCTGCCCTACCACCTGATGATCACCTATAGCGGCCTGGTGATCTTCATGGCCATGGCCATGCCCTGGGGCATGGAGCGCGCCTATCCCAATCCGCGCCAGGGCTTCAACGCCGAGCTCTCCGGCAATCCGCCGCCGCGGCCGCGCGCCAATGCCGCCGCCCCGCTGGCGCCGATCGGGCCGATGCTGGCCGAGGCGGCGCGGCGCTGGGACGGCGGCGCGCCCGGCCGCATCACTGTCAGCAACCCGGGCGACGCCGCGGCCACGGTGCAGCTGGTCCGCGCCGGGCATGAGCGCGTCTCGACCAGCGCGCAGAGCGTCACCTTCGACGGCGTCACCGGCGCCGTCATCGCGCAATCCGCCACGCCCGGCCCGGCGGCGCAGATGCATGGCGTGGTCTATGGCCTGCATCTGGCGCGCTTCGCCGGCCCGGCGCTGCGCGCGCTGTTCCTGCTGGCGGGGCTGGCGGGGACGGTGATGGTGGCGACGGGCTGCATCCTCTGGGCGGTGAAGCAGCGGCAGCAGGCGTTGAAGTCCGGCCGCATCGGCTTCGGCACGCATCTGGTCGAGCATCTGAACGTCGCCGCCATCGCCGGCCTGCCGCTGGCCATGGCCGGCTTCTTCTGGGCGAACCGTCTGCTGCCGCTCGACCTGCCGCAGCGCGCGGCGTGGGAAATCCATGCCTTCTTCGCGGTCTGGGCGCTGTGCCTGCTGCATCCGCTGTTCCGCCGCGGGCGCCGCGCCTGGGTCGAGCAGTTCGCCGCCGGCGCCGTGGCCTTCGCGCTACTGCCGGTGCTGAACTTCCTCGTCACGGACGCGCATCTTTTGGCCTCGGCGATGGCGGGCGACTGGCTGCGCGTGGGCTTCGACCTCGGCCTGCTGGTGTGCGGCGGCTTGCTGGGCGCGATCGCCATGAAGGTCGCGCGCCATGCGCCGTCCGCCGCGCGGCGCCCCGCGCACAGCACCCGCACGGCGGAGGCGGCGCCATGACGCTGCTCGGCCTGGCGCTCGCCTATGCCGGCTTCCTGGCGCTGTCGCTCGCCATGGAGCGCCACCACGAACAGGTTTTCGCGGTCCGCCGCATTCCCGTGCTGCGCGCCCGGCTGTGCTTCTGGGGCGGCTGGGCGTTGCTCGCGCTGTCGCTGCTGCCGCCGGTCGCCGCTTTCGGCTGGGGCCTTGGCCTTGTCGTCTGGACAGGGCTGCTGACCGCGAGCGCCATGCCGCTGGCGCTGCTGCTGTGCTATGCCCCGCGGGTGGCGCTGTGCCTCGGCGCCGCGCCGCTGCCGGCAGGGCTGCTCGCCTTGCTTTGAGCCCTCGACGGCCACGGAATGAACGAAAGGATTTCGCCATGCCGACTGTTCCCGCCCTTGGCCGCCGGCCGCTGCTGGGCCTCGCTGGCCTTGGCCTGCTCGCCGTCCCGGCCCGTGCCGCCGAGCCGGCCGTGACCCGCCGCGAGATCGGCGTCGGCCTCTACGAGCTCGCCTATAGCGCGCGGCAGAAGGCGGTCTTCGTCGCGGCCTCCGGCGGCTTCGGCGAGAATTCGGTCGACAGCCGGGTGCTGCGCCTCGATCCGGCGACGCTGGCGGTGCAGGCCGAGATCCCGCTGCCGCTCAAGGGTTTTGGCGTGGCGCTCGACGAGGCGTCGGGCCGTCTCTATGTCGGCCACAGCACCGAGGCCTCGGTCAGCGTCATCGACATCGCGGCGAACAAGCTGGTCGGCACGCTGCGCCTGGCCGAGAAGGTCCGCGCCGCCGACGGCAAGGAGAGCGCGCCCTATAGCCTGCGCGAGCTGCGCCTCGATGCGACGGGCGCCACCCTCTACATCCCCGGCTTCAGCACCGAGAACAGTGTTCTTTATGTTGTCGATGCCAAGGCGATGACGCTGAAGGGCACTGTCACGGGCATGGGGCCGGGCGCCATCGGCATCGCCGTCGATTCGGCCAATCAGCGCGTCTTCCTCTCCTCGCTGCTGGGCCGGCTCTACACCGTCGACGCCAAGGCGGTGACGCTGGCCAAGGACGTCGCCGCCGGCGGGCTGGAGCAGCCGATGAACCTGGAATTCGACGCGGCCACCGGCCAGGTGCTGGCGGTGGACCAGGGGCTGGAAAGCATGCCGGGCTATCAGGCGAAGATGCAGCCGGGCTTCACCTCGAAGCATCCGGGCAACCGGGTCGCGCGCATCGATCCCGCCGATGGCCGCCTGGTCGCCGAAGGGCCGGCGCCGAAGGGCCCGCTGTCGCTGCTGCTGGACGAGGCCGGCGGCCGCGTCTTCGTCGCCTCCCGCGAGGACGGCGCCATCGCCGTGCTGGACGCCAGGACGCTGGCCAGCCGCGCGACCGTCGCCCTGCCGAAGCACCCGAACAGCCTGGCCTTCGACGCAGCGGGCAAGATGCTCTATGTCTCGGTGAAGAACGGGCGCGACGTGCCGCGCAACTCGGCCGAGAGCGTGGCGCGCATCGCCTTCTGAGCAGCAGGAGCGGCGCCATGCGGGCCAGCGGCATCGAGGGGCGGATCGCCTTCCTGACGGGGGCAGGGGGCGGCATCGGCGCCGCCCTGGTCCGTGCGCTGCACGAGGAAGGCGCGCGCATCGTCGCGACCGACCGCGGTATCGAGGGCATTCCTGACCTGGACGGC
Organism: Teichococcus deserti; assembly: GCF_001982615.1. Lineage (GTDB taxonomy): Bacteria > Pseudomonadota > Alphaproteobacteria > Acetobacterales > Acetobacteraceae > Pseudoroseomonas > Pseudoroseomonas deserti. The sequence continues at coordinate 6,188 of NZ_MLCO01000016.1, read as the reverse complement.
GTCTGGCGCGCGCCGCTGGACGTCGCCGATGCCGCCGGCGTCGAGGCGCTGGTCGAGCGGGTTGAGGCCGAATGGGGCCCGATCCATTACGGCGTCAGCGTCGCCGGCGTGCTGGCCACCGGCCTGGTCGCCGAGACCAGCGATGCCGACTGGGACCGCGTCTTCGCCATCAATGCCCAGGGCGTGTTCCATCTGGGGCGCGCCCTGGCCCGGCGCATGACGCCGCGCAAGGCCGGCGCCTTCGTCACCGTCAGCTCCAACGCCGCCAGCATCCCGCGGCACGGCATGGCGGCCTATGCGGCGTCGAAGGCGGCGGCCAGCATGTTCACCCGCTGCCTCGGCCTGGAGCTGGCGCCGCATGGCATCCGCTGCAACATCGTGGCGCCAGGCTCGACGCTGACGCCGATGCAGACGGGCATGTGGGCCGACGAGCATGGCGCCGCCCGCGTCATCGCCGGCCTGCCCGAGGCCTATAAGACCGGCATTCCGCTGGGCAAGCTGGCCACGCCCGAGGACGTCGCCGATGCCGTGCTGTTCCTGCTGTCCGACCGCGCCGCGCATGTCACCATGACCGACATCCTGGTCGATGGCGGCGCGACGCTGCGGGGCTGAGGCGATGCCGCCGGTCTCGCTGTCGGGCACGCAGGTTTTCGACATTCCGGGCGGCTGGCAGCTCTGGCTGGCGGTGCCGGAGTCGCCGCCGCCGGAAGCCGGATTTCCCGTGGTCTGGCTGCTGGACGCCAATGCGTGCTTCGGCACGGCGCTGGAGACGATGCGCATGGCCTCGGCGCGGCAGAAGGTGACGCGCATGGCGCCCGCCATCCTGGCCGGCATCGCCTATCCGACCGAGGACGGCTTCGACCGCGCCCGCCGCAGCTTCGACTATACCGCCGGGCCGCCGGCTGCCGAACCGCATCGTGGCCAGTCCGGCGGGCGCGACGCCTTCCGCGACATGCTGCGCGACGTCGCGCGGCCGCTGGTGGCGCGGCAGGCGCCGATCGATCCGGCGCGGCAGATCATCATCGGCCATTCGCTGGCAGGCAATCTGGTGCTGGATCTTCTGGCGCATGACAGCGCCCTGTTCAGCGGCTATGGCGCGCTGAGCCCGTCGATCTGGTGGGATCGGCCGCGGCTGCTGCGCGGGCTTGCCACGGCCGCCGATGCCCGTCCGGATGTCTTCCTCGCTGTCGGCGAATGGGAAGAAGGGCTGGCGCCCTGGGAAGCCGGGCTGCCGGGCGCCGAGGACAGCGCCGCGCGGCGCGGGCGGCGCGCCATGGTCAGCAACCTGCGCGACATGGCGACCACGCTCGGCTCCTGCCTGCCGCAGGCGCGGGTTCATGCGGAGACCTGCCCGGGCGAGACGCATGCCTCGATGCTGCCGCTCGGGCTGATGCGGGCGCTGCGTTTTCTTCTGGCGTCAGACGCCCAGGTGTTCCTGGAGTAGCGAGCGGTCGGCGAGCAGCGCTTCCGACGGCCCGTCAAAGACCAGCCGCCGCCCGGCCAGCACCAGCGCGCGTGGGCAGAGCCGCAGGGCGAGGGCGGCATTCTGCTCGGCCAGCAGCACGGTCAGCCCTGCCTCGGCCAGCTTGCCAACGTGCTGCACGATGATCTCCTCGGCCATCATCGGCGCCAGGCCTTCGCTCGCCTCGTCCAGCACCAGCAGCGGCGCCTGGGTCAGCAGGGCGCGGCCGATGGCCAGCAGCTGACGCTCGCCGCCGCTGAGCGCGCTGCTGGAGGCATGCCGCCGCTCCGCCAGCCGCGGGAAGGTCTCGAAGATTTTTTCGAGTGTCCATGCGCCGCGCGGCTGGCGCAGCGTGGCGAGGCGAAGATTCTCTGACACCGACAGCGTCGGGAACAACCCGCGGCCCTGCGGCACCAGCGCCATGCCACGGCGGGCGATGCGATGCGTCGGCCAGTCCTGCACGGCCTCGCCCTGCAGGCGGATCGTGCCTGACAGGCGCGGGCCGAGATTGAACAGCGCCTGCACCAGCGTCGTCTTGCCGGCGCCGTTGCGGCCGAGCAGCGCCACCTTCTCGCCGGCCCCGATGCGCAGCGAGACATCGGAAAAGACCTCGACGGCGCCGTAATGGGCGGAAAGCTTGTCGAGCTCCAGCATCATGCCGCCAGCGCCCCGAGATAGGCCTCACGCACCGCCGGATGCGCCTGCACCGCCGCTGGCGTGTCGAGGCAGAGCAGCCTTCCGAGGTTGAGCACGGCGATGCGGTCGCAGGCGGCGAAGGCGATCTCCACCTCATGGGTGATCAGCATCACCGAGGTGCCTTCGTCATGGCGGCGGATGATGGCCAGCAGCCGGCGCGCCTCGTCGGGCGCCAGGCCGGCGGTGGGCTCGTCCAGCAGCAGCAGGCGCGGCCGCAAAGCGAGGGCGATCAGCAGGTCGGCCATGCGCTGCTCGCCATAGGCCAGGTCGGCGACGCGGGCCTCGGCGCGGTGCTGCAGCCCGGCCTCGATCAGCAGGCGATCGGCCTCGTCATTGGCGGCGCGGGTGGCGCGGGCGCCACCCCACCAGGACAGGCCACGCCCGGCATGCTGGCGCGCGGCCATGGCGATGTTCTCGCGCAAGGCGAGGGCCGGGAAGAGCATCGGCTTCTGGAAGCTGCGCACCAGCCCACGCGCCACGCGCTGCGCCGGCGCCAGGCGATCGATGGCGGCGCCGTCGAAGCGCAGGCTGCCCGCGTCGGGCTTGAGGAAGCCGGTGATCATGTTGAACAGCGTGGTCTTGCCGGCGCCGTTCGGGCCGATCAGGCCCAGCGTCTCGCCGCCGCGCAGATCGAGCGTGACATCGCTGATGGCGGCGAACTCGCCGAAGCGCTTGCCGACGCCCTCGACCTGCAGCAGCGCGGTCATGGCGTGCGTCCCTTGCGGGTCAGCCGGAGAAACCCGCTCGCGAGCCCTTGCGGCATCACCAGCACGGTCAGCACGAACAGCAAGCCGACGCAGAGCTGCCAACGGTCGGTCCAGGCGCCGACATAGGTCTGCAGCGCCAGATAGACCGCCGTGCCGAGAAAGGCGCCCCAGAGCGAGCCGACGCCGCCGATCACCAGCATGATGATCATCGTCGCCGACAGCGTCCAGTGCACGCTTTGCGGCCCGACATAGAGGTTGACGAAGGGGTAGAGCGAACCCGCCGCGCCGGCCATGGCGCCGGCGACCAGCAGCGCGCGGAAGCGCACGGAGAACAGGGTGTAGCCCAGCGCCTGCATGCGGATCGGCTGTTCCCGCGTGCCGATCAACGCCCGGCCGAGCGGGGAGGCCACGAAGCTGCGCGCGACACCGAGGCTGCCCAGCGCCAGCAGCCCGGCAAGGACGAAGAGCGAGCGGGCATCGCCCAGCGCCCAGGGCCCGAGCGAGAGCGGCGGCAGCCCGCGCAGCCCGTCGGCGCCGCCGGTGACCTCGCGCCAATGAAAGCAAATTTCCCAGACGATCTGGCCGAAGAGCAGCGCCAGGATCAGCAGGAAAAGGCTGCCGGCGCGCAGGATGACCAGGCCCATCAGCGCGGCGACCGCCGTGCCCATGGCGATGCCGATGCCGAGCATCACCGGCAGCGAGGCGCCGAGATGCTGGGCGGCGATGGCGGCGGCATAGGCGGCCGATCCGAACAGCGCGGCATGGCCGAGCGAGATGAGGCCGCCGAAGCCGATCAGCAGGTCGAGGCTCAGCACCGCGGTGCCGATGAGCAGGATTTCCGCCAGGAAGCGCAGCTGGAAATCACCGGACAGGGCCGCGACCGCAGCCATGGCCGCAAGCCCGGCCATCGGGAGGGCAAGGCGGGAAAGACTCATAGCTGGCGCAGCGGCGGGGCCACGAGGCCGTTGGGACGCGCCAGCAGCAGCGCGATCATCGCCGAGAAGGCGGCGAGGTTGGCGAATTCCGGGAACCAGACCTTGCTGAAGGTCAGCGCGAAACCGACGACGAGCGCGCTCAGCACCGTGCCGCCGAAGCTGCCCAGGCCGCCGACGACGACGGTGATCAGCGCCAGGATCAGCACCTCCTCGTCCAGTCCCGGATAGGCGGCGAGCATGCCTGCGCCGAGCGCGCCGCTGAGGCCGCCCAGCCCCGCCGAGAGCATGAAGACGGCGGCGAAGAGGCGGCGGGTGTCGATGCCCAGCGTCTCGACGATGCCGCGGTCGCTGACGGCAGCGCGCACCACGGCGCCCCACATCGTCCGGTCGAAGAGCAGCCACAAGGCGAGGGCCATCGCGAAGCCGGCGCCGATGATGAACAGGCGATAGAGCGGGAAGGGCATGTCGAAGAGGAAGACCACGCCCTGCAGCATCTCCGGCAGCTCAGGCGAGAGGATCTGCGCGCCGAAACCCCAGCGCATCAGGTCGGCGAAGATGACGGAGAGGCCGTAGGTCAGCAGCACCTGCATCAGATGCGGCCGGGCGTAGAAGGCGCGCAGCGGGAAGCGTTCCAGCAGCGCGCCGGCCAGGGCGGTCGCCAGGAAGGCGACGGGAAAGGCCATCCACCAGGGCGCGCCGGACGCCAGCCAGTGGACCGCGATGTAGGAGCCCAGCAGATAGAAAGAACCATGCGCCAGATTGACGAAATTCATCAGGCTGAGGACCACCGACAGGCCCAGCCCGGTCAGCAGCAGCAGCGCCGAGAAGGACAGCGCGTTCAGCACCTGGATGGCGGCATAGCCCATCATGCTGCGTTCAGGCGGGGATGCCGGGGTCGCGCACCTGGCGGTAGGTGTGCAGCACGGTGTTGACCATGCGGCCATCCTCGCCGCGCTTCACCTCGTTGACATGGATGTCGAGGATGGCCTGGCCATTGCGCGGGTCGAAGGGCATCGGGCCGAAGGCGGTCTCGACCGGCGCGGCGAACAGACCGGCGCGGGTCTTCTCCCAATCGGCGAGGTCGCCGTTGCTGCGCTCCAGCGCCGCCTTGATCACCTGGCCGCAGACATAGCCGGTGGTGCTGAACTCGCCGGGCAGCGGCTTGCCGGTCGCGCGATAGGCCTCGATGAAGGCGGCGCTGGCGGGCGCGGTCGGCGACTGGTGGAAGGTGTTCACGGCGCCGAGCGCGGCATCGCCCACCGCCGGCAGCACGTCCTCCTGGTCGAAGAAGGCGCCGGTGCCGACCAGCGGCACGCGGCCGGCCAGGCGGTATTCCTTCCACTGCCGCAGGAAGCGCACGGCGTCGCTGCCGGCGAAGAAGCCATAGACCACCTCGGGGCGTTCCGAGGCGATGGTGGTCAGCAGCGGGCCGAAGTCTGCGCTGCCCAGCGGTGTCCAGAGCTGCCGGCCGATGCCGCCGCCGAGGCGGCGATAGCCCTCGGCGAAGTCGCCGATATATTCGCGCCCCGCGGCATAGTCGGAGCCGACGGTCAGCACCTTCGACTTCGAGACCTTCTCATAGGTCCAGCGGGCGGCGGTGTCGCCCAGCATCCAGTTGGTCTTGGTCGGGCGCAGGATGAAGGGGCTGGCGGCCTTGCGCGCCAGGTCGTTGGCCGAGCCGAGCAGGAAGGTCGGCATCCGCGCCTCGGTGACCACGTCGCGGAGCGCCAGCGCCACGCCGGAACTGATGACGCCGCAGAGCAGGTCGACCCTGTCCTGGCCGATCAGCTTGCGCGCCTTGCGCACGCCTTCCTCGGGGCGGGCCTGGTCGTCCTCGACCAGGAACTCGACGCGGCGGCCGGCGATCGCCTGGCCGGACTGCGCCAGCAGCAGTTGCATGCCGGCCCGCATGCTCTCGCCCAGCGCGGTGAAGGGGCCGGAGAGGGAGGTGACCATGCCGATGCGCAAGGGCTGCGCCTGCGCGATTGCAGGCCGCGCGAGGCCCAGGGCGGCAGCGCCCGCCAGCAGGCCGCGGCGGCCCAGCGAGGCGCCGGGACGGATGTCATTTTGGCAATGCTTCGGCATCAATGATCCCCGGCCGGCTGGCAACCTTCGCCGTCTGCGAATGATTTGCATGCTCTTCTGACAGCGGCGTCTGGCCCTGGCAAGCCGGGCGGCCCGGCCCTGCCATGTCGGTGTCGTCATGCGGCGGCGCGAGGCGGTTGCCGAAGCCCGCCGATCCATCGATAATGAGAACCATTCTCAGGACTGTCCGGAAGGACCCGACGCCATGCCCTTGTCCCCCGCTCCCAAGCTCTCGCGCCGCGGCGCCGAGCAGCGCCAGGGCGCCGCGGCGCGAGAGCTTGGGAGCGGGGGACAAGGGCATGG
>NZ_MLCO01000159.1:7500-13953 GCF_001982615.1 Teichococcus deserti | reverse complement strand
CAGCAGCAGCGGATCGAGGTTCCAGCGGCTGCCGAGCTCGAAGGGTTCGGGCGGCAGGCCGCAATAGCTGGTCATCGTCTGGCCTCCCGCGCGGCCGCGGCGCTGCCCTGCCGCAGCGCGCCATGGCCCTGCGCCAGCCCCAGCGCCAGCAGCGCGCCGCCGGCGAGGTTGCCCAGGCTGCTCCACAGCAGGTTGCGCGCGCCCTCCGACCAGAGGACCGCCTCGGCCGGCATGGCCAGCCAGCCGAGCGGGATGATCGACATATTGGCGACCGAATGCTCGAGCCCGGCCGCCACGAAGATCATCACCGGCCCGACGATGGCGAGGATCTTGGCCGGCAGCCGCGGCGCCGCCATCGCCATCCAGACCGCCAGGCAGACCAGCATGTTCGCCAGGATGGCCGAGCAGAAGGTGGCCAGGGCGGACTTCGCCAGCTTCTCCTGCACCATCTCGCGGGCAGCGGCGCCGATGCTGTCGTCCAGCCCGCCGGCCGCGGCATAGAGCGCCGCCACCGCCAGGCTGCCGGCCAGGTTGCCGAGCCAGACCACCGCCCAGGCGCCGGCCATCCGCGCCGGCCGCAGCGCGCCGGTCGCCGCCGGCAGCACCATCATGGTGTTGCCGGTGAAGAGCTCGGCGCCGACCACCATCACCATGATCAGCCCGACCGAGAAGGCGAAGCCGGACAGCAGCTGCACCGCGCCGCCGCCGCCGCCGGACTGCGCCACCATCGAGATCACCGAGCCGAAGGCGATGAAGCCGCCGGCGAAGCCGGCGAGCAGCAGCATGCGCAGCCAGGGCTGTTCGGCCTTGGCGGCCAGCAGCCCCGGGGCCAGCACCGCGATGGCGCTGCCGGCCGGATCCTTGCGCGCGTCATCCATTGGACATCCCCTCCGCCAGCGCGCCTCAGCCGGCCGCGGCGATCCGCACCGGCACGGCCTTGGCGGCCGGCGTCTTCGATTCCCGGTCGTGGTGGTCGAGCGCGATCAGCGGATTGAGCTCCGGGTAGTAGCCGGCGATGCTGCCCTGCGGCAGGTCGAAGGGCACCACCTCCAGCGCATCGACCCGCCGCGCGCGGCCATCGGCAGCGTCGCCCAGCAGCGCGACGCGCTGCCCCGCCGCCAGCCCGGCGCGGCGGATATCGGCCGGGTTCATCAGCACGACGTCGCGCTTGCCCTCGATGCCGCGCAGCCGGTCGCTGTAGCCATAGACCGTGGTGTTGAACTGGTCGTTGGAGCGCAGGGTGATCAGCCGGTAGCGCCCGTTGTCGTCCGGCACGTCGGTCGCGGCCAGCATCGCCGGCGCGGTGAAGGCCGCCCGGCCGCTCTCGGTCTGCCACACCCGCTCACGGGCGCTGTTGCCGCGGTAGAAGCCGCCGGTCTCGAAGATCCGCGCGTTCATGCGGGCGAACTGCTCGGGATAGGTCTCGGCGATCAGGTCGCGCACCAGGCCGTAATCGGCGGTCCAGTCGTCCCAGCGCAGCCGGGCATTCGGCGCCAGCGTCGCCTTGGCGATGCCGGCGACGATCGCCAGCTCCGAGCGCAGCTGCGGGCTGGCCGGCCTGCGGTGGCCGAGCGAGGCATGGATGTGGCTGAAGCTGTCCTCGACCGTCACCGTCTGCGGCCCGCTTTGCTGCAGATCCTCCTCGCTGCGGCCGAGGCAAGGCAGCAGATAGGCGACGCGGCCGTTGAACAGATGCGTGCGGTTCAGCTTGGTGGCGATCTGCACCGTCAGCTGCAGCCGCTCCCAGGCCGGCTCCAGCCGCGCCTGGTCGGGGATGGCGCGCAGGAAATTGCCGCCGAGGCCGAGGAAGGCCCGCACCGAGCCGTCGAGCAGCCCTTCGCAGACCTCGACGGTGGTCAGCCCGGTCTCGCGCGGCGGATCGAAGCCGAACTGCTCGGCCAGCTTGTCCAGCGGCACCAGCTCCGGCTTCTCGGCGATGCCGACGGTGCGCTGGCCCTGCACGTTGGAATGGCCGCGCACCGGGCAGATGCCGGCGCCGGGCCGGCCGATATGGCCGCGCAGCAGCAGCAGGTTCACCAGCATGGCGATGTTCTCGAAGCCATGGACATGCTGGGTCAGGCCCATGCCATAGACGCCGATGACGCGCTTGGCGGCGAGGAAGACGCCGGCTGCCGCCTCCAGATCGGCCTGCGACAGTCCGGATTCCCGCTCGATGCTGGACCACGGCGTGGCCGCGGCCTGGGCGCGGAAGGCCTCGAAGCCGGTGCAGTGCTCGGCGATGAAGCCGTGGTCGAGCACCGTGCCGCCGCGCTGCGCGTCGGCGGCCAGCACCACCTTGCACAGGCCCATGATCGCCGCGATGTCGCCGCCCGGGCGCACCTGCAGATACTGGTCGCTGATCCGCGTCGCGCCGGCGCCCAGCATCTGCGTCGGCCGCTGCGGGTTGACGAACTCGGTCAGGCCCTTCTCGCGGATCGGGTTGAAGGTGACGACCTTGCAGCCGCGCTCTACCGCCTCCTGCAGCAGGTGCAGGAAGCGCGGGCTGTTGGTGCCGGTATTCTGGCCAAAGAAGAAGATGGCGTCGCATTGCGCGAAGTCGTCCATCACGCAGGTGCCGACCGGCGAGCCGATCAGCCGCGCCAGCGCCACCGAGGTGGTCTCGTGGCACATGTTGGAGCTGTCGGGCAGGTTGTTGTGGCCGTGCAGCCGGGCGAAGAGCGCGTAGAGATAGGAGGTCTCCAGGCTGGCCCGGCCGGAGGCGTAGAAGACCGAGGATTTCGGCGGCAGCGCGCGGAGCTCGCGGCCGATGGCCTGGAAGGCCTCGTCCCAGCCGCAGGGCAGGTAGCGGTCGCTGGCGGCGTCGTAGCGCATCGGATGGGTCAGGCGGCCCTGATGCTCCAGATCGTGGTCGCTCCAGCCGCGCAGCGCGGTGACGCTGTGGCGGACGAAGAAATCCGGGCCGCAACGCCGGCTGGTCAGCTCCCAGAGCGTCGCCTTGGCGCCGTTCTCGCAGAACTCGAAGGCGTGGGGATGCTTGGGCTTGCCCCAGGCGCAGCTGGTGCACATGAAGCCGCCGGCCTTGTTCTGCCGCCGCAGCGTGTCCAGCGCGGCAGGCGTCGCCGCCTGCCGCAACATGGTCTCGCCGATCCCGCGCAGGGATCCCCAGCCGCCCGAAGAGCCCTCATAGGCCACGGTGCCAGACCGCTCGCGCATCGCATCGCCCCCCGCCATTCAGAGGGTAAGCGGTGAGGCGAGCAAAGGTTGCCGAAAGTTCATGATCGACGGACGAGCAGGCGCCCGCGCGAGAACGCTGCCAAACCGGGCACAAATCGTTTTTGGAGAGGGAATGATCTGGAGCGGGCGAAGGGATTCGAACCCTCGACCCCAACCTTGGCAAGGTTGTGCTCTACCCCTGAGCTACGCCCGCGCTCCGTGCCGGCGGCCGTTCAGGGACGGCCTCGGCGGCGCGATCCGGCAAGCGGATACGTTCCTCGGGCAGACCCGAAGACCGGAAACGCTATCCAGATCACGAAGATACTTCCGAATTGGAGCGGGCGAAGGGATTCGAACCCTCGACCCCAACCTTGGCAAGGTTGTGCTCTACCCCTGAGCTACGCCCGCGCTCCGTATCGGGCCGCCATCCGGACGCTGCCGTCTGGCGTGGCGGCGATATGTCATGGCGCGGGCCTCGCCGCAACCCCCCTGTTTTCAATGACGTGAATTTTTTGACCCGTGAATTTTTTGGCCAGGCCTGGCGGGTGGCCTCCGGCAGCGGTGCCAGTGGCAGGGAAGGCGGCCCCCCTTGAGGTGGCGGCCCGCCTCCGCCCAGACTGGCGCCGACGCAGCCGACGAAAAGAGACCCCGCCCCGCATGACCGCCGCCCCGCCGCCGCTGACCGAAGCAACCGAAGCAGAAGCTCCACTCGCCTCCGGCAGGCCCGCGGCCACCCCGGCGCAGCTGCTGGCGCGGCTGGAGGAGCTTGGCATCGAGCAGGAAACCGTCGAGCACCCGCCGCTCTTCACGGTCGCCGACAGCAAGGCGCTGCGCGGCCAGCTGCCCGGCGGCCACGCCAAGAACCTGTTCCTGAAGCCGAAGCAGCCCGGCCCCTACCTGCTGGCGGTGCTGGAGGAGGACCGGCAGGTCTCCATCAACGCCCTGCTGCGGGCGGTCGGTATTCCGCGCGGCCGCTTCGCCTCGGCGGAAGAGCTCTGGGCCGAGCTCGGCGTGCGGCCCGGCTCGGTCACGCCCTTCGGCATGGTCAATGCCGCGCCCGGCCGGGTGCGCATCGTCATCGACCGGGCGCTGATGGAAAGCGGCCGGGTGCATTTCCACCCGCTGGTGAACACCGCCACCACCGGCCTGGCGCCGGCGGGGCTGTGGCGCTTCCTCGAGGCGCTGGGCCATGCGCCGGAGCTGCTTGACCCGCCGGCGGCCGAATCCGTGCCGGAATAAGCGTCCTGCCGGCTCGCTCCGCGGCGCTTCGCGCCTTGCGCTGGGCGGCGCGCAGCGCATCTATGGGCGGCAGGAAAATGCCGGAGCTACCCCCATGGACGTCATCACCGACCCCAACAACGCCACCCCTGCCGCGGCCGAGCTGATCAAGGACGGCGATTCCCGCTCCTTCATGCAGGATGTCATCCAGGCCAGCCGCGAGGTGCCGGTCCTGGTCGATTTCTGGGCGACCTGGTGCGGCCCCTGCAAGACGCTGACCCCGGCGATCGAGAAGGTGGTCAAGGCCGCCCAGGGCCGCGTCCGGCTGGTCAAGATCGACATCGACCAGAACCGCCAGCTGGTCGCCCAGCTGTCGCAAATGGGCCTGCCGCTGCAGTCGGTGCCGACCGTCGTCGCCTTCTGGCAGGGCCAGATCGCCGACCTGTTCCAGGGCGCCCTGCCGGAATCCGAGATCAAGCGTTTCGTCGAGACCCTGCTGAAGGCCGCCGGCGGCGAGATGCCCTCGGCCGAGCTGCTGGGCGAGGCCAAGGCGGCGCTGGAGCAGGGCGACCACCAGGGCGCGCTCGAGCTCTTCGCCGCGGTGATGCAGCAGGAGCCGGAGAATCCGGAGGCGATCGCCGGCCTGGCCCGCACCCTGCTGGCCATGGGCGAGGAGGAGCAGGCGCTGGAGCTGCTGTCCCAGGTGCCGGAGAAGCTCGCCAGCCATGCCGAGATCGCCGGCGTGCGCAGCGCCCTCGAGCTCGCCGCCGAGGGCCGCAAGGCCCGCGAGATGCTGTCCGAGTTCGAGGCCCGGCTGGCCGCCGATCCGGACGACCACCAGGCCCGCATCGACAAGGCGGTCGCGCTGAACGCCATGGAGAAGCGCGACGAGGCGGCGGCCGAGCTGCTGGCCTCCCTGAAGCGCGACCGCAGCTGGAACGAGGAGGCGGCGCGCAAGCAGCTGCTGAAGTTCTTCGAGGCCTGGGGCCCGATGGACCCGGCGACGGTCAGGGCGCGGCGCGGCCTGTCCACCCACCTGTTCCGCTGAGGCGCGGGGCCGGGAATGGACCCCTTCCAGCCCCGGCCCGACAGCCTGCCCGCGGTGGTGCCGGTCTTCCCGCTGACCGGCGCGCTGCTGCTGCCGGGTGGCCGGCTGCCGCTCAACATCTTCGAGCCGCGCTACCGGGCGATGATCGAGGCGGCGCTGGCCGCCGGCCGGCTGCAGGCCATGGCGCTGCCCGATCCGGGCTTCCCTCGCGTCGCCGGCCGCTCGACCATGCAGAAGATTGCCTGCCTCGGCCGGATTTCCTCCTTTTCTGAGACCGAGGACGGGCGCTACTTGGTCACCCTGCGCGGCCTGCTGCGCTTCCGCATGGCGGAGGAGCTGCCGGACGACCCGGCCGGCTTCCGCCGGGTGCGCGCCGATTTCGCCCCCTATCTGGCCGACCTGGCGCCGCCGGCCGAGGCGCCGCTGGACCGCCCGGCGCTGCTGGCGGCGCTGCGCCCCTATTTCGCCGCCCGCCGCATCGAGGCGGACTGGTCGGCCATCGAGCGGGCGCCCGCGGCCATGCTGGTGACCAATCTCTGCATGCTCTGCCCCTTCGGCGACGCCGAGAAGCAGGCCCTGCTGGAGGCGCCCGACCCCGCCGCCCGCGCCGCCATGCTGGTCGCGCTGCTGCGGCTGGAGGCGGCGGGCCCCACCCAGGGCCGCGCCAGCTAGGTCGCCGCCGCCGCTGAAAGAGTTGACGCCGCCGGGGGCGTGGCGCAGGAATCCCGCGACATGACGCATGCAAACGACACCGATCCCGTGACCCCCGCCGCGCCGCTGGGCGGCCCGGTCGATCCGCGCCTGCTGGAGATCCTGGTCTGCCCGGTCAGCAAGGGCACGCTGCGCTACGACCGCGAGCGCGGCGAGCTGGTCAGCGAGCAGGCCGGCCTTGCCTATCCGATCCGCGACGGCATCCCGATCATGCTGCCGGACGAGGCGCGCCGCCTCGACGGCTGAGCCGCCCGCCTTGCCGATTCCCACCGAAGTCCGGCTGAAGCGCGCCGAGCGCCGGC
>NZ_MLCO01000159.1:0-2500 GCF_001982615.1 Teichococcus deserti | reverse complement strand
CGCCGAGTTGCAGGCAGAAGACCCGAAACCGAGTGATCTAGCCATGGCCAGGTTGAAGGTGCGGTAACACGCACTGGAGGACCGAACCCACGCCTGTTGAAAAAGTCGGGGATGAGCTGTGGCTAGGGGTGAAAGGCCAATCAAACTCGGAAATAGCTGGTTCTCCGCGAAATCTATTGAGGTAGATCGTCAGGCGAACACCGCCGGAGGTAGAGCACCGGAAGGGCTAGGGGGACCCAAAGTCCTACCAAACCCTACCGAACTCCGAATGCCGGTGAGTGATACCTGGCAGACAGACAGTGGGTGCTAAGGTCCATTGTCGAGAGGGAAACAGCCCAGACCACCAGCTAAGGCCCCCAAATGATGACTAAGTGGGAAAGCATGTGAGACGGCCAAAACAACCAGGAGGTTGGCTTAGAAGCAGCCATCCTTTAAAGAAAGCGTAATAGCTCACTGGTCTAATAGCTGTCTTGCGGCGAAAATGTAACGGGGCTCAAGTCATCTGCCGAAGCTGTGGATGCATCCGCAAGGATGCGTGGTAGCGGAGCGTTCCGTAGGCCTGCGAAGGTGAACCGTGAGGTTTGCTGGAGGTATCGGAAGTGCGAATGCGGACATGAGTAGCGACAAGGAGAGTGAGAACCTCTCCCGCCGAAAGTCCAAGGGTTCCTGCGCAAGGCCAATCCGCGCAGGGTGAGCCGGCCCCTAAGGCGAGGGCGACAGCCGTAGCCGATGGAAACCAGGTGAATATTCCTGGGCCTGTCAGAAGTGACGAGTGTGAACCGTTGTTCCTCCTTATCGGATTGGAGGGGCTGCCGGATCACTCCAGGAAATAGCTCTGACATATAGACCGTACCCCAAACCGACACAGGTGGACTGGTTGAGTATACCGAGGCGCTTGAGAGAACCATGCTGAAGGAACTAGGCAAATTACTCGCGTAACTTCGGGATAAGCGAGACCCAATTTTGGGCAACCAGAGTTGGGTGGCACAAACCAGGGGGTGGCGACTGTTTAGTAAAAACACAGGGCTCTGCGAAATCGAGAGATGACGTATAGGGTCTGACGCCTGCCCGGTGCTGGAAGGTTAAGAGGAGGTGTGCAAGCACCGAATTGAAGCCCCAGTAAACGGCGGCCGTAACTATAACGGTCCTAAGGTAGCGAAATTCCTTGTCGGGTAAGTTCCGACCTGCACGAATGGCGTAACGACCTCCCCACTGTCTCCAGCATGGGCTCAGCGAAATTGAATTCCCCGTGAAGATGCGGGGTACCCGTGGTCAGACGGAAAGACCCTATGAACCTTTACTGCAACTTCGCAGTGGCATCAGGAAGGGGCTGTGTAGGATAGGTGGGAGGCTTTGAAGCAGGGGCGCTAGCTTCTGTGGAGCCATCCTTGAAATACCACCCTGCGCCTTTCTGATGTCTAACTGAGCCCCGTAAGCCGGGGCCAGGACCCTGCGTGGTGGGCAGTTTGACTGGGGCGGTCGCCTCCCAAATGGTAACGGAGGCGCGCGATGGTGGGCTCAAGCCGGTCGGACATCGGCTGTTGAGTGCAAAGGCATAAGCCCGCCTGACTGTGAGCGCGACAGCGCGAACAGAGACGAAAGTCGGCCTTAGTGATCCGGTGGTCCCGCGTGGAAGGGCCATCGCTCAACGGATAAAAGGTACTCTAGGGATAACAGGCTGATCTCCCCCAAGAGTCCACATCGACGGGGAGGTTTGGCACCTCGATGTCGGCTCATCGCATCCCGGGGCTGGAGCAGGTCCCAAGGGTTCGGCTGTTCGCCGATTAAAGCGGTACGTGAGCTGGGTTTAGAACGTCGTGAGACAGTTCGGTCCCTATCTGCCATGGGTGTTGGAGACTTGCGAGGATCTGTCCCTAGTACGAGAGGACCGGGATGGACGTACCTCTGGTGTACCGGTTGTTCCGCCAGGAGCATCGCCGGGTAGCTAAGTACGGAACGGATAACCGCTGAAGGCATCTAAGCGGGAAACCAGCCTCTAAACGAGGTCTCCCCAAGGGCCGTGGAAGACCACCACGTCGATAGGCCGCAAGTGGAAGCCTGGTAACAGGCGCAGCTGAGCGGTCCTAATAGCCCAATTGATCTCATCTACTTCACACGCTGTCGGCCTCAAAACCGACACCGCACGCAGCATCAATCCGCACTCACTCAAAACACTCGATACACATCACCATCCAGACAACATCATCAGTTCCGATACAGACGTGTCCGGCTCGGTGGCCCGGTGGCCATCGCGGGGTTGCTACACCCGATCCCATCCCGAACTCGGCCGTGAAACACCCCAGCGCCCATGGTACTTCGCCTCAAGGCGCGGGAGAGTAGGTCGCCGCCGGGCCACCAAGCCGGACACACACACACCTGTCATCGGTCCTCATGATCATCACTTGATCACAAATCACCACCGCGGGGTGGAGCAGCCCGGTAGCTCGTCAGGCTCATAACCTGAAGGTCACAGGTTCAAATCCTGTCCCCGCATCCAAGA
>NZ_MLCO01000158.1 GCF_001982615.1 Teichococcus deserti | reverse complement strand
CCCCGGTCCCGATCACTGCCGCCCCGCCTGACCTGCTGCACGACACCGGCCGCGTTGCCGCCCTCTATCGCGACAAGGCCAGCGAGGCGCTGATCGTCTCCATCGCGCCGCGCCAGCCGGCGCGCGACATCTGGGGCGCGGCCTATCTGGCGCGCTTCGGCGTCTCGGTGCTGGGGCTGACCGACTATTCCGCCGGCTGGTTCCCGCAGGGCGACATGGCCGAGCTGCTGCCGAAGCTGCAGCCGGTGCTGGACCGCCACCGCCGCATCATCCTCTACGGCTTCAGCATGGGCGCCTATGCCGCGCTGAAATACAGCGCCCGGCTGCGCGCCGACGTGGTGCTGGCCTTCTCGCCCCAGGCCTCGGTGCATCCGGACGATGTCGGCGACTTCGACTTCCGCCGCAGCCGCGACTACTACCGGCCGGAGCTGCATGCCGGCATGCGCATCGCCCCCGGCGACATCGCCGGCCAGGCCCTGCTGTTCCACGACCCGCGCTTCGCCGAGGATGCCCGCCACGCGGCGATGATCGAGGAAGCCGGCGCCGTCCAGCGCGTGCTGACGCCGCTGGTCAACCATGACTCGATCGGCTTCGCGGTGGACACCGGCTGGGTGCGGCCGATGCTGCAGGCGGCGCTCGACACCGGCCATGTGCCGGATGCCGTGCTGCGCCCGCTGATCCGCCCGCGCCGGCTGCTCTGCGCGACCTATGCCCGGCAGCTGGCCGCCCTGATGCGCCGCCGCCATCCGGGCCCGGCCGGCGAGGCGCTGGCGCTGCGCGTGCTGCGCCAGGCGCTGATCGCCGGCAATGCCACCGCCCAGCTGCGGCTGGAGCTGGCGCATTGCCTGCTGGACCACCACCATGTCCCCGAGGCCCAGGCGGTGGTCCGCGCCGGCTTCGTCCGCCCGCCGCGCCCGTCGCAGATGGCGCTGCTGGACGACCTGCACCGCCGCCTGCGGCTGCGCGCCGGCCAGGACGACCCCGAGCCCGCAACCTTCCCGAAGACCGACCGCGCCTGGGCCGAGGTGGTCGACTTCCTGGCCGAGCGTCGGCTGGACCAGGAAAGCCTGCTGGCTCCGGCGGCGCTGGCCGCCGTGCTGGCCAATGCCCGCAGCCGTCCGACCGCGCCGGGCGAGCCGCAACCCGACTGGGTGGTGGTGCGCAAGGGCGGGCTGGTGCAGCTGGGCCGCGCCTTCCTGCGCCGGCTGAACGCCGAGTCCGTGCCGGTCTTCGTCAACGGCCAGTTCATCGTCTGGTGCCGCGAGCCCAGCTTCGGCCTGGTCGACCAGCGCGGCCACCCGGAGGTCGCCGCCATGCTGCGCGACCTCGACGTCCCCTGGGGGAACGAGGGCTAGCTACTTCCCCTTGGCGAAGACCACCACGGCCTCGAGCTGGGCGGACCACAGGAACTGGTCGATCGGCGTCGCCGCCTCGATCCGCCAGCCGCCGCCCAGCAGCACCTTGGCATCCCGCGTCAGCGCCGCCGGGTTGCAGGAGACATAGACGATCCGGCCGAGGCTGCTGCGGGCCAGCGCCGGCATCTGCTCGGCAGCACCGGAAAAGGGCGGGTCCAGCACCAGCGCGGCGAAGGCCTCGAGCTCCTTCGGCGCCAGCGGCTGCCGCACCAGGTCGCGCTTCGTCGCCACCACCCGCCCGCCCGACTTGCGCGCCGCGGCGTCCAGGGCGGCCACGGCCTCAGGCGCGCTCTCATAGGCCGCCACCCGCGCCGCTGCCGACAATGGAAAAGAGAGCGTCCCCAGCCCGGCATGCAGCTCGGCGATGCGCGCCTTGCCGGTCAGCTTCTTCGGCAGCCCGGCCAGCACGGCGCGGACGATGGCGGCCTCGCCCTGCGGCGTCGCCTGCAGGAAGGCCCCCGGCGGCGGCGCCACCGGAACCCCGGCGAAGGCGATCGAGACCGGCCCGAGCTGCGCCAGCGTCTCGCTGACCGTGCCCTTCAGGCTGGTCCCGGCGATGCGCGGAATGCCCTGCGCCTTGGCGAAGGCGGCCAGCGCGGTCCGCTCCTGCACCCCGGGCGTCCCGTCCAGACGCAGAAGAAGATCCGGCCCGCTGTCCAGCAGGTTCAGCATCGCCGAACCCTCCCGCCGCAGGCTGGGCAGGCTGCGCAGCATCGCCCGCAGCGGCTCGAACAGCGCGACCAGGCGCGGGTCCAGCACGAAGCAGGTCGACAGATCCTCGACCCGGGCGCTGTCGCCGCGGGCATGGAAGCCCAGCGCCACGCTGCCATCGGGCCGCCGCCTCAGCGCCAGGTCGGCACGGCGGCGGGTGGCGGGCGGGGTGACCTCGGTGGCGGCGACCGGCACGTCGCGGAAGCCGGCACGCTCCAGCGCCTCGACCAGCCGGCCGCGCTTCCAGGCCGAATAGGGGCCCAGCGCCAGGTGCTGGGTCACGCAGCCGCCGCAGGGGCCGTAATGCGGGCAGGGGGGATCGACACGGTCAGGGCTGGGCGACAGCACCACCGGGCCCTCGACCTGCACCCGCTCGCCGGGCAGCACGCCGGGGAGGAACAGGCGCGCCCCGTCAGGAGCAACGGCCAGGCCGTCGCCGGCAGCACCCAGAGCGTCGATCACCACGTCCACAACACAGTACCCCTGAAAACAAGACAAGGGGGGCATCTGCCCCCCTTGGAACCCCCGGCCAGGAACCTGAGGTTCCTGGACCTCCCATCATTCGTGTGATCGCTTGAGGCGGAATCGCCGAAAAGCGTGAATCACACGATCAAACCAGACGTCAGAAGGCGTTCAGGCCCGTCTGGGCGCGGCCCAGGATCAGCGCATGCACGTCATGCGTGCCCTCATAGGTGTTCACCGCCTCGAGGTTCATGACATGGCGGATCACATGATACTCGTCGGCGATGCCATTGCCGCCATGCATGTCACGCGACACGCGGGCGATGTCGAGCGCCTTGCCGCAGCTGTTGCGCTTGCACAGGCTGATCATCTCCGGCGCCACGCGATGCTCGTCGAACAGCCGGCCCAGGCGCAGCACGCTCTGCAGGCCCAGCGTGATCTCGGTCTGCATGTCGGCCAGCTTCTTCTGGATCAGCTGCGTCTGCGCCAGCGGACGGCCGAACATCTTGCGGTCCATGGTGTAGGAGCGGGCGGCGTGCCAGCAGAACTCGGCAGCCCCCAGCGCGCCCCAGGCGATGCCGTAGCGGGCGCGGTTGAGGCAGGAGAACGGCCCCTTCAGCCCCTTCACGTCCAGCTTGTTGCCCTCGGGGACGAAGACCTCCTCCATCATGATCATGCCGGTGGTCGACGCCCGCAGGCTGAACTTGCCCTCGATCTTCGGCGCGGTCAGGCCCTTCATGCCCTTCTCGAGCACGAAGCCGCGCACGTCGCCGGCCTCGTCCTTGGCCCAGACCACGAAGACGTCGGCGATCGGCGAATTGGTGATCCAGGTCTTCGAGCCGGAGACCAGGTAGCCGCCATCGACCGCCTTGGCGCGGGTGCGCATCGAGCCCGGATCGGAACCCGCATCCGGCTCGGTCAGGCCGAAGCAGCCGATCAGCTCGCCCTTCTGCATGCCCGGCAGCAGCCGGTCCTTCAGCTCGGCCGCGCCATAGGCCCAGATCGGGAACATCGCCAGCGACGACTGCACCGAGAAGGCCGAGCGGTAGCCGCTGTCCACCCGCTCCACCTCGCGGGCGATCAGCCCGTAGGAGACATAGTTGACGCCGGCGCAGCCATGGCTGTCGAGGGTCGCGCCCAGGAAGCCCATCTCGCCGAACTCGTTCATGATCTCCCGGTGGAAGACCTCATGGCGGTTCGCTTCGAGAACGCGCGGGAACAGCTTCTCCTGGCAGTACTGGCGGGCCGCGTCGCGGATCATCCGCTCGTCCTCGGAGAGCTGGTCCTCCAGCAGCAGGGCGTCGTCCCACACGAAGCTGGGCTTGGCGGTCTGGGTCACGGCATTCATGGGGTTTCTCTCCTGCAGGCGCCTGGCTGCGGCACGTCACGTGTGGGGCGCGCCAAGGTGAGCCTGGGCGGCGCCCGTGATCCTGGATGGACGGGGCGGAGATTGGCGTCCCCACCGCCCCGACGCAATGGGGCCGGGCCACCCCCCGAAACGCCGCCGCCGCCCGGGGAGGGCGGCGGCGGGTCTTGTCAGGCAGCCTCGGCGCCGAGCTCGGGGTTGCCGTTCCCCGACTCGGCCGGCGCGGTATCGCGCTGCGGGCGGGGGATCGGGATCAGCATGAAGGCCGGCACCTGGTCGCCGAAGCCCAGCACGGCCGGGCCCAGATCGTCGCGGTCGCGGCGGCGGTCGTCGCGGCGCTCCTCGCGGTCGCGGCGCGGCTCCCGGCGATCGTCGCGCTCGCGGCGCGGCTCGTCCCGGCGGCTCTCGTCGCGGCCGCGGCCTTCGCGGCGCGCCTCGTCACGCGGGCGGTCCTCGCGGGGCCGATCCTCGCGCGGACGCTCGTCCCGCTCGCGGCGGCGCTCGTCCCGGCGATCGTCGCGACGCTCGCTCCGCTCCTCGCGCGGCGGCGTCTCGCCGCCCAGATCCTCGACCTCGTCGCGGCGGTTGACGCCGCGGCGGACGATCTCCTTCTCGCCGCCCCGACGCTCGCCGCCGCGCTCGCTGCGGCCTTCGCCGCGCGACTCACCGCGATCGCGGT
>NZ_MLCO01000157.1 GCF_001982615.1 Teichococcus deserti | reverse complement strand
GGATGATGTCGGCCAGGTCGCGGTCGCGCATCGCCTGCTCGGCCAGCGCCTTCATCAGGGTTTCGGACGTGGCCTCGCTGCAGGGCGGCGGCGTCGCCGAGCGCGGGCCGTTGCCGGCGGCGGCGACCTCGGCGCGCTCGGCCTCGGAAAGCCAGGCGGGCAGCGGCGCCACCGCCAGCCAGGCGCGGCGGTGGCAGAGCGTGGCATAGGCGATATGCTCCTCCGTCCGCACCCGCAGCCGCCTGGAGACGGACAGGAACTCGTCGCGCAGCGCGACCTCGTCGAGGATCGGGCGGCGGGCGCTGGCGGCCAGGCGGGCGCGCTCCTCCTGGCCCAGCCCGGCGGACGGATCCGGCGCCGGCGGCCCGGTCAGCGCCGCCCGGATCTGGCGCACTGAAAGAAGCTCGGCGGAGACGGCGGCCTGGAACAGGCAGAGCGGCAGGGCGAGCGCGGCCAGCACCAGGCGCGGCGCCCAGCGCGGCCGCTCGCGCAGGATGCCGACGGCCATGCCCAGTCCGACGAGCGCCATGACCAGCCCGCCCAGGTTGAAGCGGCTGCCACCGACCAGGGCGCCGTTGACGCGGACCTCGTTGGCGGCGCCGAGGAACAGCCAGAAGGGCAGCAGCGCCAGGGCGATCGCCATCAGGGGGCGGCGCAATCCGCGCCAGTTCTTGTCCATGGTCTGCCTCGCTGCCGGTTCGCGCGTCGCCTGATACCGCAGGGGAGATGCGGCCCACCATGACGATGGCTTGAGGCCATCGCCGCCGCGTCCGGGCCACCGCGCGGGAAAAGCCGCTTCCGCCGAGTTTCGTGGCCTTTGCAGGACGGTTCTGCGCTTTGCACCCCGCGCATGGCCTTGGCGCGGCGGTCAAGCCTCTCTAGGCTGCGCCACCGCCGAAGTTCCGGAGAAGCCCTGAGCCATGCCTGCCCTTGCTGGTCGCCTGAAGGATATCGCCGTTTCCGCTTCCGTCGTCATGGGCAGCCGCGCCCGTGAACTGGCGGCCGAGGGCAAGAAGGTCATCAGCCTCGCCGCCGGCGAGCCGGATTTCGCGACCCCTGCCCATGCCATCGAGGCGGCGCACAAGGCGGCGCTGGCCGGCGACACCAAGTATCCGCCGACCGACGGCACCAAGGCGCTGAAGCAGGCGATCCAG
This sequence comes from Teichococcus deserti, assembly GCF_001982615.1. Taxonomy (GTDB): domain Bacteria; phylum Pseudomonadota; class Alphaproteobacteria; order Acetobacterales; family Acetobacteraceae; genus Pseudoroseomonas; species Pseudoroseomonas deserti. The sequence goes on along the minus strand of NZ_MLCO01000157.1, from coordinate 5,893 downwards.
AAGAAGTTCAAGCGCGACAACAACCTCGACTACGCGCTGGACGAGATCCTGGTCGCCAATGGCGGCAAGCAGATCATCATGGACGCGCTGCTGGCCACCTGCGACGCCGGCGACGAGGTGCTGATCCCCGCCCCCTACTGGGTCAGCTACGCCGACATGGCGAAGCTGGCCACCGCCACGCCGACCTTCGTCAACTGCCCGCAGAACAACGGCTTCAAGCTGCGCCCCGAGGACCTGGAAGCGGCGATCACGCCGAAGACCAAGTGGCTGCTGCTGAACTTCCCGTCCAACCCGACCGGCGCCGCCTGCTCGCGCGCCGAGATGCGGGCGATCGCCGACGTCATGCTGAAGCATCCCGACGTCTGGATCCTGACCGACGACATGTACGAGCACCTGGTCTATGACGGCGGCTTCTGCACCATCGCCGAGATCGAGCCGGCGCTGAAGGACCGCGTGCTGACCGTCAACGGCGCGTCGAAGTCCTATGCCATGACCGGCTGGCGCGTCGGCTTCGCCGGCGGCCCGAAGCCGCTGATCAAGGCGATGGCCAATATGCAGGGCCAGCTGACCAGCGGCATCAGCACGATCAGCCAGGCGGCGACCGTCGCCGCGCTGGAAGGCCCGCAGGACCTGCTGGCCGAGCGCGCCGCGATCTATCGCGCCCGCCGCGACCTGGTGGTGGACATGCTGGCCGAGGCGCCGGGCCTGTCCTGCCACAAGCCGGAAGGCGCCTTCTACGTCTATCCGAACATCGCCGGCTGCATCGGCAAGACCAGCCCGGGCGGCCGCAAGATCGAGACCGACACCGACTTCGCCCTGGCCCTGCTGGAGGAGAAGCTGGTCGCCACCGTGCAGGGCACGGCCTATGGCATGAGCCCCTATATCCGCATCTCCTACGCGACGGACACCGAGAGCCTGCGCGAGGCCTGCACGCGGATCCAGGAGTTCTGCCGGGCGCTTTCGTGAACGGCCCGATCGGCAAGGCGCGGCCGGCGGCGGAGATCCGCGCCGGCCGGGACGAGGATGCGGCGGACTATATCCGCCTCATCGGCGACGCCTGGGGCGAGTATCCCAACTGCATCCTGGACGTCGATGGCGAGGTGCCGGAGCTGCGCGCGCTGGCCAGCCATTTCGAGGCCTCGGGCGGCGCGGTCTGGGTGGCGGAGCGGGCTGGCCGGGTGACCGGCATGGTCGCCACCCGGCCGCTCGGCTCCGACAATGCCTGGGAAATCTGCAAGATGTATGTCGAGCAGGCGGAGCGGGGCAGCGGCCTGGCGCATGTCCTGCTGGGCGGCGCCGAGAACTACGCCCAAGGACAGGGCGCGCAGCGCATCGTGCTGTGGACCGACACGCGCTTCGACGCGGCGCACCGCTTCTACGAGAAGCGCGGCTATGTGCGGGCCGGGTCGATCCGCATCCTGGACGACATCTCGCATTCGCTGGAATTCCGCTACGCGAAGCCCGCACATGGGCTGGTGATCGAGGCTCTCGACGCTGCCGCCGCCGCCAGCGCCGAGCGCAACCTGGCCGATATCCTGGCGGCCTGCGTGGCCGACGGCGCCAGCGTGGCCTATCAGGCGCCGCTCTCGCCGGAGACGGCGCGCGGCTTCTGGCGCAAGATCTCGGGCGATGTCGCCATGGGCAACCGGCTGCTGCTGGTGGCCTGGCTGGACGGGCGGATGGCGGGGACGGCGCAGCTGAACCTGGCCATGGCCGAGAACCAGCCGCACCGCGCCGTGGTCGAGATGCTGCTGGTGCATCCCGGCTACCGCCGCCGCGGCGTCGGCCGCGCGCTGATGCGGCGGGCGGAGCAGGCGGCGCGCGGCATCGGCCGGTCGCTGCTGACGCTCGACACCCGCGCCGGCGACGCGGCGGAGCGGCTGTATCGCAGCCTGGGCTGGGTCGAGGCCGGGCGCATCCCCGCCTTCGCCCGCAATGCCGACGGCACCTTCGGCGACCAGCTCTTCTTCTATCGCTCGCTGTGACGACGCCCGCCTTCTGCCGGATGATGGCGGCCTACAACAGCGAGATGAACCGGCGCTTCTATGCCGCGGCCGCCGGGCTTTCCGAGGCGCAGCGCAGGGAAGACCGCGGCGCCTTCTTCGGCTCGCTGCAGGGGACGCTGTGCCACCTGGCCTGGGCCGACACAATCTGGCTGCACCGCTTCACCGGCAGCCCGCCGCCGCCCGTCGGCATCGCGCAGAGCCCCTCGATGATCGAGGATTTCGCCGCGCTGCGCGCCGAGCGGGAGCGGCTGGACGCGGTGATCGAGAGCTGGGCGGCGGGGCTGACGCCCGAGGTGCTGGAAGGCGATCTCGCCTATTTCAGCGGCGCGATGGGGCGGGAGATCCGGCGGCCGATGGCGCTGCTGGCGGCGCATCTGTTCAACCACCAGACGCATCACCGCGGCCAGGCGCATGCGCTGCTGACCGGCTTCGGCGCGGCGACCGGCGACACCGATCTGCCGGCGATCTTCGGCTGAGGCCGGGAACCCGGGGCGGGCCAGAGCGGTTCCTTCCGCAGAGCAGCAGAAGGACATGCCAATGCCTGACATCAAGGAAGCGAAGATCCTGATCCTGGCGACCGACGGCTTCGAGGAGGTCGAGCTGACGGTGCCGCTGGAGAAGCTGCGCGCCCAGGGCGCGACAGTCGAGGTGGCGGCGCCGGAGAAGACGCGGGCGCCGGGCCAGATCACCGCCTGGGACGGGATGAAGGAGCCGGAGGATTGGGGCCGCAGCGTCCCGGTCGACCGCGCCCTGGCCGAGGTCAGGGCGGATGACTACGACGCCATCGTGCTGCCGGGGGGCGTGCTGAACCCGGACCATCTGCGCGTCGAGCCGCAGGTGATCGCGCTGGTGCAGGATTTCGCCGCCAAGGGCAAGGTGGTGGCCTCGATCTGCCACGGGCCCTGGATCCTGGTGGAGGCCGGGCTGGCCAAGGGCCGCAAGATGACGTCGTTCAGCTCGATCAAGACCGACGTGCAGAATGCCGGCGCCACCTGGCTGGACCAGGCGGTGGTGACCGACAAGGGCATCGTGACCAGCCGGTCGCCCGAGGATCTGGATGCCTTCGTGGCCAAGATCGTCGAGGAGGTGCGCGAGGGCAGCCACGGCGCCCGCCGCGCCGCCTGAGGAGCAGAAAGAAGAAGAAGGGCTCCAGGGGAATTCCTTCCCCTGGCCTTGCTCACTGTTGGAAGAAGCCCCGCGCCGCGTCGAGCACCTCGCCGGGCGCTTCCTCCGCCAGGTAGTGCCCCGAACTGACCGCATGCCCGGTCACCGGGCCCGAGGCGTAACGCTGCCAGAGCTCGACCGGCGCGTACCATGTGCCGATCTTGCCCTTCGCCCCCCAGAGCACCAGCAGCGGGCAGGCCACCTTCTCGCCCGCCGCGCGGCTGGCGCGGTCATGGTCGAGGTCGATGCTGGCGGCGGCGCGGTAGTCCTCGCAGATGCTGGCGACGGTGCCGGGCTGGCGCAGGGCGGCGAGGTAGTCGGCGCGGGCCTCGGGATGGAAGAAGCCGCGGTCCTTGGGCTCGCGGCTGGTGTGCAGGTCGAACCAGTCCTCCACGTCGCGCAGGATCATCCGCTCGGGCAGGTCGTGCGGCTGGGCCAGCCAGAACCAGTGGTAGTAGCCAAGCGCGAAGGCCATGTCGGCACGTTCGAAATGCTCGATCGTGGGGACGATGTCGAGCACCGCCAGGCGCTGCACCGCCTCCGGCGCGTCGAGGGCCAGGCGGTGCGCGACGCGGGCGCCGCGGTCATGCGCGAGCACCTGGAAGCGGTCATGGCCGAGGCCCTGCATCAGCTGCAGCAGCTGCCTGGCCATGTCCCGCTTCGAATGGGCGGCGTGGTCGGCGGAGGGCGGCGGAGACTGGGAGAAGCCGTAGCCGCGGATGTCGGGGCAGATGACGGTGAAGCGCTCGGCAAGCGCCGGCGCCACCTTGTGCCACATCGCATGGGTCTGCGGATTGCCGTGCAGCAGCAGCAAGGGCGGGCCCTTGCCGCCGCGCCGCAGGCGGACGGTCTCGCCCGCCACCTGCCGCTCCTCGAGGGTGAAGCCGGGGAAGAACATGACCGTCTGTCTCCTTCAGAGGATGGGCGTCAGAGCTCCAGGCCGAGCACGGTCCAGACGCCGAGCAGGATGCCGAGCAGCGACAGCAGCATCGACAGGCCTGGCCAGATCGCCTTGGGCCCGCGGGCGGCGAGCAGCACGTTGAAGGCCAGCGACAGGCCGAAGCCCAGCAGCACCGTCAGCAGCGGCCGCTGATAGGCGCCCCAGAGCAGCAGGCCGATCCAGAGGTAGAAGGCCAGTCGCGACAGCAGCCGCCAGGTGAGATCGGCCGCCTCGGAGGCGGGGCGCAGCTCGGGGACATTGGCGCGCGTGTTGATGAAGGCGCCCCCCGACAGCAGCATCAGAGCAGGAAGGAAGGTGTCCATGGCTCCGGCGGTAGCCTGCGGCCGGCGGCTTGCCAAGACCGAAAGCGCAACGTTCCTGCGGCGAAGGTCAAGTCGTACCCGGTCAGCTGTCGGTGCAGCAGGGCTCGTTCGGGCCGGCACAGCGGCCGCCGCGCAGCAGCAGCGGGCAATAGGGGCATTCCTGGCGGTCGGGCAGGCGGTAGAGCAGGCAGCAGGTCCTGCGCCAGCGCTGCGGGCCGGCAGGGCCGTCCAGCGTGTGCATCGGGTCGTGCAGCGGGTTGGCGCTGCCATCCGGCAGGTGGGTCGCCTCCACCACCGCGGTGCCGGCGAAGGCGGCCTCGGGGTCGATGCCGGGGGTCGCGGCGGCCTCGCGCACGATCCAGGCGAAGTAGCCGGCGGCATTGGCCCAGAGCACCTTCTGCGACAGCTTCCCCTCGGCCGACCAGTGGGCGATCAGCGGCGCCAGGTGGTCGCGCATCAGCGGCGCGAAGCGGTCGAAGGGGTCACGCGGCGCGGCGCAAGGGTCGCCGCCATGGGGCAGCGCGATGGCCTCGGGCAGGCCATCGGGCTTCAGCAGCACGGCGCCGTCGCCGGCGGCCAGCGGCAGGCGCCGATGGGCCAGCATCAGCGTCAGCACCACCGGCGGGATCAGGGTGTAGAAGTAGTAGCGGCTCCAGAGCGAGAGCATCGCGCGGCGATCGGGCGTCGCGCTGTCGCCGCCCAGGGGCTGCACCATGCCGCCGACCAAACGGTCCACGGCGCCTTGGGCCATCAGGTTGGCGAGCGGGATGGCGTCGCGGCCAGGCATGCCGAGCGGGACCAGGCCGGTGCCGCCGCGGGCAAGGTCACCGGTCAGGAAGGGGAAGGGGGTCATGCGGCGTCGCGCCCGGGGTCGCGCCCTTCGTTGCACCGTCGGGCGACGGTGGCGCAGGAGGCGGGCGCGGGAAGGTGCCGGCCAGGCGGGAGCGGGCAGTGCGTCACATCCGGGAGCTAACCGAATTGCGAATGCCTCGCAATGACAAAAAATGGCCTGGCTGGGGCTCGGGGCCGGGCTGCGGCCCCGTGGGGCGCCTAGAGGATGACCTTGCGCTTGGCGCGGCGCAGCAGCCAGCCCTCGATGCCAGGGGCGCGGTCGATGGCGTCCGACAGGGCCTTCAGCGCAGCCTCGGCGCGGCCGCGGGCGAGGGCGGCCTCGACGGCCTGGCCACGGGCGACCATGCGCTCCTCCTCGAGCGCCGCGAGGCGCCGGGCGAGGACGGCACCGCCGTCGCCCTCCTTCTTCAGCAGGTCCTGCAGCAAAGCACGGGCTTCGTCACGCTCGCGGCGCAGCCGGTCGAGCTCATCCGTCGTCCCGGCAGCCCGCGACGCCTCGAACGGACGCGGTGCGGAGCGCGGGCCGCGCGGCTTCGGCATGCTCCTGGAACGGCCACGACCCATACGAATGCTCTCCCCCGTGGTGGACACCCGGCGGGGGTAGCGGG
>NZ_MLCO01000156.1 GCF_001982615.1 Teichococcus deserti | reverse complement strand
CGGTTCAGCCTGGCCACCGCCATCGTCAACGACCGCGCCCGCGGCGGCGTGGCCGCGCCCCAGGCCGTCGCGGCTGAATAATCCTTCATGGCCGGCGCCCCTTCTAGGGCGCCGGTCAGCGTTGGCAGGGCTGGCGGAAACAGGATAAGCCGGCCCCCATGGCCGCCCTCCCGCCCCCTGAGACCACCAAAGCCCTGCTCGCCCGCCTGTGGCGGCACTACGTGCGCCACCACCGCGCGGGCATCGCCCTCGCCCTGGTCTGCACGGCGGCCCTGGCCGGCTTCACCGCGCTCTACCCGCTGGTCATCCAGCAGGCCTTCGACCTGTTCACCGCCGGCGACAACCGCATCGTCTGGCTGGTGCCGCCGGCCATCATCGCCATCACCGCCGCCAAGTCGCTGGCGCAATACGGCCAGGCCGTCGCCGTCCAGGCCGTGGTGCTGCGGGTGATCGAAAGCCTGCAGAACGACCTGTTCCGCGCGCTGACCCGCAGCGACTTCGCGGTGCTGACAGCCGAGGCGCCAGCCCGCCACGCCGCCCGCTTCACCGCCGACGCCCAGGCGATCCGCGAGGCGCTGACCAAGGCGATCAACGCCCTCGCCGACGGCCTGACCGTGATCGGCCTGGTCGCCGCCATGGTCTGGCTGGACTGGCACATGAGCCTGATCCTGCTGCTGCTCTACCCGCTGGCGGTGGTGCCGGTGACGCGGCTGGGCAAGCGGATCCGCCGCGCCTCGGGCGGCATGCAGGAACGCGTCGGCGAGACGGCGGCCATGCTGACCGAAAGCTTCTCCGCCGCCCGCGTGGTGCGCAGCTACGGGCTGGAGCAGCAGGAGGAGGCCCGCGCCGGCCGCGCCTTCGCCGCGCTGCGCGACTCGCTGCTGGCCATCATCCGCACCCGCAGCAAGCTGGACCCGATCCTCGAGGCGCTGGGCGGCATTGCCGTCGCCGGTGTCCTGGCCTTTGTCGGCTGGAAGGTCTCGACCGGCCGCGGCACGGTGGGCGAGTTCACCGGCTTCATTTCCGCTCTCCTGCTGGCGACCCGGCCGATGCGGGCGCTGGGGTCCCTGAACGCGGCGCTGCAGGAAGGCTTCGGCGGGCTGATCCGCGTCTTCGCCGTCATGGACCGCCACCCGACCATCACCGGCGGCGCAGGCACCCTGCCCGAAGGCCCGGGACGCCTGGCCTTCGAGCAGGTCGGCTTCCGCTACACCGGCATCGACCAGGCGGCGCTGACCGGCCTCAGCTTCGCCGCCGAGCCCGGCCAGACGGTCGCCCTCGTCGGCCCCTCCGGCGCCGGCAAGTCGACGGCGCTGACCCTGCTGCCCCGCCTCTACGACCCGACCGAGGGCCGCATCACCCTGGACGGCGTTGAGATCCGCGACGTCACCCTGGAAAGCCTGCGCGCCGCCATCGCCTATGTCGGCCAGGACGCGGTGATCTTCGACGACTCGGCGCTGGCCAACATCGCCTGCGGCCACCCCGGCAGTTCGCGCGCCGAGGTCGAGGCCGCCGCCCGCGCCGCCGCCGCCCACGACTTCATCGCGAGCCTCCCGCAAGGCTACGACACCATCCTGGGCCCGGGCGGCTCCCGCCTCTCGGGCGGCCAGCGCCAGCGCATCGCGCTCGCCCGCGCCCTGCTGCGCAACCCGCGGGTGCTGCTGCTGGACGAGGCCACCAGCGCCCTCGACGCCGAGAACGAGGCCGCCATCGGCCGCGCCCTGGAAACGCTGCGGGAGGGCCGCACCACCCTGGTCGTCGCCCACCGCCTGGCCACCGTCCAGGAAGCCGACCGGATCGTGGTGATGCAGGACGGCCGCGCCATCGAGCAGGGGCGCCATGCCGAGCTGGTGGCGGCCGACGGGCTCTATGCGCGGATGGTGCGGACGCAGGCTTTTGCGGTGGAATAAGAGAAGACAGGCCAAAGGCCAGGGGGAATGAATTCCCCCTGGACCCCCTTCTTCCTTTTGCGGTGACTGCCGTGTCCACGTGGAAACAGGACGTGAAACGGCCCGGCGTCAGCGCGACCTTTGATCGAGCGCTGATGGATTTAAACGGCGTCCCGCCGCGCGGCCCTGGTGTGGCTGCCGGCGAAGCACTGGCCTGAAAACGGCCGATGATCAGAAAAAAGATGGGGGTCTGGGGGAATTCATTCCCCCAGCCTTTTCAATCGTTTCGCTTCAAGCCGCGACGAGACGGATGCGACGCCCTTCCATCGCCTCGACCTTCAGCACGCCGACGATCTGGCCGAGGTTGCCGGCGACCAGGTGGATCATTTCCACGGGCATGGCGTCGAGGGCCACTTCGGTGCGCAGCAGGTCGCCTTCGCGCTGGGAGCGGACGCGGTCGGGCGTCAGGTCGCGCTTGGCGAAGGGCTCCAGCACGCGGGACAGCAGGCCGGGATAGGCTTCGGCCACCACGGTGAAGCGGGCGGCGGTCATCGAAGTGTCGGACATGGGGAAAATCTTCCGGAGCGTCGCGGATCGGGGAAGGCGTGCGGGGCTACTCCCGGCTGCTGCCCCCCGCAGGGCGCTCAGGCAGCCGGGCCGCTAATAATGATCCGGAGGGTCCGAATGCGGCACATATCCACAGGATAAGCACTCGGACGCGCCCTTTACAAGGGGGCATCAGCCCCCTTGCGGCGCCTCGATGGCCGGGCCGATCGGCCGCGCCGGCGGCTGGCCTTCGAAGACCAGCTTCTGCCGGGCCGCCGGGATCTCGATGTTGTTCTCGTCGAAGCACTGCTTGATGCGGCGGTTCATCTCGCGCGCCACGCTCCAGCGTTCGATCGGCGCGGTCTTGATGCGGACGCGGATGATCGGCCCGTCCGGCGACAGCTGGTTGACGCCCAGCACCTCCATGTCGTCGCGGATCACCAGGCCCCATTTGGCTTCGGTCCGCATCTCCTGGCACAGGCCGGTCAGCAGCCCGACCACCCGGTCGGTGTCCTCGCGGTAGGCCACCTGCACGTCCAGCAGCGCGAAGGAGAAGTCGCGGGTCATGTTGGTGACCGCGGCGACCGTGCTGAAGGGGATGATGTGCACGCTGCCATCCAGGTCGCGCAGCGTGATCGAGCGGATCGACAGTTTTTCGACCACGCCGCTCTTGCCGCCCAGGTTCACCACGTCGCCGACCGCCATGGCGTCCTCGAACAGCAGGAAGATGCCGGTGATGACGTCCTGGACCAGCTTCTGCGAGCCGAAGCCCAGCGCCAGGCCGATGACGCCGGCGCCGGCCAGCAGCGGGGCCACGTTCACGCCGAGCTCGGTCAGGATGTTGAAGCCGACGAAGAGCAGGATCACCACCAGCAGGGTGGTGCGCAGCATCGGCATCAGGGTGCGGACGCGGGCGCTGCGGGCCGCCGTCGCGTCGCGCGACAGCTTGTCCAGGTGGCGCTGCATGGCGGCGTTCACCGCCTCCCAGACCAGCACCGCCAGCGCCACGGTGAAGCCCACCGACATCAGCGAGGACAGCAGCTGGCTGCCCAGCGCGCCGCGCGAGAACCAGCCGAAGGAGTTGATGCCCCAGACCTCCAGCAGGGTCAGCAGGGTCAGCACCGTCAGCACCAGCGACACGCCGCTCTTCAGGAGCGGGACGTAGCGGTTGGCGCGCTGCTCCAGCGCCGGGTAGCGGCCGGCGAGATCGGCCGAGATGCGGAAGCTGCCGGCCAGGGCGCGGCGCAGCAGCATGTCCAGCGCCTTGGCCGCCGCCAGCACCAGCAGGGTGAACAGGCTGGCGCGCAGCAGGCGGGAGAAGCCGTCGCGGATCTCCAGCGCCCAGACGCCCCACAGCGCCACCAGGTAGAGCAGGGCCAGCACGTGCCAGACCTCGGCCAGCCAGTCACGGAACCGGCGCAGGCTGCGGCGCGACCGGCTGGGCACGTCGCCTTCCTTCAGCGGCGGCGCCCGCAGCACCCGGGCCACCGCGACCCGCAGCTGCAGCACGATGATGCCCAGGAAGAAGGAGACGATCAGCAGCACCAGCCGCAGGATGGCGTCATAGGCGCCCCAGGGCAGGCCGAAGAGCAGGCCGGCCTCGGCCACCGCATAGCCGGCGATCAGCACGATGACGATGCGGCGCAGCCAGACCGAGACATAGGCGGCGGTCAGGTCGGCGCAGGGCAGCACCCGCAGGTGGCTGGAGGCCGGCGAGAACAGCATCCGGCTCAGCGCCATCGCCATGCGGCCGATGATATAGGCGTTGTTGGCGGTCAGCAGCACCAGCTGGGTGGTGGGCAGCGGCTGCACCGCGCCGATCAGCCCGTAGCTGACCACGCCGAAGGCGCCGATCGGCACCAGGTCCAGCACGAGCCGGCCCACCACCAGCGGCACCCGCCGCAGCCGCGCCCAGCCCTGCAGCTGGGCCGGCGCCATGGCGTCCAGCCGCCGGCGCAGCCCGGCCAGGGCGCGATAGGTCAGGTATTCGGCCAGCACGCCCAGGCCGAACAGCAGCAGCAGCTTCCAGGAGGCGTCCTTCAGCCGCGCCTGGGTCACCGGGTCGCGCACCGAGGCGCTGGCCCAGGCGACCAGCGAGGGCAGGTCGGTGATCGCCTCGGCCGCGCGCACCGTCTGCTCCGACAGCCATTGCAGCCGCTGCGAGGCGCCGATCAGCAGCTGGCCGCCCAGCGTATTGGGGGCCAGCAGCTGCTCGGCCGCGGCGGCGGCGGTTTGCGGCTGGCCGGGCGCCGGAGCGGGCGTTCCCGCCGGCGCGGGCGGGGCGGGCGCAGGTTGGGCGGGCGCAG
>NZ_MLCO01000155.1 GCF_001982615.1 Teichococcus deserti | reverse complement strand
CAAACCGCCGGCCCGGGCGAAGTCATGCGCCGCGGCCAACCCCTCGGGTCCGGCGACCCGGCTGACGCCGCGCGAGCCGCCCTGGCTCAGCGCCGGCTTCAGCACGATGGGATAGCCGCCGAGCCGCGCGACCAGCGGCGCCGCATCCGCCGGATCGGGCATCAGGGCGAAGGGCACGGCCCAGGGCGTGGCGTGCGCGGCCCAGGCGGTGCGCTGCGCCAGCTTGCTCAGGCCCTGCGCGATCACCACAGGGTCGGCGGCGCCGGGCAGGCCGAGGCGCCGGCCGAGCCGCGCCGCCGCCAGGGCTTGCAGCTCGGTGCTGCCGACGATGCCATCGATCCCGCCCAGGCCGGCGACACCGGCCGCCAGCCCGTCCAGGTCATCGGGCGCGACCTGCAGCGTCTCATCGGCGACGGCAAAACCATGCGGCTGCGGCAGGTCGTCGGCGACGACCGTGAAGAAGCCGGCGGCGCGGGCGGCGCGGATGCGCGGCACATTGCCCAGCGCCGCGCCCAGGATCAGCAGGCGCGGCACCGTCATCCGCGGCCGAGATCGGCGGCGTCGGCGATCGAGGCCTCGCCCTGCAGCTTGTTCACCGCGAAAACTCCCGACCAGCGGCCGCGGAAGGAAAGCCAGTCGCTGGGCGTGTCGGGGTCGATGGTCTCGATGCCATGCGGCTGCTGCGGGTGGAACCAGACGACGTCGCCCGGGGCGAGCTCGGCATCGACCGCGCGCAGCACGCCGGCGGCATCCTGCAGCACCAGCCCGCCGGCGCTGTAATCGGCGCCGAAGCGCGACATGGCCATCAGCGGCACGGCCACCTGGTGCGGCCCGACCGGGTCGCGGTGCAGGTTCATGCAGCCCTCGCCGGCCGGATAGAAGTGGAACAGCATGCGGGCGATGCTGCCCTCCTCGGGCGCGCGGCCCAGATACTTCTCCGACGGCGCCCCGGCCAGCAGGTTGCGCAACCGGAAGACCGGCGCCATCAGCCGGAAGACGTCGAAGGGATCCTGATTCCAGGGATTGAAGGAAAACTGGTGATAGTTGGCGCGGACGAAGGAACGCTCGTCCCAGCGGTTCACCCGATGCGCGTTCGGCGCCCCGGGCGTCAGCGCCACGTAGTTGGGCAGCGAGGCGCGGCCGACCCCGGCCAGCCATCCGGTCAGCCGCTCGATCAGGTCCGGGGCGACGACGGCGCGGCTGACGCCGACCTCATGGCCGTCGATGCGGGCCTGCAGCGCGGCGCGGCGTTCGGCATCGGCCTCCAGCAGCGGCAGCGGATCCATCTCGAAGAGCATGGGCGTCATTCCTCGGAAGGCGGCAGGTCGACCAGCGCCTCGAAGCCGGCAAAGGCCGAGCTGGCGGCGGCAAATTCCTGGCGCAGGTCGACGATCAGGGTGAATTCGAAGGGCATGTAGTCGTGCCGCAGCAGCACCCGGCGCGACAGGCTCAGCCCCTGCGCCAGCATCGCCGCCGGGTCGGCGTAATGCAGATGCGGGTAGCGGCGCTCGGCGGTGGTCGACATGAAGTTCACCGCGAAGCCCATCGCCGCCGCTGCCCTGAAGCGCAGCAGCATGCGATGGATGAAGCCTTCGCTGTCCTCCAGCCGGTGGTGGAACAGGCCGGAGGCGAGGATCAGGTCGAAGCGCCCCGGCGCGCCCTCGACATCCCAGTCCCAGACGCGCAGATCGCGATCGGGGGCGGCGGCGCTGCCGGTCGCGATCAGCTCGGGCGACAGGTCGATGCCGGTATAGGCGATGTCGCGGCCGCCAGCGGCGCAGAAGCCGGCCAGGTCGCCGAAGCCGCAACCGACATCGAGCACCGACAGTCTTTCGCGCGGCCAGTAGTCCAGCAGCGCGGCATAGCGCAGCCGGTGCTGCCGCTTGTCCCAGCCGAGGCTGCGCGGGTCATGGCCGAAACGCGCCAGCCGCTCGGCATAGCGGGCGCAGTTCTCCGCCTTCTCCTCGGGCCTCATGCGGCATCCCGCTGCAGGAAGCGGCGCAGGTTCTTTTCGGCGATGTTCTGCCGCTTCCCGGGCGGCAGGTCGGGCAGCAGCGCGTCGAGACGGGCCAGCACCTCGGCCGGCGTGTAGTCCGGGAAATCCGAGCCCAGGCAGAGGCGCTGGTCGAAGCTGCGCGCCAGGAAAGCCATATCCAGGTCGATCGAGCTGCCGGCGTATTTCATCAGCGTGAAGGACAGATCGAGCAGCACGCCCGGATTGGCGCGGGTGAATTCGGCATGGCGCAGCAGATCGACGCCGCCGCCATGCAGCAGCACCAGCCGCAGCCCGGGCGCCTCGGCCAGGGCCTCGACCAGCGCCGGCAGCGGGTCGGGCGGCAGGCGCTGGGCGGCCGGCGCGAAGGCATAGGTGCAGAAGAACACCGCCAGCCCGCGCGCCGCCGCGCCCTGGAAGATCCGCGGCAGATGCGGCATCACCCCGGCGCCGCAGCCGCGCGGATGCAGGTGCAGCCCGGCGGCACCGAGCGCGTGGAAGGCGTCGAGCGTCGCCTCCACCGGGGCCTGCGCGGCGGGCCAGGCGGGGATGGGCAGCAGCGCGGGAAAGCCGCGTGCCGCCTCGAAGAGCAGCCCGGGCGAGACGCCGGGCATGCCCTGCAGGCAGCCGCCGCTGCCGCCCGCCGCGGCCAGCGCCGCCGCATAGGTCTCCGGCCGCCCGCCGCCATGGCTGTCGAAGAAGCTCATGCCGGCCAGCCTGCGGGAAGCGGCAGAAAGCCGATCCCCGCCCGCCCGTAGCCGTTGCCGGCATAGAACAGGACGTCATGGTCTCCGGCGCGCAGGATGCGGGGATAGCATTGCATCGCATCGTCCCAGTCGCCGGCCGGGATCACCAGCGGCGCGGGGTGGCGGCGGAAGCGGCCGGGGCCGTCCGCGGTGCCAAGGAACAGGCGATAACGGTCGCCGCGGGCGGTGAAGACAATCCGCTCTGTGCCGTCGCCGGCACGCCAGGGGGCGGGGGCGCCGAGGGCATATTCGCCGGCATCGGCCAATGGCACGGCGACATCGCCCGGGCGCTGCCAGTCCAGCCCGTCTTCCGACCAGGCCGTGTGCAGCTGGTAGCGGTGCCGGTGGCCGCCTCCGGGCGTCGCGGCCCATTCCAGGAAGCTGGTATAGAGCAGCCGCCAGCGGCCGTCGGAAAGCCGCTGCACGGCGCAGGAGCCATGGCCGATCGGCTCGGCATCGTTGGCAGGCAGCAGCGGCGCGCGGCTGAACCGGAAGAAGCTGTCGCCGCCGTCGCGGCTGATCGCCAGGCCGATCTGGTTGCGGAAGGGCACCGCACCGCCCAGCCGCTGCCAGCCGACGTAATACATGCGCATCGCACCGTCGGCCTCGACCAACCAGGGATAGCCAGTGCCGTCGGCATCGAAGCAGCCCGGGGCGCCGAGGCTGAGCAGCGGGCCCAGCAGCCGGCGCAGCGCGGGCGCCCGATCAGCTTCGGGCGGTCCGTCGAAATCCAGCCGGCCGATATGGCTGCGCCCCTCCGCGTCGCGGCCGCCGAGATAGAGGCGCAGCGCCCCGTCCGGCCCGAGCATCGGGCAGAAGGCGCCGAGGCCGCCGGCCATCCACCAGCAGCCCGGCAGCGGCCGCAGCAGCAGCCGCCCGGCGGGCAAGGGCGGCAGCGGCGTCACGGCACAGCGGCGGAGAGCGAGGCGAGCGGAGCGGCGGCCTCTTCCACCGCCTCCCGCGTCAGGCGGGCGACGGG
>NZ_MLCO01000154.1 GCF_001982615.1 Teichococcus deserti | reverse complement strand
GCCGGTTGAAGGTGACGCGGCTGATCCCGCCGTCCAGCCGGTCGAAGAGGATGTCGTTGTCCGTATCCATCGCCTGCAAGCCCTCCCGTTTGTGCATGGCCCGCCGGGCCCTTCTGGCGCCTCGACGGGGAGCTTCGTCATAAGATCGCACCCTGGCCCTGTAAACATGGGGGGACCGTCATGGAAACTTCACCCACCCCCCCTGCCCGACGGGCCCTGCCGGCGTTAGGGAGGCGGCTTGGGCCAGTGGAGGGTTCCCGATGATGCGGCGCGCAAGCTTCCTGAAGCTGGGACTCATAGTCCCGCTGGCGATGCCCTCGCTGGTCCGCGCCCAGGGGCTGGGCGGCCGCCTGACCCTCTATACCAGCCAGCTGGAGCCCGATGCGGCCAAGACGGTGGCCGCCTTCCGCGCCCGCCATCCGGGCGTCGCGGTCGACTGGATCCGCGGCGGCACCAACCAGATCCTGCCGCGGCTGCGCGCCGAGCTCGCCGCCGGCGCCCCCAAGGCGGATGTCCTTCTGCTGGCCGACAGCCTGACCTTCGAGGGGCTGAAGCGCGAGGGCCTGCTGCGCCCGAGCCCCGAGGTCGCCCTGGGCGGCGTCCCCGCCGAACGGCACGACGCCGAGCGCTGCTATTTCGCCACCAAGCTGCTGACCACCGGCATCGTCGCCCATGCCCGCGCGCCGTTTGCGCCGACGTCCTGGGCCGACCTGCTGAAGCCCGAGGCGCGCAACCTGACCGCCATGCCCTCCCCCGCCGTCTCCGGCGCGGCGGCGATCCATGTCCAGGCGGTGGCGCAGTCGCCGGCGCTGGGCTGGGCCTATTGGGAGAAGCTGGCGGCGGCCGGGCTGCAGCCGCGGGGCGGCAACGGCGCCGTGCTGCAAGCCGTCGCCGGCGGCGAGCGCGCCTTCGGCATCATCGTCGACTATCTGCCGATCCGCGAGGCCGCCCAGGGCGCGCCCTTGCGCTTCATCGCGCCCCGCGAAGGCGTCAGCGCCATCACCGAGCCCGCCGCCATCCTGAAATCCAGCCGCAATCCCGAGGCGGCCGCCGCTTTTCTTTCGTTTCTGCTGTCGCTTGAGGGCCAGGCGCTGGCGGCGGAACAGGGCTTCCTGCCGGCCGATCCGAGCGTCGCCCCGCCGGCCGGCTTCCCCGACCCGAAGACCATCACGCTGCTGCCCTTCGACGTGGCGGCGGCCAGCGCCAGCCTGAGCGCCGACCTGCGCCGCTTCGCCAGCCTTGTCGGCCAGTAAGTTCAGACTGCCGCCACTCGCCTGGGCGGCGCTGCTCTGGCTGGCGGCGATCGGCCTGGCCCCGGCGCTGCGCCTGCTGGCCGAGGCCCCCGGCGCGGCCCTGCCCGCCCTGGCCGGCGACCCGGGCATCTGGCGCGCTGCCGGACGCAGCCTGTTCGTCGCAGCCTCCGCCGCGCTGCTGGCCGGGACGCTGGGGGCGCTGCAGGCCTGGCTGCTGCTGCTGCACGCTTTGCCCGCCCGGTCCTTCCTGCTGTTCTGCAGCGCCCTGCCGCTGCTGGTGCCGCCGCAGATCATGGCGCTGGGCTTCAGCCAGCTCGGGGGGCCGTCGTCCCCGCTGCTGCTGGCGCTGGGAATGGCGCCGCCGCTGGGCACGCCGAACCCGCTCTACGGGCCGGGGGGGATGATCCTGCTGCTGGGCATCCAGGGGGCGCCGCTGGTGCTGCTGGCCCTCGCCGGCCTGGCCCGCCGCCTGCCGGGCGATTTTCTGTCTGCGGCCGGCAGCCTGGGCGCGGGGCCGGCGGCGACGCTGCGCCGGGTGGTGGCGCCGCTGCTGCTGCCAGGGCTGCTGGCGGGGATGGGGCTGGCCTTCGTGGCGGCGCTGGGCAATTTCGGCATCGCCGCGCTGCTCGGCATCCCCGGCCGCTACCCGCTGCTGACCCTGCTGATCTGGCAGAAGCTTTCGTCCATCGGCCCCGCCGCCCTGGCCGAGGTGGCGGCGCTGTCCCTGCTGCTGGCAGCGCTGGCCTTGCCGGGGCTGTGGCTGCAATTCGCCGCCGCCCGCGCCGGCGCCTGGGGCGGCGGCAATGGCCGCGCCTTCCGGCCATTGCCGACCAACCCCGCCACCCGCGCTGCGCTACCGATCCTGGTCTTCTATCTGCTGGCGGTGCTGGCGCTGCCTTTGCTGGCGCTGCTCTGCACGGCCCTGGCGCCGGCGACCGGGGTGCCGCTGACCCCCGCCAACGCCACGCTGCGGCATTTCGCGGCGAGCCTCGCCCCGGGCGCGCAGACGCTGTCGGCGCTGGGGCATTCGCTGCTGCTGGCCGGCGGCGCCGCGCTGCTGCTGGCGCTGGCCGCGCTGCCGATCGCACTGCACCAGGGGCGTCGCGCAGTGCGCTGGGCGACGCTGGGGGTCGACCTGCCCTATGCCCTGCCCGGCGCCTGCACCGCGGTCTCGGTGATCCTGCTGGTGCTGGGCCTGCCGGGCGGCGGCGCGGTCTATGGCACGCTGGGACTGATTCTTTTTGCGTATCTGGCGCGGTTCCAGGCGCTGGCCTTGCGGCCGGTCGCGGCGGCTGCGGCGCGGCTGGACCCGGCGCTGGACCGTGCGGCGCAATCGCTCGGCGCGGGCGCGCTGCGGCGGCTGTGGCGGGTGCAAGTGCCGCTGCTGGCCCCCGCCCTGGGCGCCGGCGGGCTGCTGGTGCTGCTGATGGCGGTCAACGAGGTCACCGTCAGCGCCCTGCTGCACGGGCCGGGCAGCCAGACGCTGGGCGTGCTGGTCTTCAACCTGCAGGATGCCGGGCAAGGCCCGCAGGCCGCGGCGACCAGCTGTCTCGCCCTGCTGGTCACCGCGGCGCTGATGATCCTGGCGACAGCGTTCGCCAAAAAACTGCCGCCGGGCACGCTGCCCTGGCGGCCATGAACGGAATCACATTCCGTCGGGCTCGAGCAGCACCACCGGCTCGCCATTGCCCAGCACGCCGACGCCGCCCACCCCCGGCAGCCCGGCCAGCACCGGATGCATCGGCCGCAGCAGCAGGTCGGAGCGCCGCTGCACCCGGTCCACCGCCAGCCCCAGCACCCGGCCGCCGCTGCGCAGCATGACGATGGCGCCCTCGCTGGCCTCCTCGGCGGCGGGCAGGTTCAGCAGCTCGGACAGGCGGCGCAGCTCGGCGCCGGGCGGCAGGGCATCGCGCTCGACCACGGAATCGACGCGGCCGGCGGGCAGCGCATAGGGGTGGCCGCCGACCTCGACCAGCAGCACCGTCTGCACCGCGGCGGTCAGCGGCAAGCGCAGCGAAAAGCTGCTGCCCTGGCCGGGCACGCTGGTGACCTCCAGCGTGCCGCCGGCGCGGCGCACGGCATCCTGCACCACGTCCAGCCCGACGCCGCGGCCGGAGGTTTCCGTCACCGTCTCCGAGGTCGAGAAGCCGGGGCGGAACAGCAGGCCATGCACCTCGTCGGGCGGCATGCGGGCCGCCTCCGCCGGGCTGATCAGCCCGCGCGAGACCGCCCGCGCCAGCACCCGGTCGCGATCGATCCCGGCGCCGTCATCGGAAACCCGCACGCGGATCTGCCCGGTGCGGCGGGCGGCGGAAATCTTCAGCGTGCCGCGGGCGGGCTTGCCGGCGGCCGCGCGCTCGGCCGGCGATTCGACGCCGTGGTCGACGGCGTTGCGCACCAGATGCAGCAGCGGATCGGCCAGCAACTCGACCAGGCTACGGTCGATGGCGACCTCCTGGCCTTCCAGCAGCAGCTCCACTTCCTTGCCGCTGGCCCGGGCCACCGCCCGGGCGACGCGGGGCAGCCGGGAAAACAGCGTGCCGATGGGGACGACGCGCAGCTCCATCACCGCCTCGTCCAGCCGGCGCAGCGACAGGGTCAGGCGGCTTTCGGCGCCTTCCATCGCATCCTGCACCCGTCGAAGCCGCTCCAGCGCATTGGCCAGGTGGGGGGCGACGCTGCCGGGCAGCCACTGCTCCAGCGCGGCCAGCCGCCCGATGGCGCCGCGGCCGCCGCCTTCCTGCAGCGTCTCCGACAGCGACAGCGCCGCGGCGCGCACCTCGGCCTGCAGGTTGATGATGCCGTCGATGGTTTCCTGGCGCACCCGCATGGTGACGGGGCCAGCCTCGGCATGCTCGACGCCAGCCTCGGGCAGCAGGGCCAGGTCGCGCAGCACGCGGTGCTCGGGGTCCAGCGCCCGGGCATGCGCCTGGAGGAGCGACAGCTCGGCGCCGCTGGCAAAAAGCGTTTCCAGCTCGGCGGCCAGCTCCGGCGCGGGGGGCGGCAGGTTACGGCTGGCCAGCACCTCGGCCTCTTCATGCAGCCAGGCGCCGATGGCGTTCTCGATCGCCGCATCCTGGCCCAGCGCCAGCCGCGCCACGAACAGCCGCTGCCCGGCAGCCAGCGCCGCCAGCGCCCGGCCGCGCGCCGCCTGGCCCATGCTGCCGCGGAAGGCGGCCGGCAGGCGCGGGTCGAGCGCCTCGGCCGCCGCCTCGGCGGGGGGCAGCGCGCGGGGGGCGAGCGCCTCGCCCTCGGCCGCGGCATGCAGGCGCTCGGCAAGCGCCGGGCCCTGGATGGCGAGGACCGCGGCGGCATCGGGGTCGCCGGCGCGGTCGGCCAGGTCTTCCAGGGTCAGCAGCAGGGTTTCCAGCGCCTCCTGCCCCAGCGCGCAGGCCGCCGCCGCCGCGGCGCGGGCCGCGGCAGCCAGGGCCGGCGCATCGCCATGCCCCTCGGTCAGCGCCGCCAGCCGGACGGCCAAACCCGCCAGCCGCGGCGCCAGCTCTCCGCGGGTGGCGCCGGGGATTTCGGCGGCACCGGCGCTTTCGCCGGCCATGTCCTCCAGCCGTTCCAGCTGGCGGCGCAGAAGTCCCAAGGCCGGCAGGGCGGCGATGCTGCCGGCCGCATCGGCGAGCGTCGAGAAACCGGCCGACAGCCGCGCCAGGCCGAGCAGGGCGGCGGCCTCGGCCAGCTCCTCGACTTCCTGCAGCGCGGCGGGGTCGCGGGCGGCGACGGTCTCGCCGGCCAGGTGGCCGAGCATCGGCACCGCCAGCACCACCCGCGACGCCACCACCCCCACCAACGGATTTTTTTCAGTTGCCGCCACCGGTGGTGGCGGCGGGCGGGGCGCAGGCGTTGTCGGCGCGGTCCCCCCGGCGATCCGCTGCAGTTGCACGATCAGCGCGGGGTCGGCCGGCTCGTCCTGATGCGTCGCCAACACCGCCGCCCGCTGCCGCCGCAGCGCATCCACCGCGCCGAGCAGCACCCCGCTGACAGCCGCGTCGACCACCAGCTTCCCCGAGCGGGCACTACCAAGAATATCCTCGGCGACATGGGCGACGTTCTTCATGCCGGGGGCGCCCAGCGCGTCGCTCATGCCCTTCAGGCTGTGGAAGGCGCGGAACAGGGTGTTGACCTGCTCGCGCTCCAGCGCCGCGCCGCCGCTGCCCAGCACCGCCTCGATGGTGTCGAGATGCTCTTCGGTCTCGGCGGCGAATTCGCCCCAGAGCGCGTCGTCATCGCCCAGCATCGCCTCAGCCCTCCGCGCCCAGCGGCGCCGGCAGGCCGACCGCCCGCCGCGCCGCGCGCAGGATGGCATCGCCCTGTCGGTCGCGCAGATCCGGGCTGAAGGCGCCGGACGGCTTGCCGACCACCGAGGCCGCGCCCAGCCGCCGCGCCAGCACCGCGAGCTCTGACCCCGGCCGCGCGGCGGAGGAGACGATGACCACCGCGCCATGCCCGGCCAGCGCCCATTCGCGCAGCGTGCCGATGCCGTCGAGCACCGGCATCTCGATATCCAGCATGGTCAGGTCCGGCTGCAATTCGCCCATCAGCCCGAGGGCGGCACGGCCGTCGGCGGCCTCGCCGACGACGGCGAAATCCGGGTCGGCCGAGAGCGTCTCGCGCACCAGCCGGCGCATCATGGCGCTGTCGTCGACGACCAGGGCGCGGATGCGCGGCGCCTGCGCCGTCTCAGCGACGGAGGGCGTCGTCTCGGGCGGCGGCGCGGCTTCCGGCGGCGGCAGGTCATGGCCGGCGGCGGCGATGGCCTCGGCCTGATGCGCCAGCGCCTCGCCCAGCGCCGGGATGCCGGGGATGCCCGGCTCCTCCAGCAGCGCCGCGGCCGGCTCCATCATCCGGGTCAGGGAAGCAATGCCGAAGGCGGCGGCCATGGCGCGCAGCCGGTCGATCATGCGCTGCGCTTCCTCCGGCGTCGCCGCCGAGGCCAGGGCGACCGCCCCGTCCAGCCATTCCGGCAGGAAGGCTTCCAGCAGTTCCGGGTCCAGCGGCTCCGCCATGCCCTGCTCCATCCGATGCGCTCCCTCGCTGGAACGCGGCGGCAGCATGACCGGTTTTGCGGGGCCTGTCGCCTGGGGCTCAGCGCGCCAGCAGCCGCGCCGCGCGGCGGCCGAGCGCCGTCGGCGTCGCCAGCTCCACCTCGGCGCCATGGGCGCGGGCGGCCTCGGCGAAGGCCACCGGCATGCCGGCGACGACGCAGCTGTCGGGCGTCTGCGCCAGCAGCAGCGCGCCGCGTGCCGCCAGGGCCGCCGCCGCCGCCGCGCCGTCGCGGCCCATGCCGGTCAGCACCACCGCCATGGCGCGCCGCGCCACCAGCGCCGCCGACTGGAACAGCAGGTCGACCGAGGGATGCACCGGCCCCGGCCCAGCCGCCAGCCGCAGCAGAAAACCGCCATCGGCGGCGCGGGCCAGATGGCCGTCAGTGCCGCCGGGCAGGACGACGATCTCGCCGGCCGCCGGATGCAGCCCGCGCTCGCCGAGGCGCACCGTCAGCCCGCTGCGCCGCGCCAGGTGGCGGACGAAATCGGGGCCCAGATCGGCCGGCATGTGCTGCGCCACCAGGCAGGGCACCGGCAGCACGCCGGCACCCCCCAAAAACTCGGCCACCGCATCCGGCCCGCCGGTCGAGGCGCCCAGCAGCAGCACGTCGCAGGCGCCCAGCCGGCGCAGCGGCGGCAGCGCCGGCGGCGGGTCCAGCACCGGCAGCGGCAGCGGCGCGGCGGCGGGGCTCTCGCCCTCGGTGCGGGCGCGGGCGCGCTGCCCGGCCCAGTGGCGCAGCCGGCCGCGCAGCTCGCGGTCGATCTGGCCGAGATCCAGGCCCGAGAGCGCCGAGCCCTTCCACAGGTAATCGGCCGCCCCGCGGGCCAGCGCCGCCAGCGCCGCCTCCGACCCGTCGCGGGTGTGGTGGCTGACCATGACGATGGCAGGCGGCGCCGGCAGCTGCATCAGCCGCTCGGTCACCTCCAGCCCGTCCATGCCGGGCATCTCGACGTCGAGCGCCACGATATCGGGGCGCAGCTGCGCCGCCAGCTCCAGCGCGGTCGCGCCGTTGGCGGCCTCGCCCACCACCCTGAGGTCGCCATCCGCCTCGATGATGCGCTTCAGCGCCAGTCGCATGAAGCCGCTGTCGTCGACCACCAGGACCCGGATCACGCAGCGCTCCCGGCAGCGGCGCGGGCCAGCGCGCCGGCGCGGCAGAGCGGCAGGGGCAGGCCCTGGAAGGGCAGCAGGGCGGCGACCACGCCGTCCTCGCCCAGCGGCACCATGCCGGCCAGCGGAAAGGCGCGCAGGCCCAGCACCGCCGTCACCGCCAGCGCCAGAGGCTGCGGCCCGGCCAGGCGCAGCAGCGGCACCGCCTGCCCCGGCGCCAGCACCGACGCCCCGCCCAGGGCCCGCCCGGCATCGGCGACGGGCAGCACGTCGCCGCGATGCGCGACCACCCCGTCCGGCGCGTCGAGCCCAGCGCCGACGGGCAGCGGCGCCGGCGCCTGGGGCGGCACGACGCCGGCCACCTCCTCGACGGGCAGGGCGAAAAGCTGCTCGCCGGCGCGGGCCAGCATCAGGCTGCGGGTCGGCGCGGGCGGCGGCGGCGGCAGCGCCTGGTGCGGCGGCGCCAGCCGGCCGAGCGCCGGGCTCGCGGCCAGGGCGGCCGCCAGCCGGCCGGCCGGCATCGCGCTGAACTCCAAGGATTGTGCGTCCGTCAGCGGCGTCGCCCGGTCGCAGGGCAGGCCGAACAGCTTCGCCCCGATCGCCAGCACCGCCAGCAGCGGGGCGTCGCGGCCTTCGGGCAGGGCCGCATCGAGCTGGCGCGGGTCGAGCACCAGCACCGGCGCGCCCTCGCCGGCGCCGAGGCCCGCGGCCAGGCCCAGCCCCAGCGCGCCCGGCGGCATGCCCGGCGCCGGGGCCAGCGCCGGCATCGGCACCACCCGCGCCAGCCGGTCGAGGGGCAGGATGCTGCTGCCC
>NZ_MLCO01000153.1 GCF_001982615.1 Teichococcus deserti | reverse complement strand
GGCAGGCTGTCCATCGACGTTTCCCTCGCATTCTTCGTTGCGAGGATGATCCACCCGGCCGCCAGCGCTTGCCAACCGCTTTCGCGCGAGCGGCTCAGCCGGAGCCGTCGCGGTCCCAGACGGCGAAGACCCCGGGGCGGGTGGCGCCCATGGCGGCCAGCATGCCGCCATGGTCGAAGCCGGGCAGGGCCAGCAGCCAGTCGATGACGCCGCTCTCGCCCGCCGCCCCCTGGGGGTAGCGCAGCGCCAGCCGGCCCTCGGCGTCGAAGAACTGCCACCAGCAATCGGCGCCCAGCGGACCGCTGGCCTCGGCCTCGACCAGCACCCGGCTGAGCCGGGCCAGGTCCAGGGCGTGCTGCCGCCCGGCCGGGTCGGTGACGCTGAGCCGCCCGTCCTGCAGCGCCACCTGCCAGACGCGGTGGTGCCGCCGCAGCGCGGCGGGCGGCCGCAGCCGCGCCATCAGCCGGCTCAGCACCGGCATGGCCGGGGCGCTACGCATCTCGATGCACGTCCAGGCGTCAAGCTCCGCCCCGTTCTGCTCGCTCTCGTATCCGGCCGCGGTCCGGGCTCGGTCCCGCGGCGATCCGGCTCTGACCAAAGCCCTGGGCAGCGGCCAAGGCAAGCGGGGCGCGCTTCACAAGGCCGCGCCAGCGGCCGGCCTAGATCTGCCGCTCGGTGGTGCCAGGCGGCGCCTTGGGCGTGCTGGTGGCGGTGGGGCCGCCGGGCGGGCGCGGCGCCTCGCGGCCCAGCTGGCCGGCGGCCGCGATGCCGAAGCCCAGCGCCGCCAGCAGCGACAGCACGGACCAGTACTGCATCGGGATCCAGAACAGCGAATGCCGCGGCCGCAGGATCACCCGCTGGCCGGTGCGGGCATCGATTAGCTCGCGCCCCGGCCCGCCATTCAGCCGCCGACCGACCCACCAATTGGCCAGGCCGCCCAGCAGCACCATCAGCATGACCACGATGCTGAAGGTCAGCGGCGCCGGCTTCGGCCCCAGCACCGCGAAGAGCGCGGCCATGCCGGCCGCCGGCACGCCGCCCAGGATCAGCACCGTCAGGATGCCCCAGCCCTGCCAGATGATCATTCTTCTGTCCTCGCTCGCTTGCCTGCCCTGGTTACTGCGGCGGCAGGGCAGCGCCCAAGACGGGGCGGCCCCGTCTCCCGCGGATGTGCGCTCACGAAACGGCGGGCGGTCCCCGTCTTGCCGACGTCTTCTGATAACCTTAAGACTTGCGCCGAGGCCCGGGACCACCCCGGCGCGCCCCTGACAGGAGAGTCCAAGATGAAGGTTCTGCAGCGCGACGAGCTGATTCAGGAGCCGCTGCCCGGCCGCGTGCTGCAGCGGGCGATCGGCCGCGACTCGGCCTCCGCCAGCGGCAAGATGACGGTGTCCTTCTGCCGCTACGCCGCCGAGAGCGGGCCGATGGAGCCGCACCACCATGCCGAGGAGACGGTGGTGATCCTCGACGCCCGCGACGGCTGGATCCGCAAGGGCCCGGCCAAGGACGACCTGCCGGAGAAGGTGCCGGTCACCGCCGGCACCATCCTGCATTTCGCCGAGCTGGAATGGCATGTCTTCGAATACGGGCCGGGCGGCTTCATCGACGCCTGCTGCATCTACGGCCAGGTCGACAATATCCGCCCCGAGGACATCGTCGCCCGGGGCTGACGCCCTATTTCACCGCGCAGCGGGCCAGGCAGTTGCCCATATGGGCGGCGGCCGCGGCCTGGGCGGCGGCGACGTCGCCGGCGCGGATGGCGGCCAGGATGGCGGCATGCTCGGAGAGCACCTCGGCCGCCTCCCACTGGCTGCCCTCGGGGCGGGAGGCGAGGACGCTGTCGCGGATATGGTGGCCGAGGAAGGTCACGAACTTCACGAAGAGCTCGTTGTTGGCCGCCTCGGCGATGCCGCGGTGGAAGTCGAGGTCTTCCTCGACGCCGTTGCCGCCGGCGGCGACGGCCGCCTCCATCGCCTGATGCGCCCGCTTGAGCTCGGCGAGCTGCCCGCGGGTGGCGCGCGCCGCGGCCAGGCCGGCGGCCGAAATCTCGGCGCCCATGCGAAGTTCAAAAATCTTGCGGGCGGCGTCGGGGCCGGCCTGCAGCAGCGGCTGGATGCGGAACGGCTGGTTGCTGCTGGGTGCGGCCACGAAGGCGCCGGCGCCCTGGCGGGTCTCGACCAGCCCCTCGGCGCGCAGGCTGGAAATGGCCTCGCGGATCACCGCCAGGCTGACGCCATACTGTTCTGCCAATTGCTGGCCGGTGGGCAGCCGCGCCCCCGGGGCCAGCCGCCCCTCGGCGATGCTGCGGCTGAGCGCGCCCACCACATGGTCGGCGAGGCTCGGCTTCGCCACGCTACTTCTGGCCACGCCCTCCGGCATCGATCCTCGTCCCCCTGGCTGCGTCCCGCCAGGCCATCCTAGCACCGCGCGGTCTTCCGCGCAGCCCGGATTGCCAAGCCGCGAAGTCTTATGATAACCAGATTTCAGCTTGGAGGAAATGCGATGCGAGGCACGCGACTGCACCGGATGCTGGCCAGCGGCGAATGCGCCCTGAACGGATGGTCGGCCATTCCCAGCCCCTTCCTGGCCGAGGCCATGGCGCATCAGGGCTTCGACTCCATCACGCTGGACCTGCAGCACGGGCTGATCTCCTTCGACGCGGCGCTGTCGATGCTGCAGGCGATCAGCACCACCGACGTCACGCCGCTGGCCCGCGTCGCCGGGCTGGAGCCGCCGGCGATCATGAAGCTGCTGGATGCCGGCGCCATGGGCATCATCTGCCCGCTGATCGACAATGCCGAGCAGGCCGCGGCCTTCGTCTCCGCCTGCCGCTACCCGCCCTTCGGCGGCCGCTCCTTCGGCCCGACCCGGGCGCAGCTCTATGCCGGGCGCCACTACGTGGCCCAGGCGAACGACACCATCCTGACCCTCGCCATGATCGAGACGGCGGAGGGTTTCTCGAACATCGACTCGATCCTGGCCGTCCCCGGCCTGGACGGCGTGTACATCGGTCCTTCGGATTTGAGCTTCACCCATGGCCACGACCCCGTGACCGGGCCGGAGCACCCCGAAATGCTGGCCCGTATCGACGCCATCCGCGACGCCGCGCGGCGGGCGGGAAAGAAGGTCGCCATGCACAGCTCGGCGATCGATTATTGCGTCGCCATGTGGGGCCGCGGCTTCGACATGGTCACGGCGCCGAACGACAACCGGCTGTTCGGCATCGGCGCCGGCCAGCTGATGAAGGCGCTGGACCGCCCGATGACGGCGCCGCAGCCGCGCGCCGGCTACTGACATGACGGACCTGCTGCCCGCGCTGGCGGCCATTGTGGGCCCCGCCCATGTCATCGCCCCCGGCCATGACCAGGCGCCCTTCGTCACCGACTGGCGCGGCCGCTACCACGGCCGGGCCGAGGCGGTGGTGCGCCCGGCCGATGCGGCGCAGGTTTCGGAGGTGGTGAAGCTCTGCGTCTCGCAGGGGGTGGCGGTGGTGCCGCAGGGTGGCAATACCGGCATGTGCGGCGCCGCGGTCCCGCCGACCGAGGGCCGCGCCGTGGTGCTGCGGCTCGACCGGCTGAACCGCATCCGCTGGGTCAGCAGCCTGGGTGACGCCATCGCCGTCGATGCCGGCTGCATCCTGGCCGAGATCCAGCAGGCGGCCGAGCGCATCGACCGCCTCTTCCCGCTGAGCCTCGGCGCCGAGGGCAGCTGCCAGATCGGCGGCAACCTCTCGACCAATGCCGGCGGCACCCAGGTGCTGCGCTACGGCACCATGCGTGAGCTCTGCCTGGGGCTGGAGGTGGTGCTGCCCGACGGCCGCCTGCTGGAGACCATGACGGCGCTGCGCAAGGACAGCACCGGCTACGACATCAAGCAGATGTTCATCGGTGCGGAAGGGACGCTGGGCATCATCACCGGCGCGGTGCTGAAGCTGTTTCCGCGGCCGCGCGCCTCGGCGGTGGCCATGGGCATGGCCGAGAATTTCGAGCAGGTGCAGGCGCTGCTGGCGCTGGCCCGCAGCCGGCTGGGCGACCGCCTGTCCAGCTTCGAGGCCATGTCGCGCCGCCAGGTCGAGGTGATCGCCCGCCACATGCCGCAGGTGGCGATTCCCTTCTCCCTCGAGGCCGGCTGGTATGTGCTGGTCGAGCTGTCCGACACGCTGGAGGGCGATTCCCTGCCGGCGTTGCTGGAAGCGATGCTCGGCGAGGCGCTGGAAAAAGAGCTGGTGATGGATGCCATCGTCGCCAGCAGCCAGGCCCAGGCGGAAGGCCTCTGGCGCATCCGCCACAGCGTCTCGGAAAGCAGCAAGGCCGAGGGCTATGTCGTCAGCCATGACAGCGTCGTGCCGCTGGAGCGCCAGGCCGATTTCATCCGCGGCGTCGAGCAGGCGATCGAGGCGGTCTCGCCCGGGGCGACGGTGGTGATGCATGGCCATGTCGGCGACGGCAACATGCATGTGCTGGCCATCCTCGATCCGAAGGCCTTCGATGACGCGGCCGCGCTGCAGGACCGCGCCGCGGCGATCAGCCTGGCGGTGGATGGCGTGCTGGTGCCGCTGGGCGGCGCCATCAGCGCCGAGCATGGCATCGGCCTCTCGAACCGCGCCCGGCTGGCCCGCGCCGCGCCGCCGCTGGAACTCGAGCTGATGCGACGTTTCAAGGACCTGCTCGATCCGCAGGGCCTGATGAATCCCGGCAAGATCCTGATCTAGCCGCCCGGCACCGTCCGGGGATTTCTTTCAGTGGGGAACGACAAGCAAATGAACATCACCCGTCGCGGCCTCGGCGCCGCCGGCCTGGCGCTGGGCGCCGCCACCTTCACCGGCGCGCGGCCCGCGATCGCCGCTGGCGAGGCCTATCCCTCCGGCCCGGTGCGGGTGGTCATTCCCTTCGCCCCCGGCGGCTCGGCCGATGTCTTCGGCCGCATGATCGCCGAGCATCTGGGCAAGGAGTTCGGCAAGCCTTTCGTCTGCGAGAATGTCGGCGGCGCCGGCAGCACGCTGGGCATCGGCCAGGTGGCGCGCGCCGCGCCGGACGGGCAGACCATCGGCCTGGGCTCGATCTCCGGCCTGTCGATTATCCCGGCCTTCGGCAACGTCCCCATCACCTACAAGGTCGAGGACTTCGCGCTGCTGGGCCAGATCACCACGATCCCGAACGTGCTGGCAGTGAACCCGAAGACGGTGCAGGCGCGGTCGGTCGCCGAGTTCATCGCCTGGGCCAAGGCCAATCCGGGCAAGGCCACCTATGGCACCCCGGGCGTCGGCACCAGCCAGCACCTGGCGGCCGAGCTGTTCCAGGCGATGACCGGCACCTCGATGGTGCATGTCCCCTATCGCGGCTCGGGCCCGATGGTGGTCGACCTGCTGAGCGGCGCGATCGACCTGTCCTTCGACAACATCCCGCTGCTGCTGCCCTATGTCGCCGACAAGCGGCTGGTGCTGCTGGGCAGCGCGACCCGCGAGCGCCCGGATTTCGACCGCAACCTGCCGGCCATCGCCGAGACCCTGCCGGGCTTCGAGGCGGTTGCCTGGCACGGCTTCTTCCTGCCCAAGGGCACGCCGCCGGAGATCGCCAACCGGCTGTCGACGGCGATCATCGCCTTCATGAAGCAGCCCGCCACCATCGCCCGCTTCGCCGAGCTGGGCGCCACGGCCTATAGCAGCACGCCGGCCGAATTCACTGCCTTCGTGAAGCAGGAAACCCAGCGCTGGGGCCAGCTGATCGCCGAGCGGAAGATCCAGCCGAGCTGAGCCGGCGCTGCTTCAGGGTCGAGGTCACGGCAGCGCCGTCACCTCGGCCTCGATCCCCGCCTCGGCGGTGCCCAGCACGGTCAGCGCGTCGTTCTCCATCACCAGCCGCTCCAGCCGCAGGGCCGGGCGGGTCAGCGTCACCCGCAGCCGCCCGGTGACCGCCGGATCGGCCAGGCGGCGGCGCAGTTCTGTCAAGGCGCCGGCGATGATGTCCTTGAGATCATAGACGGCGACATCGGAGAGCGCCGCGCGGATGCGGTCCTCGAAGGTGGCGGTCGCCAGCGACCAGAGCGGATTGTCGAAGTCCCGTGCGAATTGGATGTCCGTCAGCCGTACCTGGCTGCCGCGCTGCTCGACGACGGGCTTCGCGGTGAAGATGACCCGGCCGGTGGTGTTCAGCACCCGGCCGGGCAGGGCGGCCGAGAATTCCACCGCCAGCGCGATGTTCGGGTCGCTCGGATAGACGGTCAGCGCCTGCACCCGGAACACCGCGGTGACGCCGCCCAGTTGCACCGGAATGTCCTGGTGGCCGAATTCGCGCATGATCCAGTCGCGGATCATGTCGTAGCCGGCGCGGATCGGGATGGACAGCGCGATCCGCCCGTCGCGGTCCGGCACCTGGCGCAGGGGCGGCAGGAAGATCTGCCGGGCGGGGGTGGCGGCGGCACGCTCGGTCACCGCGGTGCGTGCCTGCAGGGCGAGCACCAGGCGCAGATGGTTGGGCTCCACCGCGAGCTCCGAGCTGCCCAGCGCCTGCGGCTCGATCTGCACCAGCAGCGGCGGTGCCGCGGGCAGCTGGACCGGGATGTCGTGCCGGCGCCACTGCTCCGCCGCCGCCTCGCGCAGCCGCTCGCAGGGAATGTTGTCTTTCAATGTCTGTGGCAGGTTGCGCAGCGCCTCGTCGACCAGGGCGCGCACCCGCTCCTCGATACCGACCCAGACGCCGCCGATGATCTCGAGGCGCGGCGCCTTGCTCCACTGGTAGCCGACGCGGACGGCGACCGCCGGGCACCAGTCGGCATCCAGCGTCGCCTGGATCTCCGCCTCGATGTCGGCGGCTGCGTCGAAATTCTTCGCGTCCAGCCCGAGCAGGCTGGCCACGCCCCCGGTCAGCCCGGCCTGGCCATTGACCTGCAGGCTGGTCGTCGCCCGCAGCTGGCCATCCACGGCGCGGAAGCGGATCGGCGCGGTGCGGCGCAGCGTGAAGCTGTAGCGGGTGCCGTCGCCCTCGCCGCTCTGGCTGAACTCGGCGGGCAGGTCGCGCTCGGCCGCCTGCTGCAGCACGGCGAAGGGGATGCGCAGCCGCACCGACCCTTCGCTGTCGCGCGGCGGCAGGGTCAGCTGCGCCGCCCGGCGCGGCGGGTCGCCGGTCAGCCGCGCGTCGCGCTCCTGGTACCAGGCCTGGCCGGTCCAGAGCACGGCGCCCCAGAGCGCCAGCGACGCAGCGAGGCCGCTGAGCCGGGCCCAGGCTTTCCATCCTCTCATCGCTGCGGGTTATGGCACCGCCACCGCCAGGCCGCCGCACACTTTTCTTCCAGTCCGCTTGCGCGATGACCGGGTCCGGGCATATACCCGCGTCATGCCGGCCGCTCCTGCTCCCGCCAGTTCCGCCTGTTACTGCATCACCCTGCGCGGTGCCGCGCGGAAGATCAGCGCCATCTACGACGCGGCGCTGGCTCCGGTCGGCGTCAATATCGGCCAGCTCAGCCTGCTGCGGCGGATCCGCCGGCACGGGCCGGTGTCGCTGACCGAGCTCGGCAGGCTGGCCGATCTCGACCGCTCCACCATCGGCCGCAACGCACGGGTGCTGGAGAAGCTGGGGCTCGTCGAGGGCCGCGCCGGCGCCGATCAGCGCGAGGCGCCGCTGGCGCTGTCCCCGGCGGGGGAGGCGTTGCTGGAAAAGGCGGCGCCGCTCTGGGATGCCGCCCAGGCCGAGATCGAGACGCGCCTGGGCGCCGAGGGCCTGGCCGCCCTGTCCCGCCTGGCCGAGGATTTCTGACCGGGTTTTTGCGACAAAATGCGGGCATATGCCCGCTTTATGGGGGTGACGACGATGCAGGCAGCCCTGGCCCGCTGGTTGACCGAACGGAAGATCTATTACGGCTGGGCGGTGGTGGCGGCGACCTTCGTCACCATGCTGGCCACGGCCGGCGCCATGGGATCGGCCGGCGTGCTGCTGGCGCCGCTGCAGGCCGAGTTCGGCTGGAGCAATGCCGAGGTCTCCTCCGCCATGGCGCTGCGGCTGGTGCTGTTCGGGCTGATGGGGCCTTTCGCCGCCGCCTTCATGAACCATTTCGGCCTGCGCCGGGTGGTCACCGTGGCGCTGCTGATGATCGGCGGCGGGCTGGCGGCCTCCGCCCTGATGACCGAGCACTGGCAGCTGCTGCTGCTCTGGGGCGGGGTGGTCGGGCTCGGCACCGGCATGACCGCGCTGGTCCTGGGCGCGACGGTGGCCACCCGCTGGTTCGTGCAGCGCCGTGGCCTGGTGGTCGGGTTGATGACGGCCAGCAACGCCACCGGCCAGCTGGTCTTCCTGCCGCTGCTGGCGGCGCTGACTGAGGCGATCGGCTGGCGCGCCGCGCTGGCCTTCGTCGTCGCCATGCTGCTGCTGGCCCTCGCTCTGGTCACCCTGCTGATGCGCGACCACCCCGCCGAGCTCGGCCTGCCGCCGCTGGGCGGGGCGGAGGTCGTGCCGCCGGGGAAGCCGAAGGGCGGGCTGCTCGACCTGCTGGCCTCGCCGCTGCTGGCGCTGCAGGAGGCCTCGCGCAGCCGCGCCTTCTGGGTGCTGTTCGGCACCTTCTTCATCTGTGGCCTCAGCACCAACGGGCTGATCCAGACCCATTGGGTCTCGCTCTGCGGCGATTTCGGCGTGGCGCCGGTGGGGGCGGCGGGCATGCTGGCGGTGATCGGGCTGTTCGACCTGGTCGGCACCGTGGCCTCGGGCTGGCTTGCCGACCGCTACGACAATCGCTGGCTGCTCTTCTGGTTCTACGGGCTGCGCGGGCTGTCGCTGCTCTACCTGCCCTTCACCGAGTTCAACCTGGTGGCGCTCAGCCTCTTCGCCGTCTTCTACGGGCTGGACTGGATCGCGACCGTGCCGCCCACGGTGCGCCTGGTCGCCGAGCGCTTCGGCGCCGAGCGCGCCGGGCTGGTCTTCGGCTGGGTCTTCGCCGGGCACCAGCTGGGCGCCGCCACCGCCGCCTTCGCCGCCGGCGGCGCCCGCAGCGCCTTCGACACCTATCTGCCCGCCCTGTTCGTCGCCGGCGGTTTCTGCCTGGTCGCCGCGCTGATGGTGCTGTCGCTGCAGCGGCCGGCCCCGAAGGCGGTCATGGAACCGGTGACGGCGCAGGCCTGAACCAGCCACGATGGTCCCCGGGCGTGACGCCGCGATGTCACGCCGGGGGGTGAAAGCATGAAAAGCGACAGCGTGGCTGAAACTTTCGCCCCCCTTGCATCGTCTGCCTGTCGCCGGGCATCGGCATCGGCCTATCCTGACCTGGTGCCGTGCCATGGCCATGAGGGGATCGGGGGAGCCAGCTGCCAATGAACACCGAAGTCGCCAGCGCATGCTGAAGCCGCAGACGCCCGCGCCCCTGGCGCGCCACGCCATGGCCTATGTCCTGGCCGGGGGCCGCGGCACCCGCCTGATGGAGCTGACCGAGCGCCGGGTGAAGCCCGCCGTCTTCTTCGGCGCCAAGTCCCGCATCATCGACTTCGCGCTGTCCAACGCCCTGAATTCGGGCATCCGCCGCATCGGCGTCGCCACCCAGTACAAGGCGCACAGCCTGATCCGCCACCTGCAGCGCGGCTGGAACTTCATGCGGGCCGAGCGGAACGAGAGCTTCGATATCCTGCCCGCCAGCCAGCGGGTCGAGGGCAGCGGCTGGTATTCCGGCACGGCGGATGCCGTCTACCAGAACCTCGACATCATCGAGGCCTATGGCGTGCGCTACATGATCGTGCTGGCCGGCGACCATGTCTACAAGATGGACTACGAGGTCATGCTGCAGCAGCACGAGGCCTCGGGCGCCGATGTCACCGTCGGCTGCATCGAGGTGCCGCGGGCCGAGGCCATGGCCTTCGGCGTCATGCAGGTCGACCAGGAGGACCGCATCGTCTCCTTCCTGGAGAAGCCGGCCGACCCGCCGGGCATGCCCGACAAGCCCGAGATGGCGCTGGCCAGCATGGGCATCTACGTCTTCTCCACCAGCTTCCTGGCCGAGCAGCTGCGGCGCGACGCCGCCGACCCGCAATCCAGCCACGATTTCGGCTCCGACCTGGTCCCCCATATCGTCAGGAACGGCCGCGCCCAGGCGCATCGCTTCACCGACAGCTGCGTCACCACCGGCGAGGAGGCGTCGTCCTATTGGCGCGACGTGGGCACGGTGGACGCCTATTGGCAGGCGAATATCGACCTGTGCGACGTCGTCCCTCCGCTCGACCTCTACGACCGCGACTGGCCGATCTGGACCCATAGCGAGCTGTCGCCGCCGGCCAAGTTCGTCTTCAACGACGAGGCGCGGCGCGGCATGGCGGTGGATTCGCTGGTCTCCGGTGGCTGCATCGTCTCCGGCTCGCATGTCGAGCGCTCGGTGCTGTCGACCAATGTGCGGGTGCATTCCTATTGCGACCTGAACAGCAGCGTGCTGCTGCCCGGCGTCACCGTGAACCGGCACACCCGGCTGACCCGGGCCGTGGTCGATAGCGGCGTGCGCCTGCCGGAAGGCCTGGTGGTCGGCGAGGACGCGGAGGCCGATGCCCGCCGCTTCCGCCGCACCGCCGGTGGCGTTACCCTGATCACCCAGCCGATGGTCGACGCCCTTACCGCGTGAGTGCTGCCTGCCCATGACGTTCACTGTCCTCTCGGTCGCTTCCGAGCTCTATCCGCTGATCAAGACCGGGGGGCTGGCCGATGTGGCCGGCGCCCTGCCCGGGGCGCTGGCCGCCGAGGGGATTGCCGTCCATTCCCTGCTGCCGGGCTATCCGGCGGTGATGCAGCGGCTGGAGCAGGCCGAGCCGGTGCTGCACTGGGACGACCTGTTCGGCGGGCCGGGCCGGCTGCTGGCCGCCCGCGCCGCCGGGCTGGACCTTTTCGTCATCGACGCGCCGCATCTCTATGCCCGTCCCGGCAGTCCCTATGCCGGGCCGGAGGGCGACTTCCGCGACAATCCGCAGCGCTTCGCGGGCCTGGGCTGGGTGGCCGCCGAGCTCGGCCTCGGGCGCCTGTCCGGCTTCCGCGCCGATGTCGTGCATGCGCATGACTGGCAGGCCGGGCTGGCGCCCGCCTATCTGCATTATGCCGAGGCCAGTCGCCCGGGCACGGTGATGACCGTGCACAACCTGGCCTTCCAGGGGCAGTGCGCGCCCGAGCTGCTCGCCGCCCTGCGCCTGCCGCCGCAGGCCTGGGCGATGGACGGCGTCGAGTACTACGGCGGCATCGGCTTCCTGAAGGCCGGGCTGCATTTCGCCGACCGCATCACCACCGTCTCGCCCTCCTATGCCGCGGAGATCCGCACCGAGGAGGGCGGCATGGGCCTGGGCGGGCTGCTGCGGTCGCGCGCCGCCGACCTGTCCGGCATCCTGAACGGCATCGACACCGCGGTCTGGAACCCGGAGGCCGATGCGGCGCTGCCCGGCCCATATTCGTCCGACACCCTCTCGGCGCGCGAGGCCAGCCGGGCTGCGCTGCGCCGCCGCATGGGCCTGGCCGAGCGGCCGGTGGCGCCGCTGCTGGGCATCGTCAGCCGGCTGTCCTGGCAGAAGGGCATGGATGCCGTGCTGGAGGCGCTGCCGGCGCTGCTCGGCCATGGCATGCAGCTGGCCGTGCTCGGCAGCGGCGACCCTGCCCTGGAAGAGGGCTTTGCCGCGGCGGCGGCGGCACATCCCGGCCAGGTCGGGCTGCATCGCGGCTATGACGAGGCGCTGGCGCATCTGGTGCAGGGCGGCAGCGACGCGCTGCTGGTGCCCTCGCGCTTCGAGCCCTGCGGCCTCACGCAGCTTTGCGCTCTGCGTTACGGCGCGCTTCCGGTGGTCGCGCGCGTCGGCGGCCTGGCGGATACCGTCATCGATGCCAATGAGATGGCGCTGGCCGCCGGGGTCGGCACGGGGGTGCAGTTCGCCGCCGCGGCCCGCGCCCCGCTCGAGGCCGCGCTGGGGCGGCTGGCCGCCTTGTGGCAGGATCGCCCTGGCTGGCAGCAGCTGCAGCGCAACGGCATGGCCGCCGATGTCAGCTGGCGCCGCCCCGCCCGTCACTACGCGGCGCTCTACCGCGCGGTCGCCTGACCGCCGGCGGGGCGCCTGCCCGCCACCGCAGAAGGGACCTCGCCGCATGACCGACGACAGCCTGACCCGGGACCGCCTGCCCATGCCCGATGACGGGGCCGCGCCCGCCTCGCCGGAGGTCGCGGCGCTGCGGGCGGCGATCCTGGACAAGCTGATCTACCAGGTCGGCGGCCGCGACGAGCGCGCCAGCCCGCGCGACTGGTTCCTGGCGGCGACGCTGGCGGTGCGCGACCGCATCATGGACCGCTGGCGCGCTGCCAACGACCTGTCCGCCGCCGAGCACCACCGCCAGGTCTGCTACCTGTCGATGGAATTCCTGATCGGCCGGCTGCTCTCCGACGCCTTGGGCAATCTCGGCCTGACCGAGACGATGCGCGAGGCCCTCTCCGGCCTCGGCGTCGAGCTGGAAGAGATCTATGCGCAGGAGCCGGATGCGGCGCTGGGCAATGGCGGCCTCGGGCGTCTGGCCGCCTGCTTCATGGACAGCATGGCCAGCCTGTCGATCCCGGCCTTCGGCTATGGCATCCGCTACGAGCACGGGCTGTTCCGCCAGCTGATCCAGGACGGCCGCCAGCGCGAGGTGCCGGAGGACTGGCTGAGCCTGGGCAACCCCTGGGAATTCGAGCGCGCCAACATCGTCTGCGACGTCGGCTTCGGCGGCCATGTCGCGCCGCGCGCCGAGGGCGGCGTCGCCTGGCACCCGGGCGAGGTGGTGCGCGCCATCGCCTATGACACCCCCGTGGTCGGCTGGGGCGGCAAGTGGGTCAACACGCTGCGGCTGTGGTCGGCCCGCGCCACCGACCCGCTGCAGCTCGACGCCTTCAACAGCGGCGACCATATCGGCGCCCAGCTGAACCGGGTGCGGGCCGAGGCCATCTCCCGCGTGCTCTATCCCGGCGATGAAAGCCCGGCCGGGCAGGAGCTGCGGCTGCGGCAGGAGTATTTCTTCGCCTCGGCCTCGCTGCAGGACATGATCCGGCGGCACAAGCGGCTGCATGGCGAGGTGACGACGCTCGCCGAGAAGAACGCCGTCCAGCTGAACGACACGCATCCGGCGATCGGCGTGGCCGAGCTGATGCGGCTGCTGATCGACGTGCACGGGCTGGAATGGGACGAGGCCTGGCGCATCGGCATCGCCACCTTCTCCTACACCAACCACACGCTGATGCCGGAGGCGCTGGAAAGCTGGCCGGTCGCGCTGATGGAGCGGCTGCTGCCGCGCAACATGCAGATCATCTACCTGATCAACGCGCAGCACCTGGAGGCGGCGCGCCAGGCCGGCGCCAATGACGGCATGCTGGAAGCCATCTCGATCATCAACGAGCATGCCGGGCGCCGCGTCCGCATGGGGCACTTGGCCTTCGTCGGCTCGCACAAGGTCAACGGCGTCAGCGCGCTGCACACCGGGCTGATGAAGACCACCGTCTTCGCCGAGCTCGACCGCGCCTGCCCGGGCCGCATCACCAACAAGACCAACGGCATCACCTTCCGCCGCTGGCTGCAGCGCGCCAATCCCGGCCTGACGAAGCTGATCACCGACAGCATCGGCCCGCGCTTCCTGGACGACCCCGAGCATCTGGCCGAGTTGGCGCCGCTGGCCCATGACGCGGCCTTCCGCGAGGCCTTCGAGGCGCAGCGCCTGGCCGCCAAGCGCCGCCTGGCCGAGGTGGTGCGCGCCCGCATCGGCGTCGCCGTCGATCCGCAGGCGCTGTTCGACGTGCAGATCAAGCGCATCCACGAATACAAGCGCCAGCTGCTGAACATCCTGCAGACCATCGCGCTCTACAACGCGATGCGGGCGCAGCCGATGTCGCGCTGGACGCCACGTGTAAAAATCTTCGCCGGCAAGGCGGCGCCGAGCTACCACCAGGCCAAGCTGATCATCCGCCTGGCCAATGACGTCGCCCGCGTGGTCAACAACGACCCGACGCTGCACGGGCTGCTGAAGGTCGCCTTCCTGCCCAACTACAACGTGACGCTGGCCGAGAGCATCATCCCGGCGGCCGACCTGTCGGAGCAGATCTCGACCGCCGGCCTCGAGGCCTCGGGCACCGGCAACATGAAGTTCGCGCTGAACGGCGCGCTGACCATCGGCACGCTGGACGGCGCCAATGTCGAGATCAGCGAGCGCGTCGGCCTCGACAATATTTTTATCTTTGGCCTCAAGGCCGATGCGGCGGGCGCGATGCGCCGCGACGGCTTCGACGCGCGGGCTGCCGTCGCGGCGTCGCCGGAGCTGCAGGGCGTGCTGGATTCGCTGATGGGCGGCGTCTTCTCGCCGGAAGAGCCCGACCGCTATCGCGGGCTGGTGGAGGGGCTGCTGGCGCATGACAGCTTCCTGGTCACCGCCGATTTCGACAGCTACCAGCGCAGCCAGCGCCAGGTCGCCGAGCGCTGGCGCCAGCCCGACGACTGGTGGCGCAGCGCCGTGCTGAACACCGCCAATGTCGCCTGGTTCTCCTCCGACCGCACCATCCGCGACTATGCCGAGGAGATCTGGAAGCTGCCGGTCCGCTAGCCGCGCGCGGAATCCGGCGTCTTGCGGAAGCTGATGGCCAGCCGGTTGAAGGCGTTCATCAGCCCGATGGCGATGGTCAGGTCGGCCAGCTCCTTGTCTGAGAACACCGAGGCCGCCGCGGCATAGTCGGCCTCGGGCACCTGGGTCTGGCCGACCAGGGTGACCGTCTCGGCCCAGGCTAGCGCCGCCTTTTCCCGCGCATCCAGCAAGGTGCCGGCTTCGCGCCAGGCCGGGACCATGGCCAGGGCCGCCGGCGCCAGCCCGCGCTGCAGCAGGTCGCGCGAATGCTTGTCGATGCAATAGGCGCAGCCGTTCAGCAGCGAGATGCGCAGATAGACCAGCTCGACCAGCTGCGCCGGCAAGCCGCATTGCTGGACATAGCCATAAACGGCACCCAGCGCCTTCACCCCCGCCGGCGCTGCCGCCGCATAATCCATCCGTTCCATTTTTCTCTCCACCATCGGCTGTGTCGGCGCGGGAAATGCGCCGCGGATGGCGCAGGCGACAGCCCCAAGAACGGCTGAAAAGACTGTACCATCGCGGGCATGACCGAAGAGCTCGCGCTGACCCTCGACCGTGCCGCCCGGCAGCCCCTGGCCGAGCAGATCCGCCTGGGCATCGCCGCCGCCATCGCCGAGGGGCGGCTGCGGCCCGGTGCCCGCATGCCCTCCTGGCGCGACCTGGCGGCGCAGCTGGGCGTCGCCCGCGGCACCGTCCGCGTGGCCTATGAGCGGCTGGCCGACAGCCAGCTGCTGGTGGCCTCGGGCCCGGCCGGCACCCATGTCACCGACCAGCCCGCCGCCAGCGTGACCCCGGCCGCGCCGCCCGAGCCGCCGCCGCTGCCCGGCTTCCCGGTCGAGATCGGCGGCCCGCCGGCCCCCTTCCAGATGGGCGTCCCGGCGCAGGATGCTTTCCCGTTCAAGCTGTGGTCGCGGGTGTTGGCGCGCGCCGCCCGGACCGCGGCCGCGGCGCCGGTCAGCTATCCCGACCCGCGCGGCGAGCTCGCCCTGCGGCAGGAGATCTCTTCCTACCTCGCGCTGGCCCGCGCCATCGCCTGCAGCCCGGCGCAGGTCTTCGTCACCGCCGGCTATGCGGGCGGGCTGGGCCTGGCGCTGCAGGCGCTAGGGCTGGCCGGACAGAAGGCCTGGATGGAGGAGCCCGGCTATCCCCTCGCCCGCGCCGGGCTGCGCCTGGCCGGGCTCCAAGCCGTGCCGGTGCCGGTGGATGCCGAGGGGCTGCAGGTCGAGGCCGGCCTTGCCCGCGCGCCCGATGCGGCCCTGGCGCTGGTGACGCCGGGGCAGCAGGCGCCGCTGGGCGTCACCCTGTCGCTGGCCCGGCGCCGCGCGCTATTGGACTGGGCGGCGGGGCAGGGCGCCTGGATCATCGAGGACGACTATCTTGGCGAGCTGCAACTGGCCGGGCGGGCGGCGCCGGCGCTGGCCGCGCTCGACCGGGCGGGGCGGGTGATCCATGCCGGCAGCTTCAGCAAGACACTCAGCCCGGCGCTGCGGCTGGGCTTCCTGGTCGTGCCGCCGGCGCTGGTGCCGCGTTTCGCCGAGGCCGCGCTGTGCCTGGCGCCGGCGCCCGGGGCCGCGCCGCAGCTGGCCGT
The DNA here is from genome assembly GCF_001982615.1 of Teichococcus deserti. GTDB lineage: Bacteria > Pseudomonadota > Alphaproteobacteria > Acetobacterales > Acetobacteraceae > Pseudoroseomonas > Pseudoroseomonas deserti. The sequence continues at coordinate 41,160 of NZ_MLCO01000153.1, read as the reverse complement.
CGCCGCGCTGCTGCGCGACGGCCATGCGCTGCGCCACTTGCGGCGGATGAAGCGGCTCTATGCCGCGCGGCGCCAGGCGCTGCGGCAGGCGCTGGGCGGGGTGGAGGCCGGGTTGTCGCTGCTGCTGCCGCTGCCGGAGGCGGCCGACGACGTCGCCCTGGCGCGGGAGGCCGGCGGCGGGGTGGTGCCGCTCTCCGCCTGGTATGCCGGGGCGCCGCGGCGGGGGCTGCTGCTCGGGGTGACCAATGCAGCGCCGGGACGGATCGAGGCCGCCGCGGCGCGGCTCGCCGGATTCCGGCATTTGGAACAAAAATTCCGTTTTGACCGATCTTCGGCAATGTGTTTCCATGCCGCCGCAGAACAAGCCGCCGCGCTGCGACGCGGCGCGCCAGCCGAGGAAACACCATGCCCCACCTGATGCCCGCGCCCGGCGCGGTGCGGGAGGCCGCGGACGCGCGGCATCCGGCCGCCACCACCCTGCCGGACGCCGCGCGTCTGCGGCTGATGGCCAATGCCATCCGCGCGCTCAGCATGGATGCGATCGAGCACGCCCAGTCCGGCCATCCCGGCCTGCCGCTGGGCATGGCCGATGTGGCGGCGACCCTGTTCGGCCGCTTCATCAAGGTTGACTCGCGGGCGCCGCACTGGCCCGACCGCGACCGCTTCGTGCTGTCGGCAGGCCACGGCTCGATGCTGCTCTATGCGCTGCTGCATCTGATGGGCCATGCGGATATGACCATCGAGGCGCTGCAGCGCTTCCGCAAGCTGGGCAGCCCGGCCGCCGGCCATCCGGAATACGGCCATGCGACGGGCATCGAGACGACGACCGGGCCGCTGGGGCAGGGGCTGGCCACCGCCATCGGCATGGCCATGGCCGAGCGCATCCAGGCCGCCCGCTTCGGCGAGGCACTGGCCGATCACCGCACCTGGGTGCTGGCCTCGGATGGCGACCTGATGGAAGGCGTCAGCCAGGAATCGATCGGGCTGGCCGGGCGGCTCGGCCTCGGGCGGCTGATCGTGCTGTTCGACGACAACGACATCTCCATCGACGGCAAGATTTCCCTCGTCGATGCGACGGACCAGATCGCGCGCTTCCAGGCCTCGGGCTGGCACACGATCCGGGTCGACGGGCATGACCCGGAGGCGATCTCGGACGCCATCGCCCAGGCCATCGCCGATCCGCGGCCCAGCCTGGTCGCCTGCCGCACCGTCATCGGCTATGGCGCGCCGGTGAAGCAGGGGACGCCGGCGGCGCATTCCTCGCCGCTGGGCACCCAGGAAGTCGAAGGCGTGCGCGCGCATCTCGGCTGGACCGCCGGTCCCTTCGAGATCCCCACCGAGGCCCGCGTCGCCTGGGACGCCGCCGCCGCCCGCGCCCGCGCGCCGCATGCCGCCTGGCAGCAGCGTCTTGCGGCTTCGGCCCAGCGCGCGGCGTTCGAGGCCTCGCTGGCCGGCGGCCGCCCGGCCGGGCTGGATGCGGCGATCCTGGCGATCAAGCAGCGTTTCGCCGAGAAGATGCCGAAGCTGGCAACGCGCAAGGCGTCGGAAGCGGTGCTGGAGCTGCTGATGCCGGCGGTGCCGGAGCTGGTGACCGGCTCGGCCGACCTGACCTCGGCCAACTTCACCAAGATCGAGGGCTTCGGCCCGATCGCCGAGAAGAATTTCGCCGGCCGCTATGTCTATTGGGGCATCCGCGAGCATGCGATGGCGGCGGCGATGAACGGCATGGCGCTGCATGGCGGCGCCATTCCCGCCAGCGGCACCTTCCTGGCCTTCTCCGACTATTGCCGCCCGGCGCTGCGCCTGGCGGCGCTGATGGGCGTCGGCGCCATCCATGTGATGACGCATGACAGCATCGGGCTGGGCGAGGACGGGCCGACGCACCAGCCGGTCGAGCATCTGGCGGCGCTGCGGGCGATCCCGAATCTTCTTCTGCTGCGCCCGGCCGATCCGATCGAGACCGCCGAATGCTGGCAGATCGCCATGGCCGAGCGCGAGCGGCCGAGCGTGCTGGCACTGTGCCGCCAGGAGGTGCCGGCGCTGCGCCGCCATGCCGAGGCCGAGAATTTTTCGTCGCGCGGCGCCTATGAGATCGCCGCCGCCGATTGCGAGGCCGCGGCGACGCTGTTCGCCAGCGGCTCCGAGGTCAGCATCGCGCTGGCCGCGCGCGAGCAGCTGCAGGCCGCGGGCGTGCCGACACGCGTCGTCTCCGTGCCGTGCTTCGAATTGTTCTTCGAGCAGGGCGACGACTATGTGGAATCGGTGATCGGCACCGCCCCGGTGAAGGTTGCGGTGGAAGCGGCGATCCGCCAGGGCTGGGATGCGATCATCGGCCGTCGTGGCGGCTTCGTCGGCATGAAGGGTTTCGGCGCCAGCGCTGCGCCTGCCGAGCTCTACGAGCATTTCGGCATCACGCCCGCGGCGGTGGTGACCACCGTCCAGGCTGCTCTCAAGAAATAAAAATAGAAGGGGGTCTGGGGGGATACCTCCCCCCAGCCTTGCTTTCTTTCGTTTGTGGGGAAGGAAAAAGTTGATGGAAAGCAGATTGATCCTGCCGCGCCGTCGCCTGCTGCAGGCGGCTGGCGGGGCGAGCCTGGCGACACCCTTCCTGGGGGCGCGCGCCAATGCCGCCCAGGTGGTGAACGTCCTGGGCGTTCCCGGCCTGCATGTGAAGCTGTGGCAGGAATGGTCTGCCATGATTCGCGAGGAGACCAAGGGCGAGGTCGAGGTCCGCTTCGATCCGCTGGGCTATGCGCCGGCCTTTGCCAAGATCAAGACCGAGGCGGAAAGCCGCAGCTTCACCACCGACCTGTTCTATGGCGACAGCCCCTTCCCGGAGCGTCTGGCGCTCGACGGGCTGCTGGAGCGGCTGCCCTATGACGACCTGCCGCTGACGCAGGAGCTGGACGCCTTCGCCCGCGGCGAGTTCACGCTGGAGGTGTTCCGCACCAATTGGGGCGTCGCCGCCTTCAACACCAATTTTGTGCGCGCCAGCAGCTTCACGACGCCGCTGACCTGGGAGGTCTTCGCCGATCCGCGCTGGAAGAACCGGCTGAGCTGGGCCGATCCGCGCGGCTTCCCGGTTTGGATCCCGATCGTCGTCGAGCTGTTCGGCGAGAATGGCTGGATCGACTATTGCCGCCGCATCGACGCCAATGTGAAGACCTACAACGCCCGCTGGATCGACAACCGGATCGGGCTGCAGCGCGGCGACGCCTGGATCACCTTCATGAACCTGGCGAACATCTATATCAGCACGCAGATCGACAAGGCGTCGGTCAGCGGCTTCCCGATCACCCAGCCTGAGGTCGGCCTCGGCGTGCTGCCGGTGTCGATCGCGCTGCTGAAGTCGGCGCCGTCGCGCACCGGCGCGCTGAAGGTGCTGAACCTGATCAGCTCGGCCCGCTACGCCAAGGTGATGATGGATATCGGCCTGAACCCGAGCAACAACCCGGCCAACTATCCGCATCCGATGTCCGACAAGATCCTCGAGCTGAACAATGCCAGCAAGGTCGGGCTGAATTCCTGGGCGGACGTGCAGAAGCACACGATGAAGACCGACTGGGTCGCCTGGGCGGGCAAGATGGACCGCTATGTCCAGACCTGGGAGGCCGAGATCCTCCGCCGCCGCGGCTGAGCGGGGGGCGCGACCGATGCCACCATCACAACCCTTGATCCGGCGCGAGACCTGGCTGGCCTGGCTGCTGGCCGCGCCCTTCACCCTGATGCTGCTGGGGCTGCTGGTCGCGCCCTTTCTGTCCATCGCCATCAAGAGCTTTTCCGGCTCGTCGAGCTTCGGCCTGCCATTCCTGGGCGGGGCCGACGGCATCGTCGGGCTGCAGCCGACCACTGCGCATTACGTCGCCATCCTGACCGAGCCGCACAACCAGCAGGTGATCCTGGTGACGCTGGCGATCTCGGCCGTGGTGGCGACGCTGCTGACGCTGATCGGCATCGGCACCGGCTATTACATGGCCCGCCGCCCGGGGCTGGCGCCGACCATCTCGGCCATCGTCACCTATCCGTCGCTGGCGCCGGCGGTGACGATCATCTTCGCCATCCTGTGGTTCATGGCGCCGACCGGGCCGGTCAACCATATCCTGTTCCAGCAGTTGGAGCTGATCGACGAGCCTCTGCAGTTCACCGGCACCTTCACCGCCATCGTGCTGGGCGACCTGGCGCTGTTCTCGACACTGGCGGTGCGGATGATGGCATCGCTGTTCGAGATGATCGAGCCGGCGCTTGAAGATGCTTCTTCCTCGCTGGGCGCGACCTTCCGCCAGACTTTTCTGTCAATCGTGCTGCCGTTGGCAGCACCAGGTCTCGCAGCGGTCTGGGTCTTCATCTTCATCCGCACCATGGTCGCCTATGTGGCGGCGCTGGTGCTGGGCGGCGGCGCCAAGGGCATCGTCGTGCTGCCGCTGGAAATCTTCAGCCGCATCCAGTCGCTCGGCATTTCCGGCAGCATGGCGCAGATCTGCGCCTTCGCCGTGGTGCTGGCGACCATCACGCTGCTCGGCCGCGCCGTCTACCTGGCCATCGTGCGCCGCGCCTTCCGCGACAGGCTGCAGGGGGAGATCCTGTGACGACGCTTGCCCCCACCATCCCGGCGCCCGCCGCCGCGGCGCCGCGCAGCGTCCTGCCGCCGTTCCGCTGGCTGTTCCCGGCGACCACGGTCGGGCTGATCCTGTTCATCCTGCTGCCGCCCATCACCCTGCTGTCGCTGTCGGTCAATGACCGCTTCGACCTGGTCTGGGGCATCTTCCCGCATGGCATCAGCTTCGACCTGTATCGCGAATCTGGGCCGGCCATCCTGCGCTCGGTCGCCGACAGCATGCGCATCGCCCTGCCGACCGTCGTGGTCTGCTTCCTGGTCGGGCTGCCGGTCGCCTATGCGCTGGTGCGGCTGCGCTTCCCCGGCCGCGGCCTGCTGGCGGAGCTGGTGAACCTGCCGCTGGTCTTCCCGCCGATCGTGCTGGCCTTCGGGCTGATGCAGATCTTCAAGCAGGGGCCGCTCTCCGGCACCAGCCCCTGGGTCGCCATCGTGCTGGGCCATGCCGTCGTCTCGCTGCCCTTCATGATCCAGCCGATCATCGCCGCCCTGCAGCGGGTCGATGTCTCGGTGGAGGATGCGGCGCGCAGCCTGGGCGCCGGGCCGCTCCGCGCCTTCGCCACCACCGTGCTGCCGGTGATCATGCCCTCGGTGCTGACCGGCGTCGCGCTGGTCTTCGCCCGCTCGATCTCGGATTTCGAGATCACCCTGTTGCTGACCACGCCGGAGATCAGCACCATGCCGATCGCCATCTACCAGGCCTTCGAGAGCGGCTCGACCCGCCTCGGCGCCGCCGTCGCCATGGCCACCAACGTCTTCGCCGTGGCGGTCATCGTCATCCTTGAAATCGCCGTGCGGAGGCTGCGCTGGTGGTAACTGCATCGCCCCTTTCGATCCAGGATGTCAAAAAGTCCTTCGGCGCCAACACGGTGCTGGAGAGGATTTCCCTCGATGTCGAGCCGGGGGAGTTCATGACCTTCCTTGGGCCCTCGGGTTGCGGCAAGACGACGCTGCTGCGCATGGTGGGCGGCTTCGGCGCCCCCGACAGCGGCCGCATCCTTCTCAACGGCCGCGACATCACGCATCTGCCGCCGAATCTCCGCGACTGCGGCTTCGTCTTCCAGTCCTATGCGCTGTTCCCGCATATGACGGTGCGGGCGAACATCGCCTATGGGCTGAAGCTACGGAAGCTGCCGGCGGCCGAGATCAAATCGCGGGTCGATGCGGTGCTCGACATGGTGGGCCTCGAAGCCTTCGCCGACCGGCACCCGAAGCAGCTCTCCGGCGGGCAGCAGCAGCGCGTCGCCATCGCGCGCGCCATCGCCATCCGCCCGGCGCTGCTGCTGATGGACGAGCCGCTGTCCAACCTGGACGCCAAGCTGCGCGAGCGCATCCGCTTCGAGCTGCGCGCGCTGCAGAAGCGCTTAGGCATCACCACCGTCTTCGTCACCCATGACCAGGAGGAGGCCATGGCCGTCTCCGACCGGATCGTCGTGATGAACAAGGGGCATGTCGAGCAGATCGGCTCGCCGACCGAGATCTATGGCGCGCCGGCCTCGCTGTTCGTCGCGGACTTCGTCGGCGTCAACAACCTGCTGCCCGGGCGGCTGCAGCACGCCGCCGACGGCCAGGCGGTGGTCGAGACCGCGGCCGGCCCGCTGCCGGCCCGCGCCGGGCGCGCCACGCCGGGCCAGTCGGTGCAGCTGGCGCTGCGGCCCGAGCTGATCCGGCTGCGCCCCTTCGGCGCGCTGCCGGGGGAGGGGCCGCAGCTGGACGGCACGGTGCAGCTGGCCGCCTTCCTGGGCGCCGCCACGCGCTACGAGGTGAAGGTCGCCGGCGACCTGGTGCTGAAGGTCGCCGCCCCCGCGGGCGAGCCGATCCTGCCGCTGGGCAGCCGCGTCACCTGCCACTGGCCGGCCGAATGCGGCCATGCCCTTCCAGCCTGACGACGTAAAACCCGCCCGGCGTGGCAGCAGAGCGGCTAAGAGGGGCGTCATGACCGGTGACGCCCCCGATTCCGCCGCCCCGCCCGCGACGCTGACCGCGCTGCGCGCGCTGATCCTGCAGAGCCGCGACAGCCTGCCGAAGCGGCTGCTGCAGGCGGCCGACTACGCCCTGTCGCATCCGCAGGAATTCGCCTTCGCCACTATCGGGGCGATCGCGCAGCAGGCGGGGGTGCAGCCCTCGGCCCTGGTGCGCTTCGCCCAGAGCCTGGGCTATTCCGGCTTCAGCGAGCTGCAGGCGGTGTTCCGCGCCCATGCCCGCGACCGCTGGCCGGATTACCGCGAGCGGCTGGAGACGCTGCGCAGCGAGGAAGGCGGCGACGGCCCCGCGGCGCTGCTGCGCGGCTTCATCGGCGCCTCGCTGCATTCGGTGGAGCGGCTGTCGGAAACGCTGGATGCGGCGGCGCTGGACCGCGCCATCGGGCTGCTGGCGGCAGCGCCCACCATCCACCTGCTGGGCAGCCGCCGCGCCTTTCCGGTGGCCGCCTACCTGGCCTATGCCCTGCGCAAGCTGGAGATCCGCTGCCACCTGATCGACCAGGCCGGCGGGCTGGCGCCGGAGCAGGTGGCGCTGATGGCCCCGGGCGATGTCCTGCTGGCTGTCAGCTTCTCGCCCTATGCGCCGGCGACGCTGGAGCTGGTGGCGGCGGCGGCGGCGCGTGGGCATGGCGTGGTGGCTTTGACCGACACGCCGTTCTCGCCGCTGGCGGCCTCGGCCAGCGCCTGGCTGGAGGTGGCGGAGGCCGACCATGCCGGCTTCCGCTCGCTGGCCGGCACCTTCGCCCTGGCCATGACCCTGGCGGTGGGCACCGCCGAGGCGCGGCTGCGCGCGGCGGGGTGAATGGAATTCAAATTCCATCCTTGACCGGATAAGGAAAAAAGAATTCCATCCGCGACGGATGCCCGGCGCAGAACCGGGCGATCAGTTTTGGAGGGGATATCGCCAGGATGCCGGCAGCGACGCTGGACCTCATCACCATCGGCCGCGCCTCGGTCGACCTCTATGGCCAGCAGATCGGCGGCCGGCTCGAGGATATGGCGAGCTTCGCCAAGGCGGTCGGCGGTTGCCCGGCCAACATTGCCATCGGCGCGTCGCGGCTCGGCCTGCGCGCCGGGCTGGTCACCCGCGTCGGCGACGAGGCCTTCGGCCGCTTCATCCGCGAGCAGGCGGCGCGCGAGGGCGTGGACACGACGGGCATCCACACGGACCAGCAGCGGCTGACCGCGCTGGCCGTGCTGGGCGTGCGGGATTCTTCGTCGTTTCCGCTGATCTTCTACCGCACCGACTGCGCCGATGCCGCGCTGGACGAAAGCGACATCGACCCGGGTTTCATCGCCTCGGCCGCGTGCATCGTCGTGACGGGGACGCATTTCGCCCGCGCCAACACCGCCGCCGCCCAGCGCAAGGCGATGCGCATCGCCCGCGAGAACGGCCGCCGCGTCGCCTTCGACATCGACTACCGCCCGAACCTCTGGGGCGTCGCCGGGCATGATGCCGGCGAGAGCCGCTATATCCGCGCCGATGCGGTGACCGAAAGCCTGGCGCCGCTGCTGCCGGAATGTGACCTGATCGTCGGCACCGAGGAAGAGTTGCATATCGCTGGCGGCTCCGAAGACACGCTGCAGGCATTGAAGAACATTCGGGCGGTCAGCAAGGCCTTGCTGGTCTGCAAGCGCGGCCCGATGGGCTGCCTGGTCTTCCCCGATTCCATCCCGGCGCGGCTGGAGGACGGCATCGCCGGCCCCGGCTTCCCGGTCGAGGTCTACAATGTCCTCGGCGCCGGCGACGCCTTCATGGCCGGCTTCCTGCGCGGCTGGCTGCGTGGCGAGCCGCTGCAGCGCGCCTGCGCCTTCGCCAATGCCTGCGGCGCCATCGCCGTGTCGCGGCTGCTCTGCGCGCCGGAATACGCCACCTGGGAAGAGCTTTCCTTCTTCCTGGAGCGCGGCGTCACCACGACAGCGCTGCGGCATGACGACGCGCTGTCGGCGCTGCACTGGTCGACCACGCGGCGGCCGCAGCCCGACACGCTGATGGCGCTGGCCATCGACCACCGGCCGCAGCTGGCCGCCATGGCGGTCGAGGCCGGCATCCCGGAGGCCGAGATCGCCGGCCGGATCGGCGAGTTCAAGCTGCTGGCGGTGCGCGCCGCCGCCCGCGTCGCCAAGGGGCGGCCGGGCTTCGGCATGCTGCTCGACGGCCGCTATGGGCGGGAGGCGCTGTTCGAGGCCTCGCGCCAGGGCTTGTGGATCGGCCGCCCGGTGGAAGAGCCCGGCTCGCGCCCGCTGGATTTCGAAGGCGGCGGCGACCTAGGCTCTTCGCTGGTCGAATGGCCGCTGGAGCACACGGTCAAGGCGCTGTGCTTCTGGCACCCGGCCGACGCGCCGGCGTTGCGCGCCAGGCAGGAACGCGAATTGAAACGCGTCTTCGACGCCTGCCGGCGCCTGGGCCGTGAGCTCCTGATAGAGATCATCGCGGGGCCGCATGGTCCACTGGACAGCGGCACCATCGCCGGCGTGCTCGCGCATCTCTACGGCCTCGGCATCCGCCCCGACTGGTGGAAGCTGGAGCCGCAGGCCGATGCCGCCGCCTGGACCGCCATCGACGGCGTCATCGCCGCGCATGATCCGCATTGCCGCGGCATCGTCATGCTCGGGCTGAAAGCGCCGCTGCCCGAGCTGGTCGCCGCCTTCCAGGCCAGCACCGCCGCGCCCCGGGTGCGCGGCTTCGCTGTCGGCCGCAGCATCTTTGCCGAGCCGGCACGTGCCTGGCTGGCCGGGCGGCTCGACGACGCCGCCGCCGAGACGGTGATGGCCGAGCGCTTCGCCGCCCTGACCGAGGCCTGGGAAGCGCGCCGCGCCCCGGCCATGCTGTCCGCGCTCTGATCCCGGGAGACCGCTCGATGCCCACCCCGCTGCTGCGCCACCCGACCGCCGCCGATGCCAACGGCCGGCTGCACCACATCACGCCCGGGAATGCCGGCTGGACCTATGTCGGCTTCGAGGTGCATCGCCTGGCGCCGGGCGCCGGCCTGACCCGCGAGGAGACGGCGCGCGAGACCTGCCTCGTCGTCCTGACCGGCCATGTCACCGTCGCCGTCGGCGACCAGACCTTCGAAAACATCGGTGGCCGCGCCTCGGTCTTCGACGGAAGCCCCTGGTCGGTCTATGCGCCGCCCGGGCAGCGGCTGGTGGTGACCAGCGCCGCGGGGGCGGAGGTCGCCGTCTGCACCGCGCCGGCGACCGGCCGCCTGCCGGCGCGGCTGATCCCGCCGGAGGCGGTGGGGCAGGAGCTGCGCGGCGAGGGCACCAATCTCCGCCACGTGCGCAACATCCTGCCCGATACCGCCGAGGCGGAAAGCCTGTTGGTGGTGGAAGTGGTCACGCCCGGCGGCAACTGGTCCAGCTATCCGCCGCACAAGCACGATGCCGACGACTTCCCCAACGAGACGGCGCTGGAGGAAACCTATTACCACCGGCTGGCGCGGCCGGGCGGCTTCGCGGTGCAGCGCGTCTATACCGACGACCGCAGCCTGGACGAGACCATGGCCGTCGGCGACGGCGACGTCGTGCTGGTGCCGCGCGGCTACCACCCGGTCGGCGCACCGCATGGCTTCGACCTCTGGTATCTGAACGTCATGGCCGGGCCGCGCCGCGCCTGGAAATTCACCATGGCGCCGGAGCATGCCTGGCTTGGCTGGTAACGGCGAAGCCCTGGATAAGCCAGGGCTTTCGCCACATGACCATTCGGTCATGCGGCAACCGGCCGCGCTGGCCGGCGTTGGCTCCCCGGATAGTCAAGACCGGAGGAGCCATCACATGGGTCGCGGAATTCTGCTGTGGTTGCTGGGCATTCCCATCCCGGTGATCATCATCCTCATGCTGCTGTTCCGCTGAGGAAGGAGGGCGCCGCCATGGCCAGCACCTCCCACTCCGGAAGCTCTCTCGGCGGCCGGCTGAGCCTCGGCGAGACCGAGCTGCCGGCGACCTACCAGTCGCCCGTCTCCGCCATCTCCTGGGGCGCCATCCTGGGCGGCGCGGCGGGCGCGGCGGCGGTGTCCCTCATCCTGGTGCTGCTCGGCACCGGCTTTGGCCTGGCGATCGCCTCGCCCTGGTCCGGTCCGACGGCGACCGCGGTCGGCGTCACCGCCGCAGTCTGGCTGGTCATCACCCAGTGGCTCTCCTCCGGCATCGGCGGCTATATCGCCGGCCGGCTGCGCACCCACTGGGCCTCGGTGCATGCGGACGAGGTCTATTTCCGCGACACCGCGCATGGCTTCCTGGCCTGGGCCGTGGCGACGCTGGTGACGGTCGGCGTGCTGGCCTCGGCGGCCTCGGGCGCGATCGGCGCCGGCGCGCGGGCGGTCTCGGCGGTCGGCGGCGGTGCGGTGCAGGCGGCGGCCAGCACGGCCGGGCCGGCGCTGGCCCGCAGCTATGACATCGACTCGCTGTTCCGCCGCGCCCAGCCGGTGGTGCAGGGCGAGGAGGGCCAGGCGGCGGCCGAGGCCGGGCGCATCATCGCCAATGGCATTGCCCAGGGCGAGGTGCCGGAGGCCGACCGTGCCTATCTGGCCCAGCTGGTGGCGGCGCGGGCGGAGATTCCGCCGGCCGAAGCGCGCAGCCGTGTCGATGCCGCGGTGACCCGCGCCCAGCAGGCGGCCGAGCAGGCCAAGCAGGCGGCGGAGACGGCCCGCAAGTCGGCGGCGACGACGGCGCTGTTCACCGCGCTGTCGATGCTGATCGGCGCCTTCATCGCGGCGACTGCCGCGGCGCTGGCCGGCCGCTCGCGCGATACCTGAGCCGTCCTGCAGCACGGTCCGACCAGGGTCCGGGGGCGCAAGCCTCTGGGCCCTTTTTTCAGTGCGCCCCGGTTTTTTTTCAGTGCGCGCCGGTGCGGCCCAGCGGGGCCAGCCCGACGAAGCGCTCGCGGCGAAGGGCGATGGGCGCCAGGCGATGCGCCTCGCTGGCGCTGGCCGCGGCCAGGGCGGGCAGGCTGATGTCGCGGGCGGCGGCTGCCTGCAGCGGCGCCAGGTCGACATGGCGCGGCGCGCTGGCGGCCAGCGGCAACGGCGCCAGGTCGATGAAGCGCGGCGCCGCCGGGCTCGAGGCCAGCGGGGCCAGGTCGACATGGCGCGGTACGACAGCGGCCGGCACGGCCAGGGGTGCGAGGTCGATGAAGCGGGGCTCGGCCGCCGGGGTGGCGAGCGGCGCCAGCGCCACGGCCTCGGGCAGCGCGGCGCCGGTCACCGGCGCCAGGTCGAGGAAGCGCTCGGCCGGCGGGGCCGGCGGCAGCGGCGCCAGGCCCAGGAAGCGGCCGAGGCTGGAAGGCACGCCGACCAGCGGGGCGAGGCCCAGGAAGCGGCGCAGCCCCTGCGGCTGCGGCGCCGCTTCCGGCTCGGCGCTGGACGTCTCGGGCGTCGGCAGCAGGCTGGTGGTGGCCGGCCGGTCCGCGCGCAGCCGGGCGCGGATTTCCTCGGTGCTGAGCGGCGCCTTCGCGCCAGGCTCCGGGGCGAGGCCCAGGAAGCGGCGCAGCCCCTCCCGCGCATGGGCGAGGCGCGACAGGCCCAGGAAACCGCGGGAGCTGCGCCGGCTGTCCTGCTCGCGCTCGAGATCGATGGGGCGAAGATGCATGCGAGGCCTCCCGCGAGGGGGTGGGGCGGAAGGCAGCCTCTCCTAGGCTGGCGCGGTTCCGTGCTTCGGCAAGGTTCTCTCAGGGCGGAATTGAAATTCGGTAAATGCGGTGGGGCGGTCATTCCCCCGCCTGGCGCAGCGCCGCCGGCCGGTGCGCGCCATGCGCCGGCCGTGCCAGGCCGAGATTTTCCCGGAGCGTGGTGCCGCGATAGTCGGTCTGGAAAAGGCCGCGGCGCTGCAGCTCGGGGATCAGGCGATGGAAGACATCCTCGACCGGGCCCGGATAGAAGGGCGGCAGGATGTTGAAGCCGTCGCAGGCGCGATGCTCGAACCAGTCCTGCATCTCGTCGGCGATCTCGGCGGCGGTGCCGACGATCAGGTGGTGGCCGGAGGCGGCGCGCGCCTGGAACAGCTGCCGGATCGTCAGGCTGCGCCCGTCCAGGAACGTCTGCAATTTGGCATGCTCGCTTTTCAGCGCGTTGCTCTCGGCCAGCAGCGGCGGCAGCGGGCCGTCGACGTCATGGCCGCTGAGATCGCCGAAGCTGGTCGACAGCGCCGCCAGGCCGAGCTCGGGATGGATCAGCGATTGCAGCCGCTCGAACAGGTCGCGGGCTTCCTGCCGGCTGCGGCCGATGATCGGCATCATCCCCGGCATGACCAGCGCCGATTCCGGCGCGCGGCCAAATGGCGCGAACTGGCCTTTGACGCGGGCGTAGAAGGCGGCCGCCTCGTCGCGGCTGCGCTGCATGGTGTAGATCACCTCGGCCGTGCGCGCCGCCAGCGCCTGGCCCGGGCCCGAGGAGCCCGCCTGGGCGATCACCGGATAGCCCTGGATCGGCCGCGCCAGGTTCAGCGGCCCGCGCACCTTGAAATGCTCGCCGTGGTGATGCGGCGTGTGCAGTCTGGCAGGGTCGAAGTACTGCCCGCTTTCCTTGTCGCGGATGAAGGCGCCGTCTTCGAAGCTGTCCCACAGCGAGAACATCAGGTCGACGTATTCCTCGGCGCGGCGGTAGCGCGCGGCGTGCTCCATGTGGCGCTCGCGGCCGAAATTCAGCGCCTCCTGCTCGCTCCAGGAGGTGACGACGTTCCAGCCCACCCGCCCCTCGGTGATGTGGTCGAGCGAGGCGAGCTTGCGCGCCATGCTGTAGGGCTCGTTGTAGGTGGTGCTGGCGGTCGCGATGAAGCCGAGCTTCTCGGTCACCGCCGAGAGCGCTGCCAGCAGGGTCAGCGGCTCGAAGACGTCGATGCGGCTGTCATAGCTCAGCTGCCGCTCGTCGCGGGCATTGCTGCGCACGGCGATCCCGTCGGCCCAGAACATGAAGTGGAAGCAGGCGGCCTCGGCCTCGCGCGCCATCTGTTTCCAGAAGCGGATGTCGAGGGCGGCATCGGCCTTGGCCTCCGGCATGCGCCAGCCGCCGCCATGCGCGCCTGCCCCTACCAGGTTCAGCCCCAGCACCATGTCTTTCCGGCCGTCATCGCGCATGCTGTGCCTCTCCATCAACGCGGCCTTTATCGAAGCGCCGGCGCCGCTGCAGATAAAGACAGAACTTTTTCTGTTCTCGGCCTCAGCCGGAGGATGGCGTGCGCAAGAAGTCGCTCAGCTGGCGGACATGCGGGTCGCGCGCGGCAGCGGGCCCCAGGCGCAGGGTGAAGACCCAGGTGCCGGCCAGGGCCTCGGGCGCGAAAAGCCGCACCAGCCGGCCGGCGGCGAGCTCCGCATCCAGCAGCGGCGAGCGGCCGAGCGCGATGCCCGCCCCCGCCAGCGCCGCGCCGATCGCCTGGTTGAAGCCGCTGAAGCGGATCAGCCGCGGCGCCGGCACCGCCTCGCCCAGATGCGCCAGCCAGTGCCGCCAGTCCTTGTCCGGGCTGTCGGCGCTGTGCTCCTCCTCCAGCAGGCTGAGCCGGGCCAGCGCCGTGCTGCGCCCGAGCCGCGCCACCTCCGCCGCGACGGCCGGGCTGGCGACGGGGAACATCCTTTCCTCGAACAGCAAGGAATCGCCGGGCGGGATCTGGCCGGTGCGGGCGCGCAGGATCGCCAGGTCGATGCCCTCGGCGGCCAGGTCGGGCGAGCCAGCCTCGACCGCCCGCATATGCCAGTCGACCGAAGGATGCAGCCCGGCAAAGGCCGCCAGCCGCGGCGCCAGCCAGAGCGAGGCGACCGAGCCATTGGCGCAGACCACCAGCCGGGCACGCGGCCGACCGGCCTCGGCGCGGATGCCGGCGCAGCTTTCGGCGAGCATGGTCAGCGCCGCCTCCACCGCCTCCAGCAATGTCTGCCCGGCGGCGGTGGGCGCGGTCTGGCTGTGGCCGGCGCCGTTGCGGGCGCGGGTCAGCAGCGGCGTGCCCAGCTGCGCCTCCAGCCCGCGGATCTGGTGGCTGACGGCGCTGGTGCTGACATGCAGCTGGGTGGCGGCGCGGGCGAAGCTGCCGGCCCGCGCCACGGCGGCGAAGGCGCGCAGCGCGGCGAGGGGCGGCAGCGGCGGGATCATGGCCGTGCAATCTAGCTCAACAGCCGATGAAAAGCTTGCATTTGCTGTGGCCGCGGACCGGTCGCAGCATCGCGGCTCGATCGCCCGGAGACGGCTTCCATGTATTTCGACCTGCGCCTCTGGCGGCTGACCCAGGGCCTGCGCCTCGGCATGCTGGCGGGCGTGCTGCTGGGCCTGGCGGCGCTGGCCGCCGGCATCGCCCGCTTCGCCTGCCTGGGCGTGGCGCTGGCCCGCGTCTTCGCCGGCGGCGGGCTGGCCGAGGCCGCCTGGCCGCTGGCGGGCGCCGCCGCCGCCGTGCTGCTGCGCGGGCTGCTGGAGCAGGCGCGGGCGGGGCTGGCGCATCGCACCGCCGCCGCCGTGCAAACGAAGTTGCGGGCGGCGCTGTTCGACCGCATCGCGGCGCTGGGCCCGGCCTGGTTCGCCGGGCAGCGCACCGGCGGCGTCATGCTGGCCATGGTCGATGGCGTCGAGCAGCTGCAGACCTTCTTCGGCCAGTACCTGCCGCAGCTGGCCATCGCCGCCTGCGCGCCCTTGGCGATCTTCCTGTTCATGGCGTGGTGGGACGTGCCCGTCGCCTTCGTGCTGCTGGTCGCGGCGCTGCTGACGCTGGTGCTGCCGGCGCTGGTGCATCGCTCCGACCGCCGCGCCGCGCTGGCCCGCCAGAAGGAATTCAAGGCCTTCGGCGCCGAGTTCCTCGACGCGGTGCAGGGCCTGCCGACGCTGCAGGCCTTCGGCCAGAGCGCCAGCCATGGCGAGCGCCTGGCCCGCCGCGCCCGCGCGCTGTTCCAGACCACCTTCCGCGTGCTGGCCGTCTCGGTCTCGACCAGGGGCATCACGGACACCGGCATGGCGCTGGGCGCGGCGCTGGCGCTGATCCTGGGCGCCCACCGTGTCGAGGCCGGGCAGATGAGCCTGGAAGCGCTGCTGGTCGTGCTGATGGCGGGGACGGAAATCTTCCGGCCGCTGCGCGACCTGCGCAGCGTGCTGCACCAGGGCATGGTCGGGCAATCGGCCGCGGCCGGGCTGCACGAGCTGCTGCAGGCCGAGCCCGCCATCGGCCCCGGCGGCGCGCCGTTGGAATTGCGCGGCGCCGCGCCGGGGATCGAGTTCGACGCTGTGCGCTTCGCCTATCCCGGCGGCCGCTCGCCGGCGCATGACAGGCTTTCCTTCGCCATCCGCCCGGGCGAGCGCGTCGGCATCGTCGGGCCCAGCGGCGCGGGCAAATCCTCGATCCTGCGGCTGCTGCTGCGCCAGCACGACCCGCAGGCCGGCACCATCCGCATCGGCGGCCAGCTGCTGTCGGAGGTGGACCCTGCTTCAATCGCGGCGTCGATCGCCATCGTCGCCCAGGACGCCACGCTGTTCCACGGCACGGTCGCCGAGAACCTGCGGCTCGGCCGGCCAGGGGCCGGCCAGGCAGAGCTCGAAGCCGCCTGCCGCGCCGCCAATGCGCATGACTTCATCCTGGGCCTGCCCGGCGGCTATGACGCGCTGATCGGCGAGCGTGGCGCGCGGCTTTCGGGGGGGCAGCGCCAGCGCGTCGCCATCGCCCGCGCCTTGCTGCGCGACGCGCCGATCCTGATCCTGGACGAGGCGCTCTCGGCCGTGGACGCCGAGAACGAGGCGCTGATCCAGCAGGCGCTGGACCGGCTGATGCAGGGGCGCACCACGCTGGTCCTGGCGCATCGCCTGTCCAGCGTCATCGGCGCCGACCGCATTCTTGTTCTCGACCAGGGCAGGGTGGTCGAATCCGGCAGCCATGCCGCGCTGATGCAGGCCGGCGGCACCTATTTCCGCCTGATGGGCGCCCAGGCCGCCGAGCGCGGCGCCGGCGCGCCCCCCGACCGGCTCGACGCCGCCGCCATCGCCGAAGCCGAGACCGCCGCCGCGCCGATCGACCTCAATGCCGAGGCCGCCGCCATCGGCGGGCGCGAGACCTTTTCCAGCCTGGTCCGCTACATCCTGCCCTGGCGTGGCAAGCTGGCGCTGACCGTGCTGCTGGGCATCGGCCGTGTCGCAGCCTTCATCGGCGTCGGTGTCGCGGGCGCGCTGCTGACCGCGGCGCTGGGGCGCGGCGAGCCAATCGGCGCGCTGGCGGTGGCCCTGCTGGTGCTGGCGCCGCTGGCCGGGCTGCTGCACTGGCTCGAATCCTGGCTGGCGCATGACATGGCCTATCGCCTGCTGGCCGAGATGCGCATCGACCTCTTCGCCCGGCTCGACGCGCTGGGCCCGGCCTATCTGCTGCGCCGCCGCGCCGGTGACCTGGTGGCGCTGGCCACCACCGATGTCGAGACGGTCGAATATTTCTACGCGCATACCGTGGCACCGGCGGTGGTGGCGCTGCTGGTGCCGGTGACGGTGTTGCTGGTGCTGGGCTACTTCGCCTGGCCGCTGGCCCTGGCCCTGTTCCCCTTCCTGCTGTTCGCCGGACTGTCGCCGCTGCGCGGGCGGGCGCGGATCGACGCGCTGGGCAGCCAGGCGCGCGGCGCGCTGGGCGAGCTCGGCGCCCATGTCACCGAGACCATCCAGGGCCTGGGCGACCTGCTGGCCTTCCAGGCGGTGCCGCTGCGGCGCGCTGCCTTCCTCGACCGTGTCGCCACCTATCAGGCGCGGCGGCTGGCGCTGCAGCACGACCAGGCGCGCGCCGCGGCCGGGCTGGAGGTGGCGACCGGCCTCGGCGGGCTGGCGGTCGCCGCCGGCGGCGCGCTGCTGGTGGCGCAGGGGCAGCTGGCGGCCGGGCTGCTGCCGATGCTGATCCTGCTGGCCATCGCCGCCTTCCTGCCGGTCTCAGAAATCGCCCAGGTCGGGCGGCAGCTGGCCGACACCATCGCCTCCACCCGCCGGCTGCGGCTGGTGGAGCGCGAGCAGCCGCGCATCCGCCCGGGGCGGCTGACGCCGGTGACGCCGCAGGGCGGGTCCGAGATCCGCTTCGAGGACGTCTCGTTCCGCTATGACGGCCGCAGCAATCCGGCTTTGTCGGGACTGGACTTGATGTTGCCGGCCGGGCGCACCGCGGCGCTGGTCGGGCCCTCGGGCGCCGGCAAGTCCACCGTGGCGGCGCTGCTGCTCCGCTTCTTCGACCCCGAGGCCGGGCGCATCACGCTGGACGGCATGGACCTGCGCGAGCTGACCCTCGACGGGCTGCGCCACCATGTCGCCCTCGTCGCCCAGGACACCTTCCTGTTCAATGACACGCTGGAAGAGAACATCCGGATGGCACGGCCCGAGGCGAGCGCCGAGGAACTGGCGCGCGCCATCGAGCAGGCCTCGCTGCGCGACTTCGTCGCTGGCCTGCCGCAGGGGCTGGCGACGCCGGTCGGCGAGCGCGGGCTGCAACTGTCCGGCGGGCAGCGGCAGCGCATCGCCATCGCCCGCGCCTTCCTGAAGGACGCGCCGGTGCTGGTGCTGGACGAGGCGACCTCGCATCTCGATGCCATCAGCGAGGCCGAGGTGCGCGCCGCCCTGAAGGGGCTGATGAAAAGCCGCACGGTGCTGGTGATCGCGCATCGCCTGTCCACCATCCGCGAGGCCGACACCATCCTGGTCATGCAGGCCGGCCAACTTGTCGAGGCCGGCCCGCATGACGCGCTGCTGGCGCAAGGCGGCGCCTATGCCCGCCTGGTCGCCTGGCAGATGGAGGGTGCCGCCTAGCGCGCCAGAGCCATGGCGCTGTCCAGCAGCACCGCGGCGCCGTCTGCCAGTTGGCGGAATTCGGTGAATTCGCGCGGATTGTGGCTGATCCCACCGCGGCTGGGGACGAAGATCATCGCCGCCGGGCAGATCCGCGCCATCATCTGCGCGTCATGCCCGGCGCCGGAGGTGATGCGGCGACAGGACAGGCTGCGCCGTGCCGCCGCCGCCTCGACCTGGGCGACGATGCCGGCATCGAAGATGACGGGCTCGAAGCGGGCGAGGCGGGTGCTTTCGACGCTGACGCCCTCGGCTTCGGAGAGCCTTTGCAGTTCCGCGGCAAAGCCTCGTTCCGCCTCGGCGAGCCGCGCCTCGTCCGGATCGCGCAGGTCGAGCGTGAAGCGGACCATGCCAGGGATGACGTTGATGGCGCCGGGATCCAGCGTCAGCGTGCCCACCGTCGCCAGGGTGCTGCCGCCGCGCGGCGCGATCCTCCCGCGCAGGAAGGCGATGGCCTGGGCCGCGACCAGCCCGGCATCGCGCCGCATCGCCATCGGCGTGGTGCCGGCATGGTTGGCCTCGCCGGTCAGCACGAAGGACTGCCAGGAGATGCCTTGCAGCCGGTCGACGGCGCCGATGGCGATGCCCTCATGCTCCAGCACCGGGCCCTGCTCGATATGCAGTTCGAGATAGGCATGCGGGCGCAGGAAGCCGGGCGTGGCGTCGCCGGCATAGCCGATGGCGGTCAGAGCTTCCCGCAGCGTCACGCCGTCGGTGCCGTGGATGGCCAGCGCCGCCTCGGCCGCCATGCCGCCGGCATAGACCAGCGAGCCCAGCATGTCGGGCGCGAAGCGCACGCCTTCCTCGTTGGTGAAGGCGGCCAGCGCCACGGGGCGCGAGAGGCGCGTGCCGGCCGCCTGCAGCGCCTCGATCACCGCGAGCCCGGCCAGCACGCCATAGCAGCCATCATAGATGCCGGAGTCGATCACCGTGTCGATATGCGAGCCGAGCATCACCGGCGCCGCGCCCGCCGGCGCCCCGCCCCGCCAGAGGCCGACCAGATTGCCGACCGCGTCGACGGTGACCTCCATCCCCGCCATGCGCATCCAGCCGGCGACCAGGTCGCGCCCGGCGCCATCGGCCTCGCTGCCGGCCAGGCGTATCAGGCGGCCGTCGGCGCCCCGGCCGACCTCGCCGAGCCGCTGCAGCCGCGCCATCAGGGTCGCGGCATCGATCGCGGGCAGGGTCATGCGAGCGGCTCCGCACCCGGCGCCAGGCGCTGCCGGGCGATGGCGGTGAAGAAGCCGACACCATGCGGGATGGCATCGTCGCAGAAATCGTAGCGCGGGTTGTGCAGCGGGGCGGAACCGGCGCCATTTCCGAGGAAGGCGAAGCAGCCCGGCCGCAGCGCCAGGAAGCGGGCGAAGTCTTCGGAGGCGGTGATCGGCTCGGCCATGTCGTCGACGTGGCTGTCGCCCAGCGCGGCGCGCGCGGCGGCGAGGGCCGCGGCGGTCGCGCCGGGATGGTTGAGGGTGGGGATAAATTCGCGCGTGTAGGTGACCTCGGCGGTGCAGCCATGCGCGAGGGCGACCCCCTCCGCAATGCGCCGCATGTCTTCCTCGATCGTCGCGCTGATGCCCGGCAGAAAGCTGCGGGCGTCGCCCTGGATGCGGGCCTGGCCGGGCAGCACGTTGCGGGTGCCGTCGGTGGTCAGCTCAGTCACCGAGACCACCGCCGCGGCCCCGGGCGGCAGCCGGCGGCTGACGATGGCCTGCAGCGCGACCACGAGCGCGCAGGCGGCCAGCATCACCTCCCGCCCTGCCTGCGGCTGCGAGGCGTGGCCGCCTTTCCCGGTCAGCCGGATGTCGAAGATGTCCTCGGCCGCCATGACCGGACCCGCGCGCGTCGTGAAGTGTCCGACCGCCATGCCGGGCATGTTGTGCAGCCCATAGACCTCATCGAACGGAAAACGGTCCAGCAGCCCGGCATCGATCATCGCCTGCGCGCCGCGGCCCCATTCCTCGGCGGGCTGGAACAGGACATTCACGGTGCCGGCGAAGCCCCCTTCCGTGGCCAGTTTCTCGGCGGCGCCGAGCAGCATGGTGACATGCCCGTCATGGCCGCAGCCATGCATCATCCCCGGTGTCGTCGAGCGCCATGCGGACTCGCCCTGCTCGGCGATGCGCAGCGCATCCATGTCGGCGCGCAGCGCGATGCTGCGCCCGCCATCGCCCCGGCGCAGCGTGCCGACCACGCCAGTGCCGCCGACGCCTTCGGCCACCTCGAGGCCGAAGCCGCGCAGCCGTTCCGCGACCAGCCGCGCAGTACGGCCTTCCTCAAAGCCGAATTCGGGATGGCGGTGGAAATCCCGCCGCCACTCCACCAGCTTCTGCCAGAATGCCGCGTCGTTCACGACAGGGCCCTTTCGCTGATCACCAGAAGGACGCGCGCGTCAGGACCGGGATGACGGCCGTCGGCGATGTCCTGCAGCAATCCGGAGAATCCCGTCGCGCCGGAGGGCGTACTGGCCGGACCGCCAGATTCCCCGAGCAGGCGCGGCGCCTCGACCAGACGGTCCTCGGGCACGGCGATGGCGCGCGGCGCGCGGGGCTGCAGCAACGCGAGCGCCGGCCCGCTGGCCTCGCCGCAGGACAGCATCTCGGCCACCGAATGCAGCGCGCCCGGCAGGCGCAGCACCCTGCCGGCGGCGAGCGCGGCGCCGACCGAGGCGGCCTCGGCCGGTTCCACCACCGCCATGGCCGCGGGCGCCGCCAGGAAGCCGTCCAGCCCGGCGATCATCGCCGCCGCTAGGCCGCCGACGCCGGCCTGGACATAGAGATGCGTCGGCAACGGCGCTGTTGCCTGCGCACGAATCTCGGCGGCGATGACGCCGTAGCCGGCCATGACGTCGCCGACGACCGGATCCTGCGCGCCCAGCGCGGTGTCCGCCACCAGCAGCCCGTCACCCTTCTCGGCGGCCAGCACGGCGGCATCGACGGCGTCGTCATAGGTGCCCTGGACCCAGGTGATCGCCGCGCCCATCGCGGTGATCCGCGCGGCGCGCGCCTGGGGCACGCTGGAATGCAGGAAGACGGTGCAGGGCGCGCCAGCGGCCCGCGCCGCCGCGGCCACCGCCAGGCCATGGTTGCCGTCACTGGCGCAGAGCAGCGCCGGCAGCACCTGTGGCCGCGTGGCCGCCTCCAGCAGCGCTTCCGGCGTGACGCCGGCGTGGCGCGCCAGCGCCCGCAGCCCGGCATAGGTGCCGCCGAGCGACTTGAAGCTGCCCAGGCTGCGTGCGCCCTCGTCCTTCACCCAGAGCGCGGCGATGCCGAGCTTCCGAGCGAGCGCCGGCAGGCTGTGCAGCGGCGTCGGAGCATAGGCCGGATCAAGCCGGCCGAGCAGGCGGGCGATGTCCTGTGGGGAGGGGAGGATGTCGTTCGGTGCCATGCTACCAGACTGCCGCAACGCCCTTGAAAGATATCGCCGAATTCAGGCTATATCGCGCCTGTTTTCGGCGTGTAAGGGCGGACGATCGGTGAAAACAGGCGTCGAGCTGGACAGCTTCGACCAGGCTCTCCTGACAGAGGTGCAGCGTGACAACCAGGCGCCGGCGCGGCTGCTGGCCGAACGCGTCGGGCTGTCGGACAGCGCCGTGCTGCGCCGGCTGCGGCGCCTGCGCCAGGCGGGGGTGATCCTGGCCGATGTCGCCGTGGTGCATCCGGCGGTGCTGGGCCGGCCGCTGACCCTGCATGTGCTGGTCTCGCTCGAGCGGGAGGGCTCGGCGCTGCTCGACGCCTTCACCCGCAAGCTGCGCGGGCGGGAGGAGGTGCGCCAGGCCTGGTACGTCACCGGCGAGGCGGATTTCGTGCTGCTGCTGAACCTGGCCAGCATGGAGGCCTATGAGGCCTTCACCCGCGAGGTCTTCCTGGACGACCCGAATGTGCGCGGCTTCCGCACCATTGTCGCGATGCGCGAGGTGGTCGGCCCCGCGCATCGCCGCTGATCAGCCGAGCGGCCCGACCTCGATCGAGCGCAGCAGTGTCGCGCGCGCCGTGCGCAGATGCGCGCGGCAGGTGCTGTCGATGGCCCGCCAGTCGCGCGAGCGCAGCGCCGCGATATAGGCGAGATGCTCGTGGATGGCGACGGTGTTGCGTTCCTTCTCATCCGCCTTGTTCCACTGGTAGTGGTAGTGGAAGATCATGGCGATGAGCTGGTAGAAATCCTGGATGAAGCGGTTGCAGGAGGCGCCGTGGATCAGCCGGTGCAGCCGCTCGTCCAGCTGGGAGAAATCGCTGTAGCGGGCCTCGATCTCGCCGAGCAGCGCATGGTGCTGGCGCTCGATCTCGGCGAGCTCCGTCCAGGGCAGCGCCTCCGGCGGCAGCTCAGCGAAGCGCCGGGCCGAACGCAGCTCGAAGATCTCGCGGATCTCATAGATCTCGGCAGCGAAGTCGCGGGTGATGCCCTTGAAGATCCAGCGGCTGTTCGGCCGCCGCTCCAGCAGGCCGTAATGGCGGAAATGCGTGAGATACTCGCGGATCGCGGTGGTCGAGGTGCCGAATTGCCGCGCCAGCTCCGAGGCGTTGATCGACTGCCCCGGCCGGCAATCCCCCACCAGCACCCAGTTCAGGAATTTGCGTTCCACCAGGTCGGCAACGGCCTCGGTCTGCGGTTCCGGGAAGAATTCCTCTGCGGTCGGGTGCCGCAGCAGACAGCGTTTCGCGCCATCCGGCGCCAGGATGCCAGATGACTGCAGCGCCGCCAGCACGGCGCGCACCGTGGTGCGGCTGACCGCCAGGCTCTGCGCCAGCTCCGCTTCCGATCCCAGGGGTTTCCCCAGCTCCCGCTGCCGCAGCAGCGCCAGACAGCGGTTATGCGCCCGCTTGTAGACGGTATTGGCCTTCATTCGTCGCTCGATCTTGGAGCCGGCATGAAACATGGCACCGCCGCTGCCGTCCAGACGGCGCGGCGAAGGCGCTGGTATGGTAGTTCTTTACGCATGGAATACCGGTTGACAGGACCGGGGCGATCGGTTTTTTAAGTTCAATCAACAGGAACCAATAAGCCTGGAGAGGATGTGTCCGCCATTTCCCCCGACGGCCGGGTGACCGGCCTGCGCCTGCTCGCTGCCTCGCGCTTCTTGTGCGGCGCAGCATGAGCGCGCGCCTGATCATCCAGTTCGGCACCAGCCGCTTCCTGCAGGCCCATGCCGCGCTGTTCCTGCATGAGGCGCGGGAGCAGGGGCAGGCAGCCGGCCCGATCGTCGTGGTGCAGACCTCTGGTGCCGCCGGTCGCGCCGGGCGCGTCGCCGCCTTCGGCCGGCCCGAAGGCTACCCGGTCATCATCCGTGGCATGCAGGACGGCGTCGCCGTCGACCGCCAGGTCCAGGTCACCAGCGTGGCGCGCGGCCTCTCCGCCGCCGCGGACTGGGACGAATTGCGCCGGCTTTTTGTCGCCGATGCAGGCTATGTCATCTCCAACACCGGGGATGCCGGCTATGCCGTCGCCGCGGCGGACCGCGGCCGGGCGCTATTGCAGGATGATGTTCCGGCCAGCTTCCCCGGCAAGCTGACCGCGCTGCTGCACCATCGCTGGCGCCACGGCGCCGCACCGATCACCGTGCTTCCCTGCGAGCTGCTGAACCGCAACGGCGCCGTGCTGCAGGGACTGGTCGCCGAGCTGGCGCAGCAGGCCGGCGCCGAGGCCGGCTTTGTCGCGTGGCTGCAGGAGACGGTGATCTGGGCCGACACGCTGGTCGACCGCATCGTCTCTGCCCCGCTGGAGCCGGTGGGCGCGGTGGCCGAGCCCTATGCGCTCTGGGCGGTCGAGCGCCGGCCTGGCCTTGTGCTGCCCTTCGAACATCCCAGCCTGGAGCTCGCGGATTCCCTCGAGCCCTTCGAGCGGCTGAAGCTGCATATCCTGAATCTCGGCCATACCGTTCTGGCGGAGATCTTCCAGCGTGACGGCCTCGCGGCCGGCACCACCGTCAAGGACATGCTGGCGGACCCGGCGATCGCGGCGCGGCTCGACGCGCTCTATGCCGAAGAGGTGCTGCCCGGCTTCGCAGCCCATGGCATGGAAGACGGCGCGCGCGCCTATGTCGCCACCACGCTGGACCGCTTCCGGAACCCCTTCCTCGAGCATCGGGTCGCCGACATCGCGCAGAACCACGCGCTGAAGGTGGAGCGGCGCATCGCCGCCTTCATCGACTGGGCGGCGGAGCGCGATGCCGCGCTGCCGATGCCGGTGCTGCGCGGCCTGGTCGCGCGCCATGCTGCGCGGGAGCAGGCATGACCTATCAGTTCGATTTCTCATCGCTGCTGCCCTACTGGCAGCAATTCGCGGAAGGGCTGTGGCTGACGCTGCAGCTTTCCGCCATCTCCACCGTGCTGGGCTTCGTCGGCGGCGCGCTCTGCGCCATCGCCCGGGCCGACGGGCCGCCCTGGCTGCAGCGCGTCGTCGGCGCCTATGTCGAGGTGATCCGCAACACGCCGCTGCTGGTCCAGGTCTTCCTGGTCTATTTCGGCATCGCCAGCCTCGGCCTCATGGTCGACGCCAACCTGGCCGCCGTCATCGCGTTGGTGGTCAATGTCGTCGCCTATACCTGCGAGATCATGCGCGCCGGCATCGAGAGCGTGCACAAGGCGCAGGTCGAGGCCGCCGAGTGCCTCGGGCTGAACCGGCGCCAGACCTATTGGCACGTGGTGCTGCGCCCGGCGATCGAGCGCGTCTATCCGGCGCTGGTCAGCCAGTACGTTCTGCTGATGCTGGCCTCCTCGATCACCTCGCAGATCTCGGCGGAGGAGCTGACCGCGGTGGCCAACCGCATCCAGTCCGACACCTTCCGCGCCTTCGAGACCTATATCGTCGTGGGCCTGCTCTATCTGGCGCTGTCCTTCGTGGTGCGCTGGGCCTTCTGGGGCTTCGGCATGCTGGTCTTCACCCGCCGCCGCAAGCTCGGCACGGCGCTGTAAGGGAGGGCCGCCACCATGCCGAGCTTCGGCCTCGTCCATCTCGAATTCCTCGCCATCGCCGCCTTCTGGACGATCGGCCTGTCGGCGGTCGCCTTCATCGGCGGCGGCATGCTGGGCTTCGTCATCGCGCTGATGCGCGTCTCGCCCAGCCGCCTGGTGCGCGGCATCGCCATCACCTACGTGCAGGTGGTGCAGGGCACGCCGCTGCTGATCCTGCTGTTCCTGATCTATTTCGGCTTGGCCATCATCGGCTTCGACCAGCTGCCCGCCATCATCGCCGCCGGCATCGGCCTGACCATCTATTCCTCGGGCTTCCTCGGCGAGATCTGGCGCGGCTGCATCGAGAGCGTGCCGAAGACGCAGTGGGAGGCGGCGGAATGCCTCGCCATGACGCGCTGGCAGCGGATGACCCGCGTCATCCTGCCGCAGGCGCTGCGCATCGCGACCGCGCCGACCGTCGGCTTCCTGGTGCAGATCGTCAAGAACACCTCGCTCGCCTCGGTGGTCGGCTTCGTCGAGCTCGCCCAGGCCGGCAAGCTGATCAACAACTCGATCTTCCAGCCCTTCATGGTCTTCGTCACCGTGGCTGTCTTCTACTTCATCATCTGCTTCCCGCTGTCGGCCTGGAGCCGCGGGCTGGAAAGGAGGCTCAATGTCGGTCGTCGTTAAGCTCTCCAATGTCCATAAGAGCTTCGGTCCGCTGAAGGTCCTGGACGGCGTCTCCTTCGAGGTGGCGCGCGGCGAGGTCGTTGCGGTGATCGGCCAGTCGGGTTCCGGCAAGTCGACCGCGCTGCGCTGCATCAACGCGCTGGAGACCATCCAGCAGGGCAGCATCGAGGTCTGCGGCCATGCCGTGCATGACGAGAAGCTCGACAAGCGCAAGCTGCGGCTCGATGTCGGCATCGTCTTCCAGAGCTACAACCTCTTCCCGCATCTGACGGCCGAGCAGAACATCATGCTGGCGCCGACCTGCGTGAAGGCGCTGGGCAAGAAGGCGGCGCGCGACATCGCCCGCGACTGCCTTGCCCGCGTCGGCCTGTCGGAGAAGGCGGACCATTATCCCGAGCAGCTCTCGGGCGGGCAGCAGCAGCGCGTGGCCATCGCCCGCTCGCTGGCCATGCAGCCCAAGGTCATGCTGTTCGACGAGGTGACCTCGGCGCTCGACCCGCAGCTGACCGGCGAGGTGCTGAAGGTCATGGAAGACCTCGCCCGCGGCGGCATGACCATGATCCTGGTCACGCATGAGATGGCCTTCGCCCGCAAGGTGGCGAGCCAGGTCGTCTACATGAACAAGGGCAAGGTGTGGGAGACCGGGCCGGGCAGCATGCTCGACGCCCCGACCACGCCGGAGCTGCGCGATTTCGTCGGCAGCGGCCTCTGACCGCGCCAACTCTCTGCTGGAGGAACCAAGAATGAACCGTCGTACCCTGCTCGCCGCCGGTGCCGGCCTGGCCCTCGCGCCGCTGGCCCGCCCGGCCTTCGCCAATGCGCTCGAGACGCTGCGCGCCCGCAAGAAGCTGCTGGTCGCCATCGACCTCGGCAACCCGCCCTTCGGCCAGTCCGACGCGCAGATGCAGCCCAGCGGCTCCGACGTCGAGACCGGCCGCCTGCTGGCCGCCGACTGGGGCATGCCGATGGAGCTGGTGCAGGTCACCGGCCCGAACCGCGTGCCCTTCCTGCTGACCGGCAAGGCCGACATGGTCATCGCCTCCTTCAGCGTGACGCCGGAGCGCGAGCGCGTCATCGACTTCTCTGCCCCCTACGGCGTCATCCAGATCGTCGTCGCCGGCAAGAAGGGCGTGGAGATCAAGGATCTCGCCAGCCTCGCCGGCAAGCGCGTCGGCACCACCCGCGGCAGCTCCAACGACAAGGAGTTCACCGACCGCAACACCGGCGCCCAGATCATCCGCTTCGACGACGACGCGACGCTGATCACCGCGCTGGTCTCCGGCCAGGTGGACATCATGGCCACCTCGCCGCAGGTGATGCAGACGGCCAACCAGCGCCATCCGCAGTCGCCCTTCGAGGTGAAGATCACGCTGAAGACCAACAACTACGCGATCGGCATCCGCAAGGGCGAGACCGCCCTGCAGGCCGAGCTGAACAGCTGGATCAGCGCCAATCTGAAGAACGGCAAGCTGAACGCCATCTACAAGAAGTTCCACGGCGTCGACCTGCCGGCCGAGATGCTGGCCTGACTTCGACGCGGCGCCCGGCATCCTGTGCCGGGCGCCTTCCATGTTTCCGCTGACCCTGGAAAGAGATTCCGATGAAGGCCTTGATCTGCGACGAGCCCGGCAAGCTGTCGATCATCAGCCGCGCCGAGCCGAAGCCGGCCGCTGGCGAGGTGCTGGTGCGCATCCGCCGCGTCGGCATCTGCGGCACGGATTTCCACATCTTCCAGGGCAAGCACCCCTTCCTCGAATATCCGCGGGTCATGGGCCATGAGCTGTCCGGCACGGTCGAGAGCGCGCCGGCCGGAAGCGGCCTGAAGGCCGGGCAGAACGTCTACATCGTCCCCTACCTGTCCTGCGGACAATGCGTCGGCTGCCGCAAGGGCGTGACCAATGCCTGCCAGAACATCCGCGTGCTCGGCGTCCACTGCGACGGCGGCATGGCGGAGTACCTCTCGGTCCCGGCGCAGAATGTCATTCCCGTCGGCGAGACCTCGCTCGACGATGCGGCGATGATCGAGTTCCTGGCGATCGGCGCGCATGGCGTGAAGCGCGGCGGGATCACGGCGCAGGACCGCGTGCTGGTGGTGGGCTCCGGCCCGATCGGCATGTCGGCCATCATCTTCGCCAAGGCGCGCGGCGCCCATGTCACGGTGATGGACATGCGCGAGGATCGGCTGGCCTTCACCCGCGAGCAGCTCTCGGCCGATGCGCTGCTGCTGGCTGACGCCGATGCCGAGAAGAAGGCCGCCCGCCTGACCGATGGCGACTTCTACGACGTGGTGATCGATGCCACCGGCAATCGCGGCGCCATGCAGCGCGGCTTCGGCTTTGTCGCCCATGGCGGCCGCTACGTGCTGGTCAGTGTCGTGCGGGAAGACATCACGTTCAGCGACCCCGAGTTCCACAAGCGCGAGACGACGCTGTTCGCCAGCCGCAACGCGCAGCCGGACGATTTCGCCGAGGTCGTGAAGCAGATGCAGGCTGGCAAGGTGCCGACGCGCGCGCTGAACACGCATCGCGGCTCGCTGGACGATGCGCCCAGGCTGTTCCAGGACTGGCTGCGGCCCGAGGCCGGCGTCATCAAGGCGATCCTGGAAGTCTGACGCGCATGACGGAACCCCGCACCCTCCGCCTGCATGCGGCGGACAATGTCGTCATCGCCATCGACGCGCTGGCCGAAGGCATGCAGGCCGCCGGCGGGGTTTCTGTCAGCGGCCGCGTGCCGAAGGGGCACAAGCTGGCGGTGGAGGCGATCGCCGAAGGCGCGCCGATCCGCAAGTTTGGGCAGATCATCGGCTTCGCCGCCAAGCCGATCGCGGCGGGCGACTGGGTGCATGAGCACAACGTCGCCATCCAGGATTTCGAGCGCGACTATGCCTTCGCGACCGAGGCCAAGCCGGATGAAGGCCTGCGCCCCGGCGAGGCACCCGCAACCTTCCAGGGCTTCCTGCGCCCCGGTGGCCGGGTCGGGACGCGCAACTATGTCGGTATCCTGAGCTCGGTGAACTGCTCGGCCACCGTCGTGGACTTCATTGCCGAGGAGATCGCCCGCTCCGGCATCCTCGCCGATTATCCGAACATCGACGGCGTGGTGCCCTTCACCCATGGCACCGGCTGCGGCATGTCGTCGAAGGGCGAGGAATTCGACCTTCTGGCGCGCACCCAATGGGGCTATGCCAGCCATCCGAATTTCTCCGCCATCCTGATGATCGGCCTGGGCTGCGAGGTTTTTCAGATTCCGCGCCTGAAGGCCGCTTATGGCATCGAGGACGGGACGCATTTCCAGAGCCTGGTGATCCAGGAAAGCGGCGGCACGCGGAAGTCCATCGAGGCGGGCGTCGCCAAGATCAAGGAAATGCTGCCGCTGGCCAACCGCTCGGTGCGGCAGACGGTGCCGGCCTCGGCGTTGAACCTGGCGCTGCAATGCGGCGGCTCGGATGGCTATTCGGGGCTGACCGCCAATCCGGCGCTGGGCGCCGCCGTCGACCTGCTGGTGCGGCATGGCGGCACCGCGATCCTCTCGGAGACGCCGGAGATCTTCGGCGCCGAGCATCTGCTGACGCGGCGCGCCGAAAGCCGCGAGGTCGGCCAGAAGATCGTCGACCTGATCGAGTGGTGGAAGGACTACGCCGCGCGGGCGGGGGGCGAGCTCAACAACAACCCCTCGCCGGGCAACAAGGCGGGCGGGCTGACCACCATCCTGGAGAAGTCGCTGGGCGCCGCGGCCAAGGGCGGCACCTCGACGCTTCGCGGCGTCTATCGCTATGCCGAGCGGATCGACCGCGCCGGTTTCGTCTATATGGACACGCCGGGCTATGACCCGGTGGCCGCCACCGGGCAGGTCGCCGGCGGCGCCAATGTGCTGTGCTTCACCACCGGCCGCGGCTCGGCCTATGGCTGCAAGCCGACGCCCTCGATCAAGCTGGCGACCAATTCCGACCTCTATCGCCGGATGGAGGAGGACATGGACATCGATTGTGGGGACATCCTCGACGGCGTCTCGATCGAGGAGAAGGGCCGCCAGATTTTTGCGCATATCCTGGCGGTCGCGTCAGGGCAGCGCAGCAAGTCGGAGCTGCTCGGCTACGGGCGCAACGAATTCGTGCCCTGGCAGATCGGCGCGGTGATGTGAGGCCTGCGCCGGGGGGTTCAGCCCCCCGGCGGCGCCTCGACCAGCGTGACGAAGGCGGCCAGCAGCGGCGGCATTTCGGCGGCGGCGACCGGCAGCTGGTCGGCCTCGAGGCGCAGCTCGTCGAGGAAGCTGCCGCTCTCGGTGTAGAGCGCCAGGCGCAGCGCCTCGCCCTCCACCTGCGGCACGCAGACGACCTTCTCCCCGCGCGCCTCGTCGCGGGCGACGGCGACGAAGTTGCGGATCTCCTCGATGCCTTCGCTGCGGCTGCCGGCCTCGGCCAGGAAGTCGGCGATCTCGGCGCCGGTCTCCGAGGCCGCGACCAGGCCCAGCGGCACGCAGCCGCCGCTGCTCTCGAAGACGCCGGCGCGCCACCGGTCGAAAAGCTGCATGCGGGCATGCTGCTCCGGCGTCAGCTCGGGCTCCTCGCCTTCGGGCGGCTCGTCCGGCGCCTCGGGCAAGCCGTTCAGCGCGACCTCCTCCCAGACCGGGATCTCCCAGTCGATCTGCAGGCCGAGCAGCAGGGCGAAATCCTGGCCCTGCAGCGAGGCGGCGGGCGGCATGTCCTTCGGCGCGCGGCCTTCCAGCATGTCGAGCAGCACGCGGCGCAGCGCGACCGGCGACAGCGCGGCCAGCCGCTCGGGCGCGCGCCATTCCGGCAGGAAGCGGATGTCCAGCGCCTCCTCCAGCAGGCCGGCGGCGATCATGCTGGCGCCGATGGCGGCGGCGTCGGGCAGGGGCCCGGGCTGCAGGGCGACCGGCAGGGCGACCAGGGAGGCCCAGCCGGAGGGGCCGAGCTCGGCGCCCTCGGCCAGGGTCAGCAGGCTGGCGGCGAAGTCCTCCGCCGCCTCGTCGCCGAAGCGCTCGGCGACCTTGCGGCGGGCCACATCCAGCACGCCGTCGCGGCCGGCGGCCAGCAGCTCCTCGGCCAGGTCGTCGAATTCCGGTCCGCCGCCGTCGCCGAAAGCGCGCACCAGCCGGTCGGCCGGGCTGCCGGTGATCTTGGCGGCGCTGGGGCGGGGGCGGGCCTGCTTGGGATCGAGGCCCAGCGCCTGCAGCGCGGCGTCGCCCTGCAGCAGGCGGTCGCGGTCGCGCCAGGCCAGGCGGTTCGCCTGGCTGTCCTCGCGCCCGTCCATGTAGCGGCGGAAGGCGCCGCGGTCGGCGCGCTGGGCGAAGACCTGGACGCCCTCGCGGGCCAGCACGGCGGCGGCGGCGCGGTTGGCGGCATTGACGCTGTCGGGGTCGGTCTGGCCGGGCCGCAGCGTGTCGAGGCTGTCGGCATCGGGATAGATGGTGAAGAGGATGGCGCCCAGATCGGGGGCGAATTCCTCGGCCAGGGCGGCGGCCTGCGCCGCGGCATCGTGATCGGCCATAGGCTGTGTCCTGCGCTTTGCCCGACCCTATGGCCCAGCGCGCAGCGATGCAACCTGGCGGCCTTCTGCAAAGAAATAGAAGGGGGTCCGGGGGGATACGTCCCCCCGGTGCCATTTCTTCTTGTCTTTCAGGCGGCGACCCGCAGCGCCTCGAAGCTGCTGGCGAAGTCGTCCCGCTGCTGCGGC
Organism: Teichococcus deserti; assembly: GCF_001982615.1. Classification (GTDB taxonomy): domain Bacteria; phylum Pseudomonadota; class Alphaproteobacteria; order Acetobacterales; family Acetobacteraceae; genus Pseudoroseomonas; species Pseudoroseomonas deserti. Next base: position 9,522 of record NZ_MLCO01000153.1, on the reverse strand, counting down.
GTCATGTGCAGCCCGCGCTTGGTGCGGCGCCAGATCGCATCCTCGGCCGAGCGGACCCATTCCTGCGCCACCATCCAGTCGAGCTCGCGCTCGGTGATGCCGCCGCCCAGGTCGCGGCCCAGTTCCTCGGCGCTGCGCGCGGTGCCGAGCACCGCCGGCAGGTCGCTGCCGTAGCAGCGGAACAGGCGGCGCAGCTGGTCGCCGGGCAGGAAGGGGTAGCGGGAGGCGAGATCCGACAGCAGGGCCGCCGCGTCGCGTCCGCCGAAATCGCCGCCGGGCAGGGCCGGGCCGCTGGTCCAGGCCGGGCGGGGGCTGCCGAGCGCCTGGCAGAGCTGGGTCGTCGCATCCTCGGCCAGGCGGCGGAAGGTGGTGATCTTGCCGCCGAAGATCGAGAGCAGCGGCGCGCCGTCGCGATCCAGCTTCAGCACATAGTCGCGGGTGACGGCGGAGGGGTTCTCGGCCCCGTCGTCATGCAGCGGCCGCACGCCGGAATAGGTCCAGACGATGTCGGCCGGGGTGACCGGCTTGCGGAACTGCCGCGACACGGCACGGCAGAGGTAGTCCTGCTCCTCCTCCGTGCAGCGCGGCGGGCCGGAGGCGGGGTCGTGCGGCACATCCGTCGTGCCGATCAGCGAGAAGCGGCCCTCATAGGGGATGACGAAGACCACGCGGCGGTCGTCGTTCTGCAGGATATAGGCCTGGTCGCCGTCATGCAGTGCCGGGACCACGATGTGGCTGCCGCGCACCAGCCGGACGCGGTCGGGGGCGGGGATGCCGGTCGCGCCCAGCGCCTGCATCACCCAGGGGCCGGCGGCATTGGCGATGGCGCGTGCGCGGACCTGCCGCTCCACGCCGGACGCCTCGCGCAGCGTCGCCGTCCAGCCCTCGGCGTCGCGGGTGGCGCCGACGAATTCCGTCCGCACCATGACCTGCGCGCCGCGGGCGGCGGCGTCGCGGGCGTTGAGGACCACCATGCGGGAATCCTCGACCCAGGCGTCGGAATAGGCGAAGCCGTGCCGTGCCTGGCCGTTCAGCGGCGCCCCCCAGGGATGCGTCCGCAGGTCGAGCGACTGGCTGGCCGGCAGGGTGACCCGCTTGGCCAGGTGGTCGTAGAGGAACAGGCCGGCGCGCAGCATCCAGCGCGGCCGCATCTCCGGCGCATGCGGCAGCACGAAGCGCATCGGCCAGGCGATATGCGGCGCCAGGCGCAGCAGCACCTCGCGCTCCGCCAGCGCCTCGCGCACCAGGCGGAACTCGTGGTGCTCGAGATAGCGCAGGCCGCCATGGATCAGCTTGGAGGAGGCGGAGGAGGTGGCGCCGCCCAGGTCGCCACGCTCCACCAGCGCCACCGTCAGGCTGCGGCCGGCGGCGTCGCGGGCGATGCCGGCGCCGTTGATGCCGCCGCCCACCACCAGCAGGTCGAAGGCGTCGCGCATCAGATCAGCCTCGCGCGGATGCGGGTCACCACCAGCTCGGCCAGCAGCACCACCGCCAGGATGGCGAGCAGCACGGTGGCCACCCGTTCCCACTGGAAGAAGTTGATGGCGTCGTCCAGCACCAGGCCGATGCCGCCGGCGCCGACCAGGCCGAGCACGGCGCTCTCGCGGACATTGATGTCCCAGCGGAACAGGGCGATGCCCCAGAAGGCCGGCTGCACCTGCGGCCAGACGCCCTTCAGCATCTCGGCGCCCCAGCTGGCGCCCGAGGCGCGCAGCGCCTCGCGCGGGCCGTGGCTGGTCTCCTCCAGCGCTTCCGACAGCAGCTTGCCGACGAAGCCGACTGAGCGGAAGGCGATGGCGAAGACGCCGGCCGCGGCGCCGGGACCGAAGATGGCCACGAAGAGCAGCGCCCAGACCAGCGAGTTGACCGAGCGCGACGCCACCAGCCCAAGCTGCGCCAGGGTGTTCAGCGGCCGGATGGTGCAGATGTTGCGCGCCGCCAGCAGCGCCAGCGGCACGGCGAGGGTGAAGCAGAAGACGGTGCCCAGCGTCGCAATGTGCAGCGTCTCGATCAGCGCCTCATGCACCGCCGGATAGTAATGCGCGATGTCGGGCGGCCACATGCGGACCAGCAGGTCGGCCATCTGCTCCGGCGCGTCCTCGAGGAACTCCGGGATGATGTCGATCGAGCGGACCGCCCAGAGCACGGCGGCGGCGCAGACCAGCCAGACCAGCCAGCGGCTGATGCGCTGGGCCGGGGTCAGCCGGGTCCATTCGCGCCGCAGCGGCGCCATGGGATCGGGTTGGGCAGCAGGCATGGCGTTCATCGCAGGGCGGCCCGGACACGGCCGGAGATGATCTCGGCCAGGAAGATGAGGGCGATGATGGCGAGCAGGATGGCGGCGACGAAGTCGTAGTCGAAGCGCTTGAAGGCCGCGAAGAGCGTGCCGCCGATGCCGCCGGCGCCGACGATGCCGACCAGCGTCGAGTTCCGCAGGTTGCTGTCCAGCTGGTAGAGGCAGAAGCCGATGAAGCGCGACGCCACCTGCGGCAGCACCGCATAGGCGATCACCTTCATGGCGCTCGCCCCCGTGGCGCGGATCGCCTCCACCTGCTTCATCGAGATTTCCTCGATGGCCTCGGCGAAGAGCTTGGCGATGAAGCCGATCGAGGCCACCACCAGCGCGGCGGTGCCGGCCAGCGCGCCGAAGCCGATCGCCTTGACGAAGAGGATGGCGACGATGACGTAGTGCAGCGAGCGGCAGACGGCGATCACCGCGCGCACCGGCCCGGCGATGAACCAGGGCGACAGGTTGCGCGCCGCCAGCAGCCCCAGCGGCAAGGAAAGAAGAATGCCGATGGCCGAGGCCAGCACGGCGATCTGCAAGCTCTCCAGCAGGCCTTCCAGCAGCAGCGACCAGCGCTCGAAATTCGGCGGCACCATGCGGGCCAGCAGCTTGCCGCCCTCGCCGAGCCCGTGCAGGACACGGTCCCAGGTCAGGCCCAGCCGGGTGCAGGCCCAGATGGTGTAGGCGGCCAGCAGCAGCAGCGCGATGCGCATCGGCCAGTTCGGCGCGAAGGCGACGCGCCGGCCGGCCGGAGGGGTGAGGGTCGCGCTCACATCCAGTCCTCGCCGCCATAGATGGCGCGCAGATGGTGCGTCTCGAGCTCCTCCGGCGGGCCGTCGAAGATGACGCTGCCGCCCGACATGCCGACGATGCGCCGGGCATAGCGCTTGGCCAGATCCACGTTGTGGATGTTGATGATGACGGGCACGCCTTCCGCCGCCGTCAGCCGGGTCAGCAGCTCCAGCACCTCGACCGCGGTGCGCGGATCGAGCGAGGAGGTCGGCTCGTCGGCCAGCAGGATGTCCGGCCGCTGCATCAGCGCGCGGGCGATGCCGACGCGCTGGCGCTGGCCGCCCGAGAGCGCATCGGCGCGGCGCGTCGCATGCTCCGGCAGGCCGACCGCGTCCAGCAGCATGAAGGCGCGGTCGATATCGGCCTGCGGATACTTGCGCAGCCAGGCGCGCCACAGCGGCACATAGCCGAGCCGGCCGCTGAGGACGTTCTCCATGACCGACAGCCGCTCGACCAGATTGTATTCCTGGAAGACCATGCCGATGCGCCGGCGGGCCAGCCGCAGCCCGCGTCCGCTGAGCCCGGTCAGCTCCTCGCCATGCAGCTTGATCGAGCCGCGCGTCGGCTCGACCAGGCGGTTGATGCAGCGGATCAGGGTCGACTTGCCGGTGCCGGAAGGGCCGATGATGGCGGTGATCCCTTCGGCCGGCACCGCCAGGTCGACGCCCCGCAGCACCGGCTTGCCGGCCACGTATTCTTTCACGAGGCCCCGGATCTCCAGGGCGCTCGCCAGGCCGGCAGCCGGTGCCGTCGCGGTCATGGTCGCAGACATCTTTTCTCGGACTTACGGCTTGGGGGTGGCGGGGGCGGCACCGGTCGGCGCCACATGGGTCGGCGCCGCGGGCTGGCTCTGGGCGCGCTTGCGGGCCTCGGCCTCCAGCTCGCGGCGGCTCTCGGCGTCGAAGGCAGCGCGGTTGTAGGGGGCGTTCACCGCATCGGCGACGGCGCGCACCGGGGCCCATTGCTCGGCATAGGTCGCCGGCCAGAAGCGGTCGTTGCCGCCCAGGTCGCGCGCCATCTGCTCGGGGAAGCGATAGTCGAGGAAGCACTGGCGGATCTTCTCCGCCAGCTCCGGCCGCAGGTCATGGGCGAGCGCGAAGCCGCTGGTCGGGAAGGGCTCGCTCTCCCAGATGACGCGGAAATTCTCGCGCTTCACCTGGCCGCGGGCGACCATGCGGGTCCAGACGTCGGAGGCCACCGGCGCCGCGTCGTAGTCGCCGGCATTGACGCCCATCACGCTGCGGTCATGGCCGCCGGAATAGAGCACCTGGTAGTCCTGGTCGGGCTTCAGGCCGAGGCCGGGGAAGAAGGCACGCGGCGCCAGATTGCCGGAATTCGAGGTGGCGGAGGTGTGCGCGACGCGCTTGCCGCGCAGATCGGCCAGCGTCTGATAGGGGCTGTCGGCCCGCACCAGCATGACGACCTTGTAGCTCTCATAGCCCGAGGCGTCGCCCTTCACCGCGAAGGGGATGGCGCCGGCCAGGTTGACCGCGAAGGCGGTCGGGCCGGTGGAGAAGCCCGCGACATGCAGCCGGCCGGAGCGCATCGCCTCGACCTGCGCCGCGTTCGAGGTCACCTGGAAGTAGACCGCGCGCTTGCCGGTGCACTTGCCGAGATAGTCGAGGAAGGGGCGGAACTGGCTGGCATAGAGCGCCGGATCCTCGACGGGCGTGTAGGTGAAGACGATGGTCGAGGGGTCGCGCAGCTTCGACGGATCGGTCGGCGCATCGGCCACCATGTCGCGGTTGGCGTCGCAATAGGCCTCGTCGAGGGCGCCGCGGAAGGCGCAGGCCTGCTGGGCGGCAGCAGGCGCGGCGAGGGCCGAGAGGCCGAGCGACAGCGCCAGGGCCGAGCTGGCGAGCAGGATGGTCTTCATGCGGCGGTTTCCTCCGGGACGGCGCCGCGCGCCTTGAGCAGCGCGTCGGCGAATTCGGCGAAGCCCGCGCCGCCTTCGGCGCGGGTGACATAGGCCGGCGGCGTGGTCATGCCGGCGAGAAAGGGAGCGACATTGGCGACCCCCACCGAGCAGGGCACGGCGGCGAACAGCGGCGCGTCGTTCAGGCTGTCGCCGACGAAGGCGACGCGCGAGGCCAGATCGGCAAAGTTGCCGAAGCGCGCGGCGAAGAGCGCCTCGATCCCGGCGCGCTTGTCCCAGCTGCCGATCCAGGCATTGACGTGGATCGAGGAGACCTTGGCCTCCGCCCCGCCGGCGCGGAAGACACGGGCGATGTCCTCCGCCGCCTCAAGCCCGAGCGGGCCGGCATCCTCGCAGAAGTCGATCGCCATGTCGAAGAGGCGGAAGGGCTGGTCGGCGGCGATGGCCGAGCCCGGCGCCGCGGCCATCGCCGCCTGGGCCAGGGCTTCCAGCCTGGCGCGGCGCAGCCGGCGCTCCGCCTCGGGCTGGGCCTGCCAGCGCAGCATTCGTCGCGCGCCGCGATCGAGCGCATACCAGAGCGCGCCATTCTCGCCGACCACGCCGGCCACCGGCCAGTGGCGGGCGATGGCGTCGCACCAGCCGGCCGGCCGGCCGGTCACCGGCACCACGGCGATGCCGGCGGCGTCCAGCGCCTCCAGCGCGGCATAGGCGGCGGCGGGCAGCCTGCCGTCGCTGGTCAGCGTGTCGTCGATATCGGTCAGCACCCAGCGAAGCCCCGCGAGCTCTGACTGGGGGGCGGCGGCGAGGGGCCGCGGCCAGGCGGATTCTTGTGTCATATACATGTTGTACTTGCCACTATCCGATGTGGCAGGTCAAACATGTTTTTTACAGTTCTGTGGCAATGGTCAGCCGCAGCCCGCGCTGGCCCAGGGCCGCGGCCAGTGGCACCGGCGGATCGGCCTCGGTGACCAGGTCGGTGATCTCGGCAGCGGGGCAGACGCGCTCCAGGAAGACGCGGCCGAACTTCGAGGAATCGACCAGCAGCACCCGCCGGTCGCCGCGCTCCAGCATGGCGCGCTTGACCCAGGCGGCGCGGCTTTCCGCCTCGCTCGGGCCTTCCTCCGACAGGCCGGAGGCGCCGATCACCGCGAGATCGACGTTGAAGCGGCGCAGGAAGGCATGCGTCTCGGCGCCATAGAGGCCGCGCTCCACCAGGCTGAGCTCCCCCGGGGCCACCAGCACGCGCAGGGCCTCGCTCGCGCCGGCGGCCAGCGCGGCGTCCAGGCTGTTGGTCAGCAGCGTTGCGCGCACGCCGCGGGCAGCCAGGGCGCGCGCGAAATGCGTCGTGGTGCTGCCGGCATCGAGCATGACCACGGCGCCGTCCTCGACCAGGGCGGCGGCGGCGCGGCCGATGCGGGCGCGCTCGGCCACCAGCACCCGCTCGCGCTCGCTCAGGCCCGGCTGCACCGCAGGATGCGAGGCGGAGGCGCCGCCATAGGTCCGCCGCACCATGCCGCGGGCCGACAGATCCTCGATGTCGCGCCGCACCGTCTCGGTGGAGACCGCGAACTGCTCCGCCAGCGTGCTGATGCGCACCAGCGGGTCGGTCGACAGTGCGTCCAGGATCGCGGCATGGCGGGCGGGCTTGCCGAGGGCATGGGTGTTGCGAGGGGCCATGGGTTGGAACCTGCCACATTCTTCCACAGCTTCCCAGCCGCGGATGTGGAACTTTACAAATTCACCACAGCTTCCCGGCGGCGGCCGGCTTGGATAAGCTCGGCGGCGCAACAAGCCCGGCCAAGGGCGACGCAGGAGGAAGCATGCCGCAGAAGCCCGCCGCCGAAGGACCGCGACGCGCGATGCGCGTCTTCCTCACCCATACCGAGGCCGAGTTCGACGGCTATTACGGCGAGCGCGCGCTCGCGGCCCTGTCGCGCCATGCCGAGGTGGTGCGCAACACCACGGGCCGCGTGCTGTCTGGCGCCGAGCTCGCCGCCGCCGCCGCCGGCTGCCAGGCCATCGTCGCCGGCCGCGCGACCCCCGGCACCGCCGAGACCTTCGCCGCCGCGCCCGAGCTGCGCGCCTTCCTGCGGGTCGCCGTCGACATCTCCACCATCGATGTCGCGGCGGCCTCGGCCGCCGGCGTGCTGGTGACGCGGGCGACGCCCGGCTTCGTCGATGCGGTGGCCGAGCTGGCGCTGGGCATGATGATCGACCTGGCGCGCGGCACCTCGCGCTATGCGACGGTCTTCCATGCCGGCCAGCAGCCGCGGCCCTTCCTCGGCCGGCAGCTCTCGGGCAGCACGCTGGGGCTGATCAGCCATGGCCGGATCTCGCGCCGGCTGGCCGGCATCGCGCGGGCGGTGGGGATGAACGTGCTGGTGCATGACCCGGTGCCGCAGCCCGATGTCAGCGTCATGCGGCTGGAGCCGATGCTGGCCGAATCCGACTTCGTCGTCTGCCTGGCGCCGTCGACTCCCGAGACCTATGAGCTGATGAATGCCGAGCGCTTCGCCTGCATGCGCCCCGGCAGTTTTTTCCTGAACCTCGCCAGGGGGGAACTGGTGGAGGATGCGGCGCTGCTCGCCGCGCTGGAAAGCGGGCGGCTGGCGGGCGCGGCGCTGGATGTCGGCCGCGCGCCGGACCAGATGCCGGCGCTGGCCCTGGCGCGGCATCCGCTGGTGGTGGCCACCCCGCATGTCGGCGGCCTGACCCGGGCGGCCACCGAGCACCAGGCGATGGACACGGTGCACCAGGTCGCGGCGCTGGCCGAGGGCCGCATCCCCGAGGGCGCGGTCAATGCCGAGCAGGCGCACCGCCTGACGCAGACCGCCAGACGCTAGCGGAAGCCGGCGAGGTTGCGGTCGTCCTCGGCCGGGGCCTCGCCGCGCAGCACGCGGCCGGCGGCGATGCGCAGCCGGCAGATCAGCCCGGTCGGCTGCCACTGCAGCTCGACCTGGCCGCCCATCTGCCGGGCGATGGTGTTCTCCACCACGCGCAGCCCGAAGCCGCGCCGCGCCGGCGCGGTGATGGCGGGGCCATGATGCTCGTGCCAGGACAGGCTGAGCACGCCGCCCTGCACCAGCCAGGACAGCACCACCTGGCCCGACGGGCGCGACAGCGCGCCGTGCTGCGCCGCGTTGGTGGCGAGCTCGTGCAGCACCATCGACAGCGGCTGCACCGCATGCGGCGCCAGGTCGACCGGCTGGCCGCGCAGCAGCACATGGCCGCTCTCGACATGGCCGCCGAGCGTCTCGCGGGCCAGCGCGAACAGCTCGCTGCCGTCCCAGCGCTCGCGCGCCAGCAGCGTGTGGGCGCGGGCCAGCGCTGCGACGCGGCCCTGGACGGCGGCCGCGAAATGCGCCGGGTCGTCGGCGCGGCTCATCTTCAGCAGCGACTGCACCACGGTCAGCACGTTGCGGGCCCGGTGGTCGACCTCGGCGACCAGCAGCTTCTCGCGCTCCATCGCGGCCTGCGCGTCGGTCACGTCCATGACGACGCCGGACAGGCGCAGCGGCTCGCCGCCCGGGCTGCGCTCCATCACCGCGCCCTGGGACTGCAGCCAGCGGATGCGGCCATCGGGCCAGACGGTGCGGGCGGCGACCTCGAAGACGCCGGTGCCGGCCGGGTCCAGCCCGCCATGCATCGCCTGGGCCAGGCGGTCGCGATCCTCGGGATGCGTCGCCGCCAGCAGGCCGGGCAGGTCGCGCAGCGATCCGGCGGGGCGGCCATACAGCGCCTCCCGCCCGCGCGAGCCGGTCAGGCTGTCGGTCGCGGCTTCCCATTCCCAGGTGGCGATGCGCGCCGCCTTCAGCGCGCGGGCCAGCCGGGCCTCGCTTTCGGCCAGCGCGCGCTCGCGGGCGCGCAGCGTGATGCTGGCGGCGGCCATGGCGGTGCCGACGGCATGCAGCTCCTCGATCGGCGCCTGCGGGGTGACGACGGGCTCGCCGCGGCCCAGCGCATGGGCGGCCTGCGCCAGCGCCCGCACCGGCCGCGCGATGCCGCGGGCGAAGAGCACCGCGAGCCCCGCGGCGAGGGCGACGAGACCGGCGGCCGCCAGGCCGAGCAACAGGAGGGAGTGCTGCAGCGCGCCTTCGCTCTCCGCCACCGGCACCAGCACGCTGGCGCGCCAGCCGATGGCCTGCAGCATGACATAGGCCAGCATCACCTGCTGCCCGTCCAGCGACGCGGTCATCCAGATGCCGCTGGGCCCGGGATTGTGCCGCTGCGCCTCGGAGGGCGTCGGCTGGCCGAGAAAGTCGTCATGCCGCGCGCTGCGGGCGACGAGGCCGCCGCTGCCATCGACAAGATTGCCGACCCAGCCGCGCGGCAGCGGCACGCCGGCCAGGGTCTGGCGGAAGGCTTCCGGGCGCAGCAGCAGCCAGAGCAGGCCGCGCAGCTCGTTCTGCCGCAGCACCGGCACGGCCAGCAGCACGGCATGGCCCGACTCGCCCGGCATCGGCAGCAGGTCGGAGACCGCGGGCTGATGGTCGCGCAGCACGCGCTGCTCGACCGCGGCGATGCCGGTCGCCAGCGCCGCCGGAAGGAGGCTGCCGTCGCCGGGACG
>NZ_MLCO01000152.1 GCF_001982615.1 Teichococcus deserti | reverse complement strand
TCGAGGTTCGGCGTCTCGGCGGCAGGCGCCAGCCGGCCGGAGGGCTCGAAGCCGCTGCCGGCGGTGCGCCGCTCGAAGATGATCTCGTCCTGGTTGGCGACGCGCAGCCCGCCACGGTCGTCGGGACGGATCTTCATCGGGCGGGCGTCAGCCTCGATCACCGGGATGGTGGTGTTGCCCAGCTTGCTGACCGCCCAGCCGACGATGCCGCCGACGGCCAGCACCCCTGCCAGGCCGCCGGCGATGATCGCCATGCGGCGACCCGCGCCGCTGTCCTCGGCGGCGGGTTCCCGGATACGATAGGACGGGACCTGAACTTCCCTCACCGCATCTCCTCAACCGGTGCGACGCCCATGACCGCGAGGCCCGAGCGGATGACGATGGCCGTCGCGGCGACGAGGGCCAGCCGCGCCCGGGTGGCCTCCGGCGCTTCGGCCTGGATGAAACGCAGTGTCGCATCTTCGCGCCCGCGGTTCCACAAAATATGAAAGTCGCTGGCCAAGTCACCGAGATAGAACGCAATTCGGTGTGGCTCCCGCGCCGCAGCAGCGGCCTCCACCGTGCGCGGCCAGGCGATCAGCCGGCGCAGCAAGGCGAGCTCGGCGGCGTCCTGCAGCGTCGCCAGCGCAGCCTCCTCGCCGGCGAGCTCGGCCGGCGCCGGCTCGCCCGCCTGGCGCAGCACCGAGCGGCAGCGGGCATGGGCGTATTGCACGTAGAAGACCGGATTCTCGCGCGACTGCTCGACCACGCGGTCGAGGTCGAAATCCATCTGCGCATCCGACTTACGCGTCAGCATGGTGAAGCGGACGGCGTCGCGGCCCACCTCGTCGATCAGGTCGCGCAGGGTGATGTAGGTGCCGGCGCGCTTCGACATGCGCACGGGCTCGCCGCCCTTCATCACCTTGACGATCTGGCACAGCAGCACGTCGAGCGGCACGGCGCCGTCGGACAGCGCGCGGGTCGCCGCCTGCATGCGCTTGACATAGCCGCCATGGTCGGCGCCCCAGACCTGCACCAGCTGCTGCATGCCGCGGGCGATCTTGTCGGCATGGTTGCCGATGTCATTCGCGAAATAGGTGTTGCTGCCGTCGGACTTGCGCAGCGGGCGGTCGACGTCGTCGCCAAACTTCGTCGAGGCGAAGAGCGTCTGCGGCCGCGGCTCCCAGTCCTCTGGCAGCTTGCCCTTCGGCGGCTCCAGCACGCCCTCATAGACCAGGCCCTTGGCCGAGAGCTCGGCGATGGCGCGGTCGGCGACGCCGTCCTTCACCAGCTGCGCCTCGCTGATGAAGACGTCCTGGGCGACGCCGAGGGCGGCCAGATCCTCGCGGATCGATTCCATCATGGCGGCGACGGTGAATTCGCGCACGGTGGTCAGCCAGAGCGACGCCTCGGCCGGCTTGGCGCCCGGCGCCAGGCTGTCGCCGAACGTTTCCTTCAGCGCGGCGCCGACGGGGACCAGGTAGTCGCCGCGATACTGCAGCCCGCCGGGAACCGCCTCGGCGTATTCTTCTTCCGTCAGCGTGGTGCCGAGCGCCTCGAGGTAGCGCCAATAGGCGGCATAGCCCAGCGCCTGCACCTGCGCGCCGGCGTCGTTGATGTAGTATTCCTTGGTGACGGCATAGCCGGCCTTGCCCAGCAGATTGGCCAGCGCGTCGCCGACCACGGCGCCGCGGCAATGGCCGACATGCATCGGGCCGGTCGGATTGGCCGAGACATATTCGACGTTGATCTTCACCCCGGCGCCGGACGCGCCGTCGCCATAGGCTTCACCCGCGCGCAGCACCACGGGCAGCTGGCCCAGAAGAAAAGACTCGGCGAGGCGGAGGTTGACGAAGCCGGGGCCGGCGGGCGCGGCCTCGGCCACCATCGGCAGCTCCAGCAGCGCGGCCGACAGCTCGGCGGCCAGCTTCGGCGGCGCCACCTTGGCGATCTTGGCCACCACCATCGCGGCATTGGTCGACATGTCGCCATGCGCGGCGTCGCGCGGCGGCTCGACGGTGACGCGGGTCAGCGCCTCCTCCGGCAGCTCCGGCAGCAGGCGGCGCAGGCAGGTCAGGACCTCGGCGCGCAGTGCGGCAAAAATATCCTGCGGGGCGGCGTGGGTCTGTTCCATGGTGTCCGTTCAGCCGGGGATGTGAGGGTCGGTCAGGCGGCGGTGCTCGTCCAGCGCGAAGCGGTCGGTCATGCCGGCGACATAGTCGCAGACAACGGCGGCGCATTGCGCGCTGCCGGCCTCGCCGGCGCGGTCGCGCCATTCGGGGGGCAGCATGTCGGGCCCGCCATGCAGCAGGCTGAACAGCACCTGCACCACCCGCTTCGACTTCTGCGTCGTGCGGTTGACGCGCCAGTGGCGGTACATGCGGCCGAAGAGGAAGTCGCGAACCTGCTGGTTGGCGTCCTGCATCGGGCCAGAGAAGCCGATCATCGGCCGGCCGGCGGCGCGCACCGCATCGGCGTCGACGGGGGCCAGCACGGCCAGGCGGCGCTCGGCCTCGGCCACCACGTCCTGGATCATGACGTTGATGACGCGGCGGATCGCCTCGCTGGCCAGGCGGGTCGCCGGCGCGTCGGGGTAGGCGGCGCGCACGTCCTGCACCGCCCCGCCGATCAGCGGCAGCGCCGCGGCTTCATCCAGGGAAAACAGCCCGGCGCGCAGGCCGTCATCGAGGTCGTGGTTGTTGTAGGCGATGTCGTCGGCGAGCGCCGCGACCTGGGCCTCCAGCGAGGCGTGGCTGGACAGCTCCAGCGAATGGCGGGAATCGTATTCGGCCATGAAATGGCTGGGGCGGCGGATCGGGCCGTTGTGCTTGGCCAGCCCCTCCAGCGTCTCCCAGGTCAGGTTCAGCCCGTCGAACTCGGCGTAGCGCTTCTCCAGCACCGTGACCGCCTTCAGGCTCTGCGCATTGTGGTCGAAGCCGCCATACGGGCGCATGACGCCGTTCAGCGCCTCTTCCCCCGCATGGCCGAAGGGCGGGTGGCCCAGGTCATGGGCCAGCGCCAGCGCCTCGGCCAGGTCCTCGTCCAGCCGCAGCCGGCGGGCGATGGAGCGGGCGATCTGCGCCACCTCGATGCTGTGGGTCAGCCGGGTGCGGAAGGCGTCGCCCTCGTGATAGATGAAGACCTGCGTCTTGTATTGCAGCCGGCGGAAGGCCGCGGCGTGGATGATGCGGTCCCGGTCGCGCTGGAAGGGCGAGCGCACCCCGCTCGCCGGCTCCGGATGGAGACGGCCGCGCGAGGCCTCGGCGCGGGCGGCATAGGGGGCGAGGTCGGGCATGACCGCCGCGCTCTACCAGCGGGGGCGCGCCGTCGCAACGGCTGCGCCGGCATGGCGCCCCTGCCCTGCCCCGCGCGTCATTGGAAATCCGGAATACCCCGCCTATGTTGGGCCCCGAGGAGTCCTGCCCCATGCCCGACGGCGCCGCCCTGTCCCCCGCCTTCCGCGTCACCCCCCGCGCCTTCGCCCAGGTGGCGGAGATCGCCGCGCGCGAAGGCCGGCCCGAAGCCGGGCTGCGCGTCGCGGTCAATGCCGGCGGCTGTTCCGGCTTCCAGTATTCCTTCGCCCTTGAGGACCAGGCCGCGGGCGAGGACCTGGTGCTGCAGGACGGCGCCACCCGGGTGATGATCGACCCGGTCAGCCTGGACCTGCTGGCAGGCTCGGAGCTCGACTGGGCCGATGAGCTGATCGGCGCGCATTTCACGGTGAAGAACCCGCAGGCGGCCTCCGGCTGCGGCTGCGGCGCGTCCTTCTCCATCGGCTGACCCGGACCGCCGAACCCGTGCGCCTGGCCACCTTCAACGTCAATTCGGTGCGCAAGCGTGCGCCGGGTCTCCGCCGCTTCCTCGAGGCCGCCCAGCCCGACCTGGTCTTCCTGCAGGAGCTGAAATGCAAGACCGAGGAATTCCCGGCCGCCGAATTCGAGGGTAGCGGCTACCGCTTCCACGCTGTCGGCCAGCAGGGCGGGCGCAACGGCGTGGCCGTGCTCGGCCGCATCCCCTTCGAGGTCACCGCCGAGACCCTGCCCGGCGAGGATGACGACGCCCATGCCCGCTACGTCGAGGTGACGGCGGAGGGTATCGACATTGCCGGCATCTACCTGCCCAACGGCAATTCGGGCGGCGACGAGGGCTTTGCCTACAAGCTGCGCTGGATGGAGCGGCTGCGCGCCCATGCGGCGGAAAAGCTCGACGCCTTCCGCCCCTTCGCCATCCTCGGCGACTTCAATGTCTGCCCGACCGAGCTGGACCTGGCGCCGCGCGCCCTGCCGCCGACCGACGCCCTGGTGCGGCCGGAGACGCGGGCCGCCTGGCGAGCGCTGGAAAACCTCGGCCTGATGGACGCGCTGCGCGCCCTGCATCCGGGCGAACGGCTCTACACCTACTGGGATTACGGCCCGGCCTTCGAGGCCAATCGCGGCCTGCGCATCGACCATGCGCTGCTGTCGCCGGAGCTGGCGGAGCGGCTGTCGCGCGGCTGGGTCGATGCCAAGCCGCGCAGCGAAGAGAGCCCCTCGGACCACACGCCGGTCCTGTTCGAGCTTTCCTGACGAAGGAGCCGCCGCCCCGACGGGGCGGCGGCGGTCCCACCTACCAGCGGTGCCAGTAGGGCGGCGGCGGTGGCGGCGGCCGGTAATACCCACCGGGCGGGCCATAGCCGGGCGGCGGGCCATAATAGCCGGGCGCCGGGGCGACGACGCAGCCGCCGAGCGAGATCGCGGCGCCCGCCAGGATCAGCAGGATCGGGAAACGGCGCATGGCATCACCTCCAGCCCGGCTCGACCCAGACCCAGCGGCCGCGCCGCTCGACCCACTCGCCGGGATACCAGCGGCCGCGCCGGCTCACCCAGCGGCCGCCCACCCAGACATAGTCGCCGCGGCGCCGGGTCCAATGCCCCGGCTCCCAGACCAGCCCGGGGCGCGGCGGACGGCCGGGGCCGCGCTCGCTGCGCAGCGGCGGCGGGCCCGGCGGACGGCCCGGCGGACCGCGATCGGGACCACGGCCAGGGCCCGGGCCCGGGCCACGATCGGGCCCCCTGTCAGGACCGCCATAGCCCGGCGGACCGCCCGGGCCACCGGTCGGCGGACCATAGGGCTGGGCTAGGGCGATGCCGGTCCCCAGCGGCAGGGCGGCCAGGGCGGCGCCTGCAAAGATCTGACGGAGCAGCCTACGGCGCTCGACCATCGCACTCTCCTTCTGTTCACCGCCGGTGCCGGCCAGCCGGGGCGAAAGGGTCTGGGGGGACCCGCGCCCGGCGGCCGGCAACGGCGGCAACCGCAATGATGGGAGACTGCCCCCCAAGCATGGCGGCACCAGGACAGAAAAAGGGCAAAGCGAGGCGAGTTGTGACGGCCCGTGACGTGCGGGATTAAATCGGCGCCATGAAAAACGGCGGGGCCCCGAAGTGCCCCGCCCTCGCCTTTCCGCGATTTCAGTCGCGCATCAAATGTCGGCGTAGCAATGCGTCTCGGCCTCGCCGCCCGGATGGGTGACGGCGCCCAGATGCGCCGGGCCCACCAGCTGCGCGTATTTCCACAGCGCCCCGGCATTGTAGTCGGTGCCGCGAGGCTTCCAGGCGGCGCGGCGCTTCTCCATCTCGCCCTCGGGCAGGATGACGTCGATGCTGCCCTTCTCGGCGTCGATGACGATGCGGTCGCCGTTCTGCAGCAGGCCGATCGGGCCGCCGACCGCGGCCTCCGGCCCGACATGGCCGACGCAGAAGCCGCGCGTGGCGCCGGAGAATCGCCCGTCGGTGATCAGCGCCACATCCTCGCCCATGCCCTGGCCATAGATGGCGGCGGTGGTGGACAGCATCTCGCGCATGCCGGGGCCGCCCTTCGGCCCCTCGTAGCGGATCACCAGGATGTCGCCCTTCTTGTAGGCGCGCTGGTCGACGGCCTTGAAGGCATCCTCCTCGCAGTCGAAGCACAGGGCAGTGCCTTCGAAGCGCAGCGTCTTCATGCCGGCCACCTTCACGATGGCGCCGTCGGGGGCGAGGTTTCCTTTCAGCCCGACCACGCCGCCCGTGGGGGTGATGGCGCGCGACACCGGGTAGATGACGTCCTGGTCGGTCGGGAAGACGATGTCGGCATGGTTCTCGGCCAGCGTCTTGCCGGTGACCGTCAGGCACTCGCCATGCAGCAGCCCGGCATCGAGCAGCGCCTTGATGATGATCGGGATGCCGCCGACCTTGTGCACGTCGAGCGCCACGTATTTCCCGCCCGGCTTCAGGTCGGCGATATAAGGCGTCCGCCGCATGATGGCGGCGACGTCGTCGAGGGTGAAGCGGATCCCCGCCTCATGCGCCATGGCCGGCAGGTGCAGCCCGGCATTGGTCGAGCCGCCGGTGGCGCCGACCACGATCGCCGCATTCTCCAGCGACTTCAGCGTGACGATGTCGCGCGGCCGGATGTTCTTCCGCAGCAGGTTCATCACCGCCTTGCCGGATTCGACGGCCCAGCGGTCGCGGTCCTCATAGGGTGCCGGCGCGCCGGCCGAGCCGGGCAGCGCCAGGCCGATCGCCTCGGAGACGGTGGCCATGGTGTTGGCGGTGAACTGGCCGCCGCAGGCGCCGGCGCTGGGGCAGGCGACGCATTCCAGGGCGTGCAGGTCCTCGTCCGACATGTTGCCGGCGGCGTGCTGGCCGACCGCCTCGAAGACGTCGACGACGGTGACGTCGCGCCCCTTGAACTTCCCGGGCAGGATCGAGCCGCCATACATGAAGACGCTGGGCACGTTCAGCCGCAGCATGGCCATCATCATGCCCGGCAGCGACTTGTCGCAGCCCGCCAGCGTGACCATGGCGTCATAGGAATGGCCGCGCATGGTCAGCTCGACCGTGTCGGCGATGGCGTCGCGCGAGGCCAGCGACGACTTCATCCCCTGGTGCCCCATGGCGATGCCGTCGGTCACCGTGATGGTGGTGAATTCGCGCGGCGTGCCGAAGCCGGCCTTCACGCCCTGCTTCACGCTCTGCGCTTGGCGGTTCAGCGCGATGTTGCAGGGGGCGGCCTCGTTCCAGCAGGTGGCGACGCCGACCAGGGGCTGGGCGATCTCCTCCTCGGTCATGCCCATGGCGTAGTAGTAGGAGCGGTGCGGGGCGCGCTCCGGGCCGACGCTGACATGCCGGCTGGGCATGCGCGACTTGTCCCATTTGTGCTCAGCCATGCGGGCGAACCTTCCTTCATTGCGTCCCGGACCCGGTATCGCGCAATAAAGCATGGGTCGCAACCCTGGAGCAGTTCTGTGCCGCACCATGAGAAAGGGCCGGAAGGCTTGCGCCCCCGGCCCCTTCCCTCCGCGATGACCGGGAAAAGTCAGTTCTTCTCGCGGCCTGGCACCGGCATGTAGCCGTGGCTGCGCGGGTCCTTCATCGACAGGGTCGCGACCAGCGAGATCAGCGCGAAGACCGCGACATACCAGAAGAAGGCGCTCTCCATGCCGATGCTCTTCAGGTAGAGCGCGACATATTCCGCCGTGCCGCCGAACAGTGAATTGGCGATGGCATAGCCGAGGCCGACGCCCAGCGCCCGGATTTCTGCGGGGAACATCTCTGCCTTCACCACGCCGCTGATCGACGTGTAAAAACTGACGATGAACAGCGCGCCGAGGATGCCGACGAAGGCGCCCATCGGCGAGGTGACGCCCGACAAATAGGTCATGATCGGCACGGTGGCGATCGCCATGCCCGCGCTGAAGATCAGCAGGCAGTTGCGGCGGCCGATGCGGTCGGACAGCGCGCCCAGCGGCGGCTGCAGCAGCATGTAGCAGAACAGCACCGCCGCCATGGTCTCGCTCGACGTCGCCGCCGAGAAGCCGGCGCTGTTGACCAGGAACTTCTGCATGTAGGTGGTGAAGGCATAGAAGGCGAGGCTGCCGCCGGCGGTCAGGCCGATCACCTGCAGCAGCGGCTTCGGATGCTTCAGCAGCAGGGAGATCGTGCCGGCACCCTTGCGCTTGCGGTCCTCCTCCGTCGTCGTCTCGTGCAGCGCGCGGCGCAGGAACAGCGCGATCACCGCGGTCGCGGCGCCGATGAAGAAGGGAATGCGCCAGGCCCAGGCGCGGATCTCGTCGCCGGTGTAGAGCGACTGCAGGATCACCACCACCAGCAGCGCCAGCAGCTGGCCACCGATCAGCGTCACATACTGGAAGGAGGCGAAGAAGCCGCGATGCCCAGCGACCGCGACCTCGGACATATAGGTGGCCGACGTCCCGTATTCGCCGCCGACCGACAGGCCCTGCAGCAGCCGCGCCAGCAGCAGCAACGCCGGCGCCGCGATGCCGATGCTGTCATAGCCCGGCAGCACCGCGATCATCAGCGAGCCGAAGCACATCAGCAGCACCGAGATCAGCATCGAGGCGCGGCGGCCATGCGTGTCGGCGATGCGGCCGAACAGCCAGCCGCCGATCGGGCGCATCAGGAAGCCGACGGCGAAGATGGCCGCGGTGTTCAGCAGCTGCACCGTCGGATTGCCGCCGGGGAAGAAGGTCGGCGCGAAATACAGCGCCGTCGCGGCATAGACGTAGAAATCGTACCACTCGACCAGATTGCCGGAGGAGCCGCCGATGATGGCGAAAACGCGCTTGCGGGTATCGTGAGGGTCTTTCACCTCGGCGACCGGGTCGACTGTCATGGTATCTCCTGTCCCCGTCCCGGGGCGCAGGGGGGGGCGCGCCGGATCTGGTATGGGAGACGATACCGCAGCCGAAAGCGCCGCGGTATTCGCGCGACCTTATAGGAGCCGCGTTGGTTCGGCACGGCAGCCATCGCATTATCTGATGGGTCAGGCCGGAATAGTGTCGCATCGGGACAAAACGCCGATGCCCTGAGGAGAAGAAGGCGCGAGGAAGCGGCTGCTCCCCCGCGCCGTCGTCAGGCTTACTCGGCGATGCGCGCCATGGCGGCGTCGAGGCGCGCGACCTCGGCCTCGGCGGCAGCCAAGCGCTCGCGGTTCTCCTCCACCACCTCGGGCTTGGCGCGGGCGACGAAGTCAGCATTGCCGAGCTTCTGTGCCACCTTGGCGCCTTCCGCCTGCGCCTTGTCGCGCTCCTTCATCAGCCGGGCGCGCTCGGCGGCCAGGTCGATGACGCCGGCCAGCGGCAGCAGGATGGTGGCCTCGCCCACCGTCACCTGGGCGCCCTTGACCGCCTCCCCCGCCTCCGGCGCACGGAACTCGGTGGCGCGGCCGAGGCGGCGGATGGCATCGATCCAGCGGGCGCCGCGCGCCAGGGTTTCCGGCGTCGCGCCCTGGGCCAGCAGCGGCACGGTGACAGACGGCGAAACATTCATCTCGGAGCGCACGCCGCGCACCGCCGAGATCAGCGAGACCAGCCAGTCCAGCTCGGCGCGGGCCGCCTCGGCACCCGGGACGGCGACCGGCTGCGGCCAGCTCTCGCCGATCAGGCTGCAGTCCGGGCCATAGCCGAAGCGGTCCCAGAGCTCCTCCGTCAGATAGGGCATCACCGGATGCAGCAGCTTCAGGATGGTGCCCAGCACGTATTGGGCGGCGCCCTTCACCTCGGCCTTCTCCGCCGTGTCGGGGCCGTTCAGCGCCGGCTTGGCGAATTCCAGGAACCAGTCGCAGAAGCTGTTCCAGACGAAGCGGTAGCAGGCCCCGGCATAGTCATCCATGCGATAGGCTTCGAGCGCGGCCGTCGCCTCGAGGATGGCGGCGTTCGAGGCGTCCAGGATCCAGCGCGCCAGCGGCGTCTCGACCTTGGACGGGTCGAAGGAGGCGTCCGGCCCGATGCCGTTCATCTCGCAGAAGCGCGCCGCGTTCCAGATCTTGGTGCCGAACGAACGGAAATCTTCCACCCGCTTGCGGCCGAGCTTCACGTCGCGGCCCGGCGTCGCCAGGGAGGCGATGGCGAAGCGCAGCGCATCGGCGCCGAAGCTCTCGACGAGCTCCAGCGGGTCGATGACGTTGCCCTTCGACTTCGACATCTTCTGGCCCTTCTCGTCGCGGACCAGGCCATGGATGTAGACGGTCTTGAACGGCGCGGCGCCCATGAAGTGATGGCCCATCATCATCATCCGGGCGACCCAGAAGAAGATGATGTCCCAGCCGGTGACCAGCACGTCGCCGGGATAATACTTGTCCAGCTCCGGCGTCTTGTTCGGCCAGCCGAGGGTGCTGAACGGCCACAGCGCCGAGCTGAACCAGGTGTCCAGCACGTCCTCGTCGCGGGTCAGCGCGACGTCGGCTCCGAGTTTTTGGCGCGCCTGGGCAAGCGCTTCCTCTTCCGTGCGGGCGACGAAGCAGCTGCCATCCGGCGCGTACCAGGCCGGGATCTGATGCCCCCACCACAGCTGGCGCGAGATGCACCAGGGCTGGATGTCCCGCATCCAGCTGAAGAAGATGTTTTCAAAGTGCTTGGGGACGAACTCGGTCTTGCCGGTCTCCACCGCCTCGATGGCCGGCTTGGCCAGCGTCGCCGCGTCGCAATACCACTGCAGCGTCAGCCGCGGCTCGATCGGCACGCCCGAACGGTCGCCATGCGGCACGGCATTGCTGTGCGGCTCAATGGTCTCGACCAGCTCCAGCCGCTCCAGCTCGGCGACGATGGCCTTGCGTGCCTCGAAGCGGTCCTGGCCGGACAGGCTGCGGACGAAGGCCGGGTCGGCCACGCCCTCCAGCGCCGCCAGGTCGCCCTCGATCTCCTCCAGCATCACCGCGCCATACGCGTCCAGCACCGACGGCATGGCCAGGCCGTGCCGCTTGCCGACGGCGAAATCGTTGAAGTCATGCGCCGGGGTGATCTTCACCGCGCCCGAGCCCTTTTCCGGGTCGGAATACTCGTCGGCGACGATCGGGATGCGGCGGCCGACCAGCGGCAGGATCGCAAATTTCCCCACGAGGTCGCGGAAGCGCTCATCCTCGGGGTGAACGGCGATGGCGGTGTCGCCCAGCATGGTCTCCGGCCGGGTGGTCGCGACCACGATGAAGCGGCCGGCCTCGCCCTCCACCGGATAGCGCAGGTGCCAGAGGCTGCCCTTCATCTCGCGGCTCTCGACCTCGAGGTCGGAGATCGCCGTCTGGAACTTCGGATCCCAGTTCACCAGCCGCCGGTCGCGATAGATCAGCCCCTGCTCATGCAGGGTGACGAAGACCTCGCGCACCGCCTCGGACAGGCCGGCATCCATGGTGAAGCGCTCGCGCCGCCAGTCCAGGCTGGCGCCGAGCCGCCGCAGCTGGCGGGTGATGTTGCCGCCCGACTGGCCCTTCCACTCCCAGACATGCTCCAGGAACTTCTCGCGGCCGATGTCGCGGCGCTGCACCCCCTGCCCGGCCAGCAGGCGCTCCACCACCATCTGCGTGGCGATGCCGGCATGGTCGGTGCCGGGCTGCCACAGCGCGTCCCGCCCCTGCATCCGGCGCCAGCGGATCAGCGTGTCCTGGATGGTGAAGGTCAGCGCATGGCCGATATGCAGGCTGCCGGTGACGTTCGGCGGCGGGATCATGATGGTGAAGGGGTCGGCCGCGCTCTCGGGATGCGCGCCGAAGCGGCCAGCCGCCTCCCATCCCTCGTAGAGGCGCTGTTCGAAGCTGGCGGGGAGAAGGTTCTTTTCGAGCATGGGCGCTGCCTTGGGCGCGATCAGCGCCGGTCGTCAAGAGGAAGGGTTAGAAAGCAAGAAAGGGCTGGGGGAAGGAATTCCCCCAGGCCCACTTCTCTTTCTGCCTGAGCCGCCCCCCGCCGGGGGGCGGCGGCGCTTACTGTGGGGGGCGGGCCAGGACGCGTTCGATCTCGGCCTTGACCAGACGCTCGACCATCGCCGGCAGATGCTGGTCCAGCCAGCCCTTCAGCAGCGGGCGCAGCTCCTCGCGCACCACATCCTCGATGCTCGTGCCGCCCGAACGCATCACCGGCGCCTTGCGGTCGTCGGCCACGGCGCGGGCCAGCTGGCCCAGGGCTGCGGCCGCGGCGGCCGCGGCGATCGGCCCCAGCAGGCTGCCCTGCTCGGTCTCGGCCGCGGCCAGGGGCGCAGCCACCGGGGCAGAGACATGGGCTGCGACCGGCGGCGCCACAGGCGCCGGCGCGATATAGGCGGGCGGCACATAGGTCTGCGGCTCGGGCGCCAGCGGCTGCGGACGCGGCGGCGGCACCGGACCGGGCGCGTCCGGCATGTTCGCGGGGGTCTTCGGCGTCGGAACCAGCATGGCTTCAGTCAACTCCAGCGGCGCATGAGCGGCATCGAGCTGCTCATCCTCGTTCAGGATGCTGCGGATGGAGGACAGGATGTCGTCCATCGATTGCTCCTGCGGAGCGGCGGGTCGTGCGGGCGGCTGGGCCATGCTCAGGGTACTGCGCTGCTGGAGGTGTCGCCGGCGGGCTGCTGGGAATTCAGGTCGCCGGTGCCGAACCAGCGCGACCGCACCGTCCGGTAATAGGCTTCCATATCGTATTGCGCGACCGGCAGCGCCAGATCCCGCGCCGTCAGCCGCCCGACCGAGCCGGCCAGGTTGTAGCTGGCGGTGACCACATTCGCGAGCGCCTGCACCAGGCTGACGCGGGCGTTCAGCAGCTCCTGCTCGGCGTTCAGCACGTCGAGGGTGGTGCGGCTGCCGACCACCGCCTCGCGCTGCACGCCGTCGAGGGCGATCTCGGCGGCGCGGATCTGCGCGCGCACGCTGTCGACCTGGGCGCGGGCCGATTGCAGCCCCTCCCAGGCCTGGGTCGCCTGCTGCATGACCTGGCGGCGGTTGTCGTCCACCACCTGGCGGTAGCGCTGCGCATCCTGCCGCGCCTGGCGCACCGCCGAATGCTCGGCGCCGCCCTGGTACAGCGGGACCGAGAGGTTGGCGGTGATCTGCTGGCCGGTGCCGCGGGTGTGCGGCGATTGCTGGTTGTCGCTGCGGAAGGCCTGGGCCTGCACATTCACCGAGGGCAGCAGGGCCGCCATCTGCACGTCGATGGCGTCGCGCGCCGCGGCCTCGTCGAACAGGGCTGCGACCACCGCCGGGTTGTTGCGCATGGCGAGCTCCGCCGCCTC
>NZ_MLCO01000151.1 GCF_001982615.1 Teichococcus deserti | reverse complement strand
CGCCGTGCCGCGGCGTCGGAGCGGATGGCCGGCGGACCCTGGGCGGTGCAGGTCGGCGCCTTCGACGCCGCCGCCGCGGCGCGCAGCGCCGCCAGCCGCGCCGCCCGGCGCGGCGGCAAGCCCGAGGTCGAGAGCGTGCGCGCCCGTGGCAAGACGCTGTACCGCGCCCGGGTGACCGGGCTGTCGGCGGCCTCCGCCCGCTCCTTCTGCCGCGCCGCCAGCGGGCCCTGCATGGTGATCGCGCCCTGAACCTGGCCCATCGCGTGCCGGAAACTGGAAAGCGCCCCGCTGCCGCTGCGGCTTTTCCGGCTGCCGGGCCGCCGCGGCCGGTTGAGGGGCCGCTGCTCTCGCCCTAGTCTCCCGCCCTTCTCAGCGGATTGGAGCTAGGGCCATGCAACTCCCCTATGACCGCGTGCTGCGCGGCGATCTCGTGCTGGCGGACGGCATCCTGAAGGATGGCTATGTCGCGGTGCGGGGGGAGGTGATCGCCGCCATCGGCCAGGGCGAGCTGCCGCCGGCCCGCCAGGTCGACGACTTCTCGGGCCGCGCCATCCTGCCCGGCCTGGTCGACGGCCATATGCACACCGGCAGCGCCATCGGCTTCCCCGGCATCGAGGGCGCCACCATGTCGGCCGCCGCCGGCGGCGTCACCACGGTCTGCGACATGCCCTATGACGTGCCGCGGGCGGTGACCAATGCCGGCATCTTCGCCGAGAAGGTGGAGGCGGTGCACCGCTGGGCGCATGTCGACGTGGCGCTCTATGGCACCATCACCAAGACCGGCGGGGTCGATGCCATCGCCGGGCTGGCGGAGGCCGGGGCGTCCGCCTTCAAGCTCTCCACCTATGAATATGATGCGGTGCGCTTCCCGCGCATCGACCACCCGACGATGGTGGCTGCCTTCCGCGAGATCGCCAAGACCGGGCTGATGGTCGCGGTGCACAACGAGGACCAGGAGCTGGTCGAGCGGCTGACCGCCGAGGCCCGCGCCTCCGGCCGGGTCGACCCGATCATGCATGCCCGCACCCGGCCGCCGCTGGCCGAGACCATGGCGGACCTCGAGATCTTCGAGATCGGCCTGGAGACCGGCGCGCATGTCCATATCGCGCATTCCTCGGTCGCCCGCGGCTTCGAGATCGCCGAGGCCTTCCGCGCCATGGGCGGCCGCGCCTCGGGCGAGGCCTGCATCCAGTATCTCTGCATGACCGAGGAGGACCTGGTCCGCCTCAAGGGCTTCGGCAAGTGCAACCCACCCTTCCGCACGGCCGAGGAGGTCGAGCGGATGTGGGGCGCGCTGGTCAACGGGCAGATGGCCTATGTCTCGACCGACCATGCCCCCTGGCAGCGCGAGAAGAAGCTCGGCGACGACATCTTCGCCTGCGGCGCGGGCCTGACCGGCATGCAGTCCTATGCGCCCCTGATGTTCACCATGCTGCGGGAACGGGGGCTCCCTCTCACCCTCATGGCCAAGTACTGCGCCGAGAACACCGCCCGCTACCACGGGCTGTTCCCGAAGAAGGGCGCCATCCGTCTGGGGTCGGATGCCGACTTCCTGGTCATGGAGGAAGGCGAGTTCGTCTTCGACGAGGCCTCGATCCAGGACCGGGCGGATGCGCGCTGGTCGCCCTATCACGGCCGGCCGATGACCGGCCGCGTCGCCGCCACCTATCTGCGCGGCAGCTGCATCTGGGACGGCACGGCGGTGCTCGCCCGCCCCGGACAGGGCCGCTTCGTGCCGCGGCAGCATCGCGAGAGCGCCCTGATCGAGCTCGATATCGGCTGATGCGGGCGCTGGTGGTGATGGGCGCCGGGCTCGGCGCGCTGGCGCTCTGGGTCTGGGCGACCGGCCCGGGCACCAGCCTGCCGCTGGCGCTGGGCGGCGGCCTCTGCGCCGTGCTGGCCAGCCGCGTCGCCTATCGCCTGCTGACCCCGCGCGAGACCGATACCGACACCGCCCCCTCCCCCGACAA
Source organism: Teichococcus deserti (assembly GCF_001982615.1). GTDB lineage: Bacteria > Pseudomonadota > Alphaproteobacteria > Acetobacterales > Acetobacteraceae > Pseudoroseomonas > Pseudoroseomonas deserti. Next base: position 4,840 of record NZ_MLCO01000151.1, on the reverse strand, counting down.
CCGAGGAGAGAACTGAGATGTTCGAAGTACGCGAGGAGAAGGACGGCAGCTTCGCCGTCTGGATCGCCGGGCGCGAGCGCATCGCCATGCTGCGCAGCCAGGAGGCGGCCGACGCCCTGGTGGACGCGCTGGAGGATGCCTGGGACGACGCCTTCCTGCGCGCCGTGGCCGAGACCCAGGAAGAGCATGGCGCCGACTTCATCGACCCGCTGCCGCCCACCACCAACTGAATAATAAAGCCGGAGCCCTTCATGTCCCGCATGCTGACCCTTGCCGCCGCCCAGCTGGGCCCGATCCAGAAGGCCGAGGGGCGCGACGTCGTCGTCGGCCGCATGGTGCGGCTGATGGAGCGCGCGCATCAGCGCGGCGCCGAGGTGGTGGTCTTCCCCGAGCTGGCGCTGACCACCTTCTTCCCGCGCTGGTACGAGGAGGACATCAACAACGCCGACGCCTGGTACGAATCCGCGCTGCCGTCCAACGAGACCGCGCCGCTGTTCGAGGCCGCCAAGAAGTTCAACATCGGCTTCCACCTGGGCTATGGCGAGATCGCGCATGAGCCAGATGAGACCGGCGTGGTGCGCAAGCGCCATTTCAACACCGCCGTCTATGTCCACCCGACCGGCGAAGTGGTGCTGAAGTACCGCAAGATCCACCTGCCGGGTCACAAGGAATTCGATCCGAAGCGCAAGGTGCAGCACCTGGAGAAGCGCTATTTCGAGGTGGGCAACCTGGGCTTCCCGGTGGTGCGGGCGCCGATCGGCAAGGCCGGGCCGGTGAACATCGGCATGATGATCTGCAACGACCGCCGCTGGCCGGAATCCTGGCGCGTCATGGGGCTGCAGCAGGTCGAGCTGGTGATGCTGGGCTACAACACCCCCTCCATCAACCAGGATGCCCGCGGCTTCGAGGCGCATCACCTGCGGGTCGAGCACAGCCACCTCTCCATCCGCGCCGGCTGCTACCAGAATGCCTGCTTCGCCGCTGGCGTTGCCAAGGCGGGTATCGAGGACGGCAACGAGCTGTTCGGCCACTCCATCATCGTCAACCCGCAGGGCGAGATCGTCGCCCAGGCGACGAGCTGGGATGACGAGCTGATCGTGGCCGACTGCAACCTGGACCAGTGCACGCTGGGCCGCACCACCATCTTCAACTTCGCCGCCCATCGCCGGGTCGAGGCCTATGGCCGCATCCTGGAGCAGACCGGCAGCGTCGCGCCGGCCGAGTGGACGCCGTCGAAGTAAGGCGGCCGATCACGCTCGCGCTGTCACGCGGATTGCGGCAGGGGCTGCCACGCCCCTGCCGCTTTGCCTTGGGAGACCGGGAGGCGGAGGTGATGCATGACCGACTTCCCGACGCGCCGGGTGCTGGGCCTGGCGATGCTGGCCACTCTGGGCTTCGCGGGCGCGGCCCGCGCCGACGATGACGACGACGATCGCCGGCTGCGCCCGGGCTGGCGCGATCCCTGGCATGACGCGCAGCGCTGGCGGGAGGAGGAGCGGCGCCGCGGGGCGCGGGCGCGCCGCCGGGACGACGAGGATGACGACGACGACGATGATGACCGGCGCCGCCGGCGCGGCCGGCGCCGCGATGATGACGACGATGATGATTGATCCGGCTGCCAGCGGCAGCCGGGCATAGACAGGAAGAAGATGGGGGTCCGGGGGAATTCCTTCCCCCGGCCTTCCTGCTTGTTCTAAGCGAGCACGCTCAGCAGCGCCTGGACCGCCGCGGCCTGGCAGGGCTCGATCACCGGCACGCCCGCCGCGTCTTCCACCGCCTTGCGATGCCCGGCCATGCCGGCGCAGCCCAGGATGACCGCCTCGCTCCCTTGTTTCACTAGCGCCCGCGCCGCGTCGCAGAGCGCGGCGCGGGCCGCCGTGGGATCGGTCAGCGTCTCCATCGGCAGGTTCAGCGCGATGCTGGCGGCCAGCCGCGCTTCCGCCCCCATGGCCTGCAGCGCCCGGCGCTGGCGCGGCTTGGAGGCGTCGACGAAGGCAATGACGCCGAAGCGCTCGGCCCGCGTCAGCGCGGCGGCGACGGCGCAGCGGAAGGGGCCGAAGACCGGGCGGTCGGTGGCGATGCGCACCGCCTCCAGCCCGGGATCGGAGACGCAGGCCAGGATATAGGCGTCGGCCGGCGTCGCCTCGACCAGGCGGCACAGCGGCTCGGCCACGGAATACCAGTCGCGCCAGGTGACGATGGCCGGCGGGCCGCCCGGGAGCGAAACCGTCTCGAAGATGGCCTGCCCTGGCAGGGCGAAGCCGGCGATGCTGTCGGCGATGCCGCGGGTGCAGCTCGCCGAGCTGTTGGGGTTGATGACGAGGATGCGCTTGACCATGCGCGCAGCATCGCGCCCGGGGGCCGAGCCTGCAAGCCGCGCCCCCGTTCGGTCAGGAGGCTTCACTTGATCCGCATGGCGCAACGTGCCGATATTGCGTTGCACACGGAAACGGTTTGGCCTCCGGCAGATGCCGGCGGCAGCCCAGCGAAGCCAGGAAGAAGCCCATGGACCACCAGCCGCAGCGCTGGGAGCCCCACCGCAGCCAGGCGGAACGGGTCGCCGCGCTGCCGCCCCTGACGACCATGCTGAAGCGGGGGGCGATGAACCGCTGCCCGGTCTGCGGGGTGGGTGAGGTGTTCGCCGGCTATCTCGTGGTGGTGCCGGCCTGCCGGCATTGCGACGCGCCGCTCGGCCGGGTGCGGGCGGATGACGCGCCGCCCTATTTCACCATCTTCATCGTCGGCCACGTGCTGCTGCCCGGCGTCTTCTGGGTCGAGAAGGCCTATATGCCGCCGATGTGGCTGCACATGGTGGTCTGGCTGCCGCTCTTCACCCTGGCCTGCCTGGTGCTGCTGCGGCCGATCAAGGGGGCGACGGTCGGGCTGATGCTGCGGCTGGGCTTCGGCGGCGACGAGGACGGGCCCCAGGAGAGGCCCCAGGAGAGATCGGGGCACGGCAAGCCGGATCCGCAGCGCGATGGCTGAGCAGCGGCTGCAGAGCATCGCGCTGCCCGAAGGGCCGCCGCTGCCCAACCCCTATGCCGAGGCCGACCGCGCCCAGGCGGTCGCCGACCTGCTGGCCGGCAACAGCTTCGACCCGGCCGGGCTGCCGCCGGGGCCTTATGCGCTGAACCTGGAGATCCGCGACGGGCGGCTGGTCTTCGACATCCACGACACGGCGCAGGCGCCGCTCAGGGTGATCGCCCTGGCGCTCGGGCCGTTCCGCCGGCTGATCAAGGACTACCACCTGGTGGTGGCGAGCCATGAGCAGGCGGTGACCGAGGGCGGCTCTGAGGCGCGGATCCAGGCGATCGACATGGGCCGCCGCGGCCTGCACAACGAGGGCGCCGAACTGCTGTGCCAGCGCCTCGACGGCCGCGTGGCGCTGGACTTCGAGACGGCGCGGCGGCTGTTCACCCTGGTCTGCGCGCTGCACCAGCGGATCTGATCGGCGCGGGCGATCGACCTCGCCGCCCATTCTGGCTGCGACGATGACAGGCTAGGGGCCGCAGGGATGGCGGAGCTCCAGCCGGAAGCGCCGTCCCTCCACCACCAGGTCGCGCCAGGGCGAGGGCTCCAGGCTGTAGCGCCCCTCGCGGCTGGCCTCGGCCGAGGCCTGGGCGCAGCGGTTGTAGCTGCCCTGCTCGACCCAGCCCTCCTCCCCATCCTCGCGCCAGACGCGCAGGCGCAGCGTGCTGCCCAGCAGGACCTCCGGCTTGTTGTCGCCGTCGAGGTCCAGGACCATGACGTCGCAGCCGCGCCAGCAGCTGGTGCGCAGCGTTTCCTTCTGTTGTTCCGCGAAGGAGTCCGGCAGGCGGGTCGCCGGCGGGATGAAGCGCAGCTGCGGCTCGGGCAGGGCCGGCGCCGCGGGCCGCGCCTCGGCCAGGTCGCGCAGCGGCGGCTGCAGCAGGGCGGCGCGGCCGGCGGGGCCGAGTTCGCGCTGGAACAGCCCGCGGTCGAAGCGCTCGGGCGGCGTGCGGCCATCCGCCAGCCGCGCCAGCTGGTCATCGACGGCGAGCTTCTCCGGCGCGGCCAGCGGCGAGTTCAGCAGCAGCACCAGGCCGATGGTCAGCCAGGCCATGACCTGGTTCACCGCGCCCAGCGGCGCCATGCCGGGCCGTGCCGCCGCCGCCAGGTAGCCCAGCGCGTAGAGCGCGGCGAGCCCGCCGGCCGCCAGGCCCAGCACCCGGTCCGGCGTCAGCCCGTATTGCGCGACGCGCAGCCCCAGCGCCCGGAGCGCCAGCAGGGCCAGCACCGGCAGCACCAGCGCCCCCAGCCGGGCGGCGGCGGCCTGCAGACGTGGGGCGGTGGCCATGACCAGCCCGTCCTGGTGCACCGCGTTGATCAGCAGGATCATCAGCGCCGAGGCACCCAGCAGCCCGCCGGCGGCGACATGGGTCTGCCACAGCCGCTCGATCCCGGTCAGCGGCAGGGCCAGCAGGAAGCCGGCGGCGAGTACGGCGAGCAGCGGCATCAGCCAGGCCAGCAGGGTCAACAGCAGCGCCCGCAGCGCGAGCGACAGCCGCTCCCGCAGCCCGAGCAGCGCCAGGCCCAGTCCGAGGATCAGCCCCGAGGCCGGGAGGGCGAAGCTGCGACGGTTGACCAGCCGCTCCAGGCCTTCCAGGCCGATCAGGGAAAACAGCGCGGCGCCGGCCTCGAGCACCAGCCAGAAGGCGCCGAGGAAGGCGAAGGCCAGCGCCAGGCGCAGGCTGTCCTGCCAGGCCTGCTCGAAGCAGTCGGCATAGGGCGGCGGCCAATGCCCGGCCCGCGCCGCGGCGCCGATGAGGTGATGGCCGAGGAAGACCACCGCCACCGCGCTGCCGACCAGCCGGGCCGAGGG
>NZ_MLCO01000150.1 GCF_001982615.1 Teichococcus deserti | reverse complement strand
CCCCAGACCAGGATGGGGCCGGACAACCCCTCCGCCGCCGCGCTGTCAGCCGTGTTCGCCATGGGTCTTGATCTCTCTAGCCTGCAGCGGTGCCGTTTCCGCGCGGAAGCCCTTGCCGGATCCGCGGTGCTTCAGCACCCTCTGACCCGAGGGACGCTGAAAGATCGGGGAGATTCCGTCAATGCTTCGCAGAATACTGTTCTCGGCCGCAGCCGTCCTGGCTCTGGCCGCCGCCACCCCCTTGCCCGCCGCCCAGGCGCAGGAGCTGCGCATCGGCGTGCGCGCCGGGCCGGAGGGCATCGACCCCCATTTCATGGCGCTCGGCAACCACGCCGCGGCGCTGCGCAACATCTTCGACAGCCTGGTCGCCGTCGACGAGAAGCTGCAGGTGGCGCCGGCGCTCGCCACCTCCTGGCGCGCCGTCGACGACCTGACCTGGGAATTCAAGCTGCGCGAGGGGGTCAAGTTCCATGACGGCCGGCCCTTCACCGCCGCCGACGTCAAGTTCTCGATCGAGCGGGTGAAGGACGCCGCCGGCCCCGATGGCGGGCTGGTCATCTACACCCGCAGCATCGTGGCCGTGGACATCGTCGACGACCACACCGTCCGCATCCGCACCAACGTGCCCAACGCCGCCCTGCCACAGGACATGACGCGGCTGTTCATCGTCTCGGCCGGCATCGCGCCGAGCTCGAAGGCGCCGGAATTCAACAGCGGCGCCGCCGCCATCGGCACCGGGCCCTTCAAGTTCGTCTCCTGGACTCCGCGCGGCGACCTGGTGATGGAGCGCGCCCCCGGCTACTGGGGCGGCGAGGCGCCCTGGTCCAAGGTCACCCTGGTCGAGATCAGCAACGATGCCGCCCGCGTCGCCGGCCTGCTGTCCAACCGCGTCGACTTCGCCAACTACATCCCCGTCTCGGACATCGCCCGGCTGAAGCGGGAGCGGAATCTTTCCCTCTACCAGGGCGAGAGCATCTACACCTTCATCCTCTACCCCGACATGCGCGAGGACATGTCCCTGCCGGCGCTGCGCGGCATCACCGACAAGGCCGGCCAGACCCTGCCGCGCAACCCGTTCCGCGACCTCCGCGTCCGCCAGGCGCTGTCGCTGGCAATCGACCGCCAGGCCATCGCCCAGTCGGTCTTCGAGGGCACCGCCACCACCGCCTACCAGCTGATGCCGTCCGGCATGTTCGGCGCCAACCCGAACCCGCCCCGCCTGCCGACCGACATCAACCGCGCCAAGGCCCTGCTCGCCGAGGCCGGATACCCGAACGGCTTCCGCTTCCCGCTGTTCTGCTCCTCCGACCGGCTGCCCGGCGACGGCGCCACCTGCACCGCGCTCGGCCAGCTCTTCGCCCGCGTGGGCCTGGACGTGCAGGTCAACGCCCAGCCGCGCACCATCTTCTTCGCCGCCCGCACCCGCGGCGACTACCCGGTGACCATGGCCGGCTGGGGGACCCTCACCGGCGAGGCGGGCTACGCCGTCTCCTCCTTCATCCACACCAAGGAAGGGCCCGGCGGCCGCTACGGCGCCTTCAACGTCTCCAGCTACTCCAACCCGGAGCTGGACAAGCTGATCGCCGAAGCCATGGGCACGCTGAACGACGACAAGCGCCGCGCCCTGTTCCAGGAGATCCAGGCCAAGGCCGTGGCCGATGCGGGCCAGATCCCCATCGTCATCCTGCCGACCGTCTGGGCGGGGCGCGCGAACCTGACCTTCACGCCGCGGACGGATGAAGAGACTTTGGCTTTCCATATCCGGGCGAAGTGAAGAGAAGAAAGGTAAAGGCCAGGGGAATGAATTCCCCTGGACCCCTTCTTTTTTCTTTCGGACTGCCGTGTCCACGTGGGCACAGTACGTGAAATGGCCCGGTGGGATCGCGACCTGTGACGTGGATGCCGAGATCTTGCCGCATGCTGGTGGTTACCTTTGGCGTTGTTTGCGCCCTGGTGGCCCGACCTCTCCAGGCCTCTACTAGCCACCTCGATATCTTCTTCCCAGGAGACACGACGGATTACGGACAGAGGGGGGCGCAGAACATCGCATGGCTCGCCGAGCACAACAGGGCCATCGGACGAAGTTGCGCCGAGTTGCACGGCCATTCGGACCTGACCGGCACGCCAGAGCGCCGGATCATCATCAGCAGGCTTCGCGCCGAAGCTGTAAAGCAGGAACTCCTCCGGCTCGGCTTCGGCCGCGGCTGCCTCAGGGTGATCGTCAAGGGGTCTGACTGGCCCCTCGTGAACACTGCCGAGGGCAAGCCCGAGGTACAAAACCGGCGAGTCACGATCCTTCCCCTCCGCCGGGAAGATTTCATTTTCCGTGGCGGACGGATCGCGGGCGACTGAGACCATCTCAGCCGTCGCCGGAACATCGCGCAGCTTGGCGCCCCGCCGGGATGCCCTGGCGACGGCGCCACTGAAGCGCTGGCCATCGAACGGCCAATGAATAGAAAAAAGAAGGGGTCGAGGGGAATTCATTCCCCTCGCCTGCCCCTGTCTTCAGACCCCGTGCTGTTCCCGCAACGCCAGGAACTTCAGCTGCGGCCATTCTTCTTCCGAGCGTTTCCGTCCCCATTCGGAGTTGAAGAAGGCCACCGGCTCGTTGTCGTGGTCTTCGGCCATCTGGCTGGGCGCAGTGCGCAGGAAGCGGTCGAGCGCCACGCGGTCTTCGGTCGCGATCCAGCGCATGGTGGACCAGCTGGTCGCCTCGAAGCCGACCTGGACGCCGTATTCGGCCTGGATGCGGCTGCTCAGCACGTCGAGCTGCAGCTGGCCCACCACGCCGACCACCGGCTGGCTGCCGTCCATCGGGCGGAACACCTGGACCACGCCTTCGTCGGCCAGCTGGTCGAGCGCCTTGCGCAGCTTCTTGGCCAGCATCGGGTCGTCCAGGCGGATGCGGCGCAGGATCTCGGGCGCGAAGCTGGGGACGCCGCGGAAGTTCAGCTCCTCGCCGTCGGTCAGGGTGTCGCCGATGCGCAGCACGCCGTGGTTGGCGATGCCGACCACGTCGCCAGGCCAGGCTTCCTCGGCCACCTGGCGTTCCTTGGCGAAGAAGAACAGCGGCGCGTTGACCGGGATCGACTTGCCGGTGCGGACCTGCTTCAGGCGCGCGCCCTTGCGCAGCTTGCCGGAGCAGATGCGCAGGAAGGCCACGCGGTCGCGGTGGTTCAGGTCGGTGTTCGCCTGGATCTTGAAGACGAAGCCGGACAGCTTCTCTTCCTCCGGCTCGACCACGCGGACATCGGCGCGGCGGGCGGAGGGCGGGGGGGCGTAGCGGGCCAGGCCGTCCAGCAGGTGCTTGACGCCGAAGCCGCGCAGCGCGCTGCCGAAATAGATCGGCGTCAGATGGCCCTCGCGGAAGCTGTCGAGGGCGAAGTCGTTGTACATCGAGGCGACCTCGATGCCCTCGCGCAGCAGGTCGCCCTGGCCATGCGGCAGCAGCCCGTCGATGCGCGGATCCTCGGGGCCTTCGAGCTTCTCGTCGCGCTCGCCGCCCTCGGTCAGCAGGCGCAGCGTCGCGTCCTGGCGGTCATAGACGCCGGAGAATTGCCGGCCCGAGCCGATCGGCCAGGTGGCCGGGGTGACGTCGAGGGCCAGGGTCTTCTCGATCTCGTCGAGCAGCTCCAGCGGCTCGCGCGCCTCGCGGTCCATCTTGTTGATGAAGGTGACGATGGGGATGTCGCGCAGGCGGCAGACCTCGAACAGCTTGCGGGTCTGCGCCTCGATGCCCTTGGCGGCGTCGATCACCATCACCGCGGCGTCGACCGCCGACAGCGTCCGGTAGGTGTCCTCGGAGAAGTCCTCGTGGCCCGGGGTATCCAGCAGGTTGAAGATCTGCCCGGCATATTCGAAGGTCATGACGCTGGTCGCGACCGAGATGCCGCGGTCCTGCTCGATCTTCATCCAGTCGGAGCGGGTCCGCCGCCGCTCGCCCTTGGCGCGGACCGCGCCGGCGATCTGGATGGCGCCGCCGAGGAGCAGCAGCTGCTCGGTCAGGGTGGTCTTGCCGGCGTCAGGATGGGCGATGATCGCGAAAGTCCGCCGACGCTGCGCCTCGGTCGCCGTCTGGGTGTCGGGGGTCGTCAACTGCGCTGCTCCGGGGTCGTCGTCTTGCGGGGGTCGGGGGGTATAGCGCGCCGGGCCGCGGAAATCGACTCAGCCGGCGGGGGCGGTCATTCGCCCTCGCCCCCGAAGTCGAAGCTGTGCTGGTGGGTGGAGAAAGGGTCCTGGGCGGCGCGCGCCTCGTCCCGGTTCAGCCCCAGCCGGTCCAGCTGCTCGCCGGTGACGGGGGTGAACTCCACCCCCGCCTCGCGCAGCATGTCGATCGCCAGCAGGCCGACCTTGTCCCAGTAGCTGCCGGTGCCGGCGCGCGGGGCGGCGGCGACCACCCGGCGGACGCCCGACTGGATCAGCAGCGTCGCGCAGACGTTGCAGACCGGCTTGCCCACCACATAGGCGTCGCATTCCCGCGCCTCGCGCCCGGCATGCAGCAGGGCGTTCTGCTCGGCATGCAGGATCATCTGCAGCTTCTGCGCCTTGTCCTGCAGCCGCTCGGCGGAATCCTCGACATTGGCGGGGAAGCCGTTGAAGCCGGTCGCCACGATCCGGGCATAGCGCTGCTGCACCAGCACGGCGCCGACCTTGGCGCGCGGATCCTTCGACCATTGGGCGATGTGGTGCGCCAGGCCCAGGTAGCGCTCGTCCCAGCGGGCGAGCTTCGCCGGATTGCCCGAGAAGCTGTTCGGATTGGTCAAGCCCAGGCTCTCCGATCACGGACCCGTTGACGGGACCCCATCGCCGATGCAGCAATCACGCCCGAGCCGCCATCACAAGAAAGCGGCCGACCAGGGACCACGGCAGTCACGCCACCGTACTCGGAGATGTCTTCTCATGCAGCGCACCGTCCTCCGCGCCCCCCTCAGCCGCCGCGGCTTGCTGGCCGCTTCCGCCGCCGGCGTGGCCGCCCTGGGGTCCAGCCTGGGCAGCGGTCCGGCCCGCGCGCAAGCCGCCGCCGCCAGCCGCACGCTGAGCCTGGCTGTCGCCGCGCCGCCCACCTCGCTCGACCCGCACTATCACACGCTCTCCCCCAACAACATGGTGGCCGAGCACTTCTTCGATAAGCTGGTGCACCGCGACGCCAATGCCAAGCTGATCCCGGGCCTGGCCGAGAGCTGGAAGCTGGTCGACGACAGCACCTGGGAATTCAAGCTGCGGCGCGGCGTGAAGTTCAGCAACGGCGACGACTTCACCGCCGAGGACGTGGCCTTCACCATCAAGCGCGTGCCCGCCGTCATCAACAGCCCGGGCTCCTTCTCGATCTACACCCGCGGCATCGTCTCCAGCGAGATCGTCGACCCGCACACGATCCGCTTCAAGACCAACGGCGTCTACCCGCTGCTGCCCTACGACCTGAACAACGTCTTCATCATCTGCAAGAAGGTCGGCGACAACGTCGCCACCGGCGACTTCAACAACGGCAAGGCCGTCATCGGCACCGGCCCCTTCAAGCTGGTCAGCTTCACCCCCGACGATCGCGTGGTGATGACCCGCAACGACGGCTATTGGGGCGACAAGCCGGATTGGGCGACGGTCAACTACCGCTTCATCACCAGCGACGGCGTGCGGGTCGCGGCGCTGCTGTCGGGCGACGTGCAGATGATCGACGTGGTGCCGCCGGCCGATGCGCCGCGGCTGCGCCAGACCCAGGGCGTCACCTTCTCCGAGGTGCCGAGCCTGCGCTCGATCTACCTGAAGCTCGACGTGGCGCATGACGTCTCGCCCTATATCACCGGGCCGAACGGCGAGAAGCTGGACAAGAACCCGCTGCGCGACCTGCGCGTGCGCCAGGCGCTGTCGATCGGCATCAACCGCCAGGCCATCGTCGACCGCGTGCTGCAGGGCGCGGGCCTGCCGACCGGCCAGATGATGCCGCCCGGCGCCAACGGCTATGTCGCCGACCTGCCGGCGCCGGCGCTCGACATCGACCGCGCCAAGAAGCTGCTGGCCGATGCCGGCTATCCCAACGGCTTCAGCATCACCCTGATCGGGCCGAACAACCGCTATGTCGCCGACGCCCAGATCATCCAGGCGATCGGCCAGATGTGGCAGCGCATCGGCGTGAAGACCCGCGTCGACGCCATGCCCTTCGCCGTGATGGCGCAGCGCCAGGCGAAGAACGACATGTCGGCGATGCTGATCGGCTGGGCGACCTCGGGCGAGCCCTCCACCGCCATCCGCGGCAACCTGACCACCCGCATCCCCGAGAAGGGTTTTGGGACGGTCAACTTCAGCGGCTATTCCAACGCCGAGGTGGATCGCCTGACCGAAGAGGGCCTGCGCACCGCCGACGACGAGAAGCGCGAGGAGCTGTTCAAGCAGGCGATGCGCGTCGCGATGGAAGACGTCTCGCTGATCACGCTGCACATGCAGAAGAACATCTGGGCGCTGCGCGGCGGCATGACCTACGAGCCGCGCGCGGACGAATACACCGTGGCGATGAACGTCAACGCGCCCAGGTAATTCTTGTCAGTTACCGCGCCCGGTGGGCGCGGCGGCGTGGCACGGGCGCCGGGGGTTTTCCCCGGCGCCCTTTTTCATGCGCGCCGGCGCTCGCGCCAGGCCGTCCAGCCGAGGAAGCCGGCCGGGCCCAGCAGGCTGATGGAGATCAGCGCCAGGCCGATCCCGGCCTCGACACGGGTGACGTAGAAGGCCGGCCCGCCGCGGCCGAAGGTCCAGTACTGCGTCTGCCCGGTCTCGGCCGAGGGCGTGGCCGGCGAGGACAGGCCGAGGATGAAGCTCCAGCCGAAGAACAAGGCGATGCCCGCGACGAAGAGCAGCGCGGTCATGGCGGCCTTGTGCTGCGTCGCCATGCTCTCGGGCGGGCGGAACTGGCGGGCGAAGGCCTGGGCCGGGGTTTCCTCGGGCAGGCCGGTCCAGGAGGCGGAGGAAAGCGGCGGCTTCTCGGTCATGTCCTTCACCCCACCCGCCGCATGCCGCCGCGCCGGCGCTGCTGATGGATCATCCATACCAGGAAGGCCAGGCCCGCGGCCACCAGCAGCACCGGCGCCGGGTCGTTCCGCACCAGCAGCACCGCCAGGCCCAGCCCCAGCGCCGTCAGCCCCGCCACGCCGAGCAGCGTCGCCAGGATGCGGCGCGCCGGCCCGGGCTCGACAGGGGTGGCCGCGAAGGCGCGCCAGGCGAGGGCGGCGAAGCCCGCCACCATCGCCAGCTGCAGCCAGAACTCGGCCTGGAACAGCAGCTCGGGCAGCGGCACCAGGTAGCTCGCCAGCCGCAGCGGCAGCAGCGCGAACAGCACCGTCGCCAGCACCACGGCACCGAAAGCCAGGCGCGGCCCGCCCGGCGGCCGCGCCGCCGCCGCCGCCAGCCAGCCAAGCGCCGCATGGATCAGCCCGACCTTGGCTGCCACGACCAGCAGCAGCGGGGAGAAGCCGCCCATCATCTCGCCGACGGTCAGCCGCTGCAGGGTCCAGGTGACCACGACGCCGATGGCCTGGAAGGTGCCGAAGGCCAGGCCGAACGGCGCCCAGGCCGACCAGTCGCGCTTCAGGGGGCCGGCCAAGGCGGCGAACTTCCAGCCCTCCACCGTCACGGCCGAGAGCGCCGCCAGCAACAGCGTCGCCAGCACCGCCTGGGCCGCGCCCTCGAATAGGGGGAAGCGGCCGGTCAGCACCAGGATCACGTGGATGAGGTTGTATTCCATCCAGCCGGAGGCGAGCACCGCCACCGCGGCCAGGAGCCAGATCTTCCAGGAACGCAGGCTGTGGGACGGCATCGATGCGGGCCTCATCCACCAGGGCTTTTTTTGTGGATGCCCTGGTGGAAGCGGAGCCGCAAATCACGGCAGCGTATAACGCTGCACAGGAAAATCCCAAATCGCAGCATTACTCCGGAACGGAAAGTTTTTCTTCATCACTTGATTGGCCGTAAAGCTTCTCAAATTTATCGATAAATTCCTGATTCTCTCTCACAAAATCAAATATCGGCCAATTTCTATAGCACTTCTTAGTAATAAAATCAGAATTTTTTATCTTTTCCATCGACAGTAAAAGATTTTTTATGTCCTCCTTAAGAGCATAGACGCAGACTTTGAATTCTTCAGAAGAAGATGTCCAGTCAATGGCGTTGATGGTATCGATGCATTTCTTGTCTTCTTCTTGGTGCTTGTAGGCGCTGGCAAGATTAAGGGTAATCATTTTCCTTGTTCGGTCATTACATTTTACTCCCTTCATAGAGAGTATAAATTTTATTATATTTGTTGCGATTGAGTATCTTCCGGAATTTATAAGTGTGAAACAAACTTCATTCATTTGAATATAGTTCTCATCGTCGCTTAATTTTTTGAGCTTTCTCCTCAAGCAAAATATCAGGAGGACCCTGAATTCAAGTAGAATGTCTTCGGAGGACTCTATATATTCCTGACTTAATTCAATAGGAGTGCCAACAAGTTCCGAAAACTTCTTCCCTCCGTGCTTTGAGCAAATATTCAAATACCTCGTCGTAAATCTCTTTTCGCCGTGAGCTATGAGATTTCTTCTCTCGAATATTTCTATGAAATCGGCCCACAAATCCCACGAGCTTATTATAGAAATATGGAAATTTGATTCTATGTACTTTACTTGATCTTCGTGGCTACCCCTTCCAAATGCATATATTTCTTCATCCACTATTTTATCTTTTATAGTTTGAATGGAATCGGCTTGAAGGACATCCCCGAAAGTAATTGTCCTCGAACTAAATTGATCCATATTTGTCTGATTGTATATTATTTCTCTCAATATATCGACTATATTTGAATCAAACATAGAGATCATACTTAGAAATATTGCTGAAGGAAGAGAATTTATTCCGTTTATCGATCTAGAAAGCTTATCCACTCTCTCTTTAATGTCTTCTTTTATGTCACCATCAATGGCGTAAATTCTATAATTACCAAACTCTTCAATAAATTTCTCGCCTTCTTCAAGAGGAGTTAGTATTTCTCTCTTTAGAACCATACTTGGATATCGCGTGATGACTACAGAAATTATATTCATCATCTCGGTCTGAGATTTACTTTGTTCAATAATTTTATTTAGTGTGTCTTCCAGAAAATACTTCTCCCTCCCTCTAGATATTTTGTATTCATCTTCTATTTTTTGATTTTTTGATTCTTTTATATTATCAGATTCTATTTCTTTCTTTATGTGCTCCAGAGAGGGCATGATAGTCAAATTGGACGGCGAACCATCTTCGTTAGTTTTTATTGCCGCGAACACATCAATCTCCCCTCAAAAAAAACCATGGAACCGACCCAAAAAGCTCCGCAACCGCTCGCTCTCTGGATTGCCAAAAACTTCCGCCGGCGATCCCGCCTGGGCCACCTTCCCCTGATCCATGAAGACCACGTGGTGGGAAACGTCTCTGACAAAAAGCATCTCGTGGCTGACCACCAGCATGGTCATCCCGCTTTCCGCCAGCGCCTTCATCACCTGCAGCACTTCCGCGACCAGCTCGGGGTCCAAAGCGGACGTCACCTCGTCGAACAGCAGCAAACGAGGCTCCATCGCCACCGCCCGCGCCATCGCCACCCGCTGCTGCTGCCCGCCCGAGAGCTGGTAGGGGTAGTGCCCGCGCCGCGCCTCCAGCCCGACCTTGCCCAGCCAGTGGCCGGCGATGTCGCGCGCCTCGGCCTTGGTCTTGCCCAGGACCTTGGTCAGCCCCAGCATGACGTTCTCTTCCGCCGTCAGATGCGGGAACAGGTTGAACTGCTGGAACACCATGCCGATGCGGGCGCGCTGGGCGGAGACCGCCGTCTCGCTCATCCGCCGGCGCTTGCCGCCCTCGACGCGGTAGCCGATCGGGTCGCCATCCAGAAGGATATCGCCGGCGTCATGCTCTTCCAGCATGTTGACGCAGCGCAGGAAGGTCGTCTTGCCGGAGCCCGAGGCGCCGATCAGCGACACCACCTGGCCCTGCCGCACCTCCAGGTCGATGCCCTTCAGCACCTCCAGCGCGCCGAAGCTCTTGCGCACGCCGATCGCGCGCAGCAGCACCTGTTCGACCATGCCGTGCCGGCTCCTCAATAGCGCAGATAGGAAAAGCGCCGCTCCAGCATGCCGCCGAGCTGCGCGAGGGCGAAGTTCACCGCCAGGTACATGGCCCCGGCCAGCAGGTAGAAGTCGATGATCAGGTAGTTGCGCGCCATCACCTGCTGGCTGGCCAGCAGCAGCTCGACCACGCCGATCACCGACAGCAGGGTAGTGCCCTTGACCACTTCCAGCCCGGTATTGACCCAGGGCGGCAGCATGCGGCGGAAGGCCTGGGGGATGATGACGTAGCGCAGCCGCTGGTCAAAGCGGAGCCCGATCGACTTGGCCGCCTCCATCTGGCCGGCGGGGACGGATTGCACCGCGCCGCGCAGGTTCTCGGCGACATGGGCGGTGGCGAAGGCGGACAGGGCGATGACCCCTGCCCAGAAGGCCGGCACGTTGATGCCGAAGAGGGCCAGTCCGTAATAGGTGAAGAGGATCAGCACCAGCACGGGGATGCCGCGCATGAAGTCGACATAGAGCCGCGCCAGCAGCCGCAGCGGCCACCAGCCATAGGCCAGGGTGATGCCGACCAGGATGCCCAGCAGCGTCGCCAGCACGATGGTGATGGCCGAGCTGCCGATGGTCACCGACAGCCCGTTCAACAGGGAGAAACGCGCCTGCCAGGCCTCGAACAGGAAGGTGCCGGGCGTCATCGAGAAGTCCATCGGTCGCCCTCCTTCAGCGGATGCTGGCGTAGCGGCGCTCGACCAGGCGCAGCAGGGTGGCGAGCAGATAGGCGGTGGCCAGGTACATGGCGCTGGCGGTCAGCCAGACCTCCATGACGCGGAAGGTGTTGGCGTTCACCTGGCGGGCCAGGAAGGTGAGCTCCGGCACGGCGATGGCCGCGGCGAGCGAGGTGTCCTTGAACAGCGAGATCAGGTTGTTGCTGATCGCCGGCAGGGTGATGCGGAACATCACCGGCAGCACGACATAGCGCTGCCGCTGCCAGGGCCGCATGCCGATCGCCTTGGCGGCTTCCACGTATTGCTTCGGGATCGAGGCGAGCCCGGCGCGAAACACCTCGCTCATATAGGCGGCGGCATAGAGCGACAGGGTCAGGACAAAGCTCTGGGTCTTGTCCATGAAGTAGATGCCGAACTCCGGCAGGCCGAAGTAGATGAAGAAGATCAGCAGCAGCAGCGGCATGCAGCGGATCAGCTCGACATAGAACCAGGCCGGCCCGGACAGCCAGCGCCTGGGCGAGACCCGGGCATAGGCCACCGCCAGCCCCAGCACGCAGCCGATGGCCAGCGAGATGACGGCCAGGCCCAGCCCCAGCCCCAGCGCCGCCAGGAACCGATCCATGTTCCGGGCGATGACGCTCCAGTCGAAATGGTAATTGATCATGCCGCCTCGGCGCTCGGGAAAGCGGGAGCGCGGCGAGGGCCCGGCCCCCGCCGCGCTGCGCTCAGGTCAGGCGAATTCGGTCGGGAAGCCGACCTTCGGCGTCGGCAGCTCGATGCCGAACCACTTCTTGTAGGAGGCGGCGAAATAGTCGAAATCGACGCCCATCATCGCCTCCTTGTAGACGGTGTTGACCCAGTTCAGCCACACCGGGTCGCCGGGCTTCACCGCGGATGCATAGGAATTGGGCATCCAGCCATAGCCGGAATCGACAAAGCGGCCGGGCGCCTGCTGCATCAGCCAGCGCATCGCCGACTGGTCGGCCATATAGGCGTCGATGCGCCGCGCGTTCAGCGCCTGCAGCGTGGCGTCCGGGCTCTCGAAGGCATCGACCTTGGCCTGGGGCAGCGCCTTGCGCACCCATTCCTCGAGGAAGACGTTCTGCATGCCGCCGATGGTGATATTGGCGCCGCCCGCCTTCAGCTCGTCGAACTTGGTGTACTTGCCGCCGCGCGCCAGCATCATCAGGCTGACGCCCTCGCGGTAATAGGGGATGGTGAATTCCACCTGCTGCGCGCGGCCCGGGGTCACCGTCATCCACTGGACGACGATGTCGACCTTGTCGGTGATCAGCGAGGGGATGCGGGCATCCGAGCCCTGCAGCACGAACTCGACCTTGTTGGGGTCGTCGAACAGCGACTTGGCCAGCAGCCGGGCCAGGTCGATGTCCATGCCCTGCAGCTTGCCGTCGGCGCCCTCGAAGTGCCAGGGCGGGTTGGTGCTGCCGGTGCCGACGATCAGCCGGCCGCGCTCCTTGATGGTCTGCAGCTTGCTGCGGGTCACGGTCTGCGCCATGGCGCCGCGCGGCGCGAAGAGGGCGGCAGCACCCCCAAGGGCCGCGCCCGCAGCACCCATGCCGAACAGCCCGCGCCGCTCCAGGCTGGCCTTGTCCTCGTTCTGGTCCATCCGTCAGTCCCCCTGCTTTGCCTCGGCATGTCTGAAGGGCATGCCTGGGATGCGCCTTAGCTAGGCATGCTTCCCGGCTTGCCGCCAGAGCCTTCGCGGGCACCAGCAAGAAGCCGGCCAGCCCCGCAGCATCTTTCGCGGTTAACTTTCATCCATGGCGGTCAGGCGACCGCGGCGGGCGCATTGGCGCGGGCCGCGAACACCTCGGCCAGCCGCCGGCCCGAGCCCGCCGCCATGGTCCAGCCGGTATGGCCATGCCCGCTGTTCAGGTAGAGCCCCGGGATCCGCGTGGCGCCGATGCGCGGCCGCCCGTCCGGCACCATCGGCCTGAGCCCGGCCCATTGCACCGCGCCCGGCGCCGCATGCGCCTCCGCCAGCTGCGGGAACAGCTTGCCGACATTCTTCATCAGCGCGCCGATACGGGCGGGCGACGGCGTGGTGTCGTAATCGGCGACCTCGGCCGAGCCCACGATGCGGTAGCGGTCGCCCAGCGGGGTGAGGGCGAATTTGTGCGCGTCGTCCAGGATGGCGTGGCGCGGGCCCTCGGGCCAGACGCTGCGCGGCGCGGTGACCGACAGCCCCTTCACCGGATAGATCGGCACGCTGATCCCGTGCTTGCGGAGCATCGCCGGGGTGTGGCTGCCCAGCGCCACCACCACCGCGTCGGCCTCCACCGCGCCCTGGTCGGTCTCGGCGCCGACCACGCGGCCGCCGCGGACGATCAGCTCGCGCACGGTGACGCCGAAGCGGAAATCCGCCCCGCGCGCCGCGCACCAGGCGGCCAGGCCCTGGCTGAACTTGTTGCAGTCGCCGACCTCGTCCTGCGGGAAATACAGAGCGCCGGCCAGGGCCTCCGGCGCGACGCCGGCCAGCACCGGCTCGCGCGCGACGCAGCCGGCGCGGTCCAGCCGCTCGGTCACCAGGCCGAAGGGGGCCAACTGCTCATGCGCCAGCGCCGCCGCCTCCAGCGTCGCCGCATCGGCGAAGGTCTTCAGCACGCAATGCCCGGCATAGTCGTACTGCACGCCGGTGGCGTCGCGGATCTCGGCCATGCTGCGCGCCGAGAGCAGCGCCAGCTCGAGATTCGACAGCGCGCCCGCCTTGTGCCGCCCCGCGCCGGAGGCCAGGAGAAAACCCAGGCCCCAGCGCCACATCCGCGGCAGGGCGGAGGGGCGCAGCAGCATCGGCGCATCCTCCTGCCCCAGCCATTTCAGCACCTTCATCGGCACGCCGGGCGCGGCCCAGGGCTGCACCGAGCTGACATGGATGATCGCGCCATTGCCCCAGCTGGTCTCGAGCCCGGCGCCCTCGCGCCGCTCCAGCACCGTCACCTGGTGGCCCTGCTGCTGCAGCCAATAGGCGCTGGCGACGCCGATCACGCCGCCGCCCAGGATGGTGATCCGCATTCGTCGTCAGCCCCTCGCCCGGCCCTGTTCTTCCAGCGCAGAGGAACAGAGCCGCGCCACCGCCGCAAGGTCGTCCGGGTCGTCGACCAGATGGCTGCGCGCCGGCATTGCCTGATACACCCGCACATCCTTGAAGCCGTGCCCGGTGATCATGCAGACCGCGACCGCGCGGGCGTCCAGCCGCCCCGCCGCCCAGAGCTTCTTCAATGCCGCGACCGGGCTGGCGCCGGTCGGCTCGGCATAGAGGCCCTCCCGCTGCGCCAGGGTCTGCATGGCGTCGCGCAGCTGGTCGTCGCTGACCGCCACCGCCAGCCCGCCGCTGTCGCGCACCAGCTTCAGCGTGTAGCTGCCATCGCCCTCATAGCCGATCAGCGGGTCGCTGATGCCCGAGGCGATGGTCTGCGGCATGCCCCAGGCGGTCACCGCCGCCGCCCCCGCCTCGAAGGCCCGGACGATGGGGGCGCAGCCCTCGGCCTGCACGGCGATCAGCTTCGGGGGGCTTTCTGCCTGCGCAAAGCCCTGGGCGACGCCCTTGACGAGCGGGCCGCTGCCGGTGGGCACCAGGACATGGCTGGGGGTGCGGCCGCCGAGCTGCCCGGTGATCTCCGCCCCCACCAGCTTCAGCGCATCGACGCCATAGGGGTTGAGGAAGGTGGTGGTGAGGTTGGCTAAGCCCTGGTGCTCGGCCAGCGCCATGGCCAGGTCATAGGAGCGGCTGTAATGCCCCGGCACCTTCAGCAGCACCGCGCCATGCGCCGCGATCTGGGTGACCTTGCCGTCCGGGGTCGCGGCCGGCACCACGATCAGCGCCGGCATCCCCGCCCGCGCCGCATAGGCCGCGACCGAAGCCCCGGCATTCCCCGAGGAGGCGCAGACCACGCCGCGCGCGCCGAGCTCGATCGCCTTGGAGATGGCGGCGCTGACCAGCCGGTCCTTGAAGGAGCCGGAAGGATTGCGCGTCTCGTCCTTCAGCCAGATCTCGCCGCGAAAGCCGGGCAGCTGCGCCTCGACCTTTCCCGCCCGCAGCAGCGGGGTCTCGCCCTCGCCCATCGAGACGATGGCGGAGGCGTCGCCGACGGACAGGCGGGATGCGTTGCGCCACATCCCCAGCGCGCCGGCGGGCGAGGCGAGGCCGCTCTCGCCCGCCACCTCCAGCAGCCCGCCGCAGGTGGCGCAGGCATAGCGGAGAGTGGGCGGGTGCTCGGCAGAGCACAGCACGCAGCGCAACAGCATGTCTTCCCGGAGCCTCCCAGCCAGCCAGAGCCGAACATGCGCCGGGCGCGCGCATAAAAAAAGGCCGGCGGATCCCTGGGATCCGCCGGCCGATCGTCACGGCCCCGAAGGGCCGTGCACCAGGCTTGACCTCAGCTGAACAGGAAGTGGTCCGCGGTCAGGCTGGCGATCGTCGTGCCGACGAAGGTCAGCGAGTCGCCGCCGCCCAGGTCGACCACCACGTCGTTGCCCGTCTGATGGAACAGCGCGGACAGCTCGGCATAGGTGTCGATCGCGGCGCCGAACTTCCGGACGCTGACCATGTCGCCATCGCCCGCGGTAAAGTCGAGGATCCGGTCCGCACCGTCACCCTTGGTGAAGATGAAGGTGTCAGCTCCGGCGCCGCCGGTCAGGGTGTCGTTGCCGGCACCACCGATCAGCCGGTCGGCACCGCCACCGCCGTAGAGGGTGTCGTTGCCGGCGCCGCCGGTCAGCATGTTGGCAGCGTTGTCGCCATACAGGATGTCGTCGTGGATCGACCCTTCCAGGTTCTCGACCTGGAAGAAGGAGTCGCCAAGCGCCTCGCCCGTTCCGGCAACCGTGTTGCTCAGATCGGCGGTCACGCCGGTCGTCGCGTTGCGGTAGGTCGCCGTGTCCTTGCCTTCGCCGCCGGTCAGGACGTCGCGGCCAAGGCCACCCTCGAGGATGTCGTCGCCGGCCTCGCCCAGGAGCTGGTCGTTGCCCGCGCCGCCGGCCAGGTAGTTCGCGCCGGCATTGCCGCGGATGAAGTCGTCATGGACCGAGCCGGTCACGTTCTCGATGCTGATCAGCACGTCGCCGGCCGCACCACCGAGGGTCCCCTGCGTCTCGTCCTGCAGGTTGACCGACACGTACAGAGTGCTGTCGGAGTAATCGGCCGTGTCCACGCCGGTCCCGCCATCCAGGTAGTCGGCACCCGCGCCGCCCTTCAGGATGTCGTTGCCCGCGCCGCCGTAGAGGACGTCGTTTCCGGCGCCGCCCTCCAGCGTGTCGGCCAGGTTGCCGCCATGCAGGATGTCGTTGCCGCCGCCGCCGAAGATCGCGTTGATCCCGTCGTCGTTGCCCCAGAGCTCGTTGGCG
>NZ_MLCO01000015.1 GCF_001982615.1 Teichococcus deserti | reverse complement strand
ACTATCCCCCCGGCGGGGGTTTGGGGGCGGAGCCCCCATGCTTGATTTCCATGGACCATTGGAAGCTTCGTTGCGCATTGGGCGCGATGTGCATGATGTCCGGCTTGTCGTTGAACTCGCCGTCCCAGGCTTTGGGGCTGCTCATCCCTGACCAGGGTTCGATGCAGAGGAAGTCGGCCCCTTCCGGCTTCGACCAGAGGCCGAGGTCGGTATAGCCTTCCCATTCCATGAGCAGCGCGGTGCCGTCGGGTGCTGCGTAGCGGACCGCCCGGCTGGCGACGCCCGGCAGGATCAGGGCATCGCGCTCGAACAGCGCCTCGTTCAGCGCGAGCTCCCGGCCGGTGACCGGATTCGGCTCGGGGTAGCCGAGCAGCCCGCCCTCCAGCCGCAGCGACGGCCCGGTTTCCTCGTGGGCGAAGGTCAGGCGGTGGGCGTCCTTGGCGGCGCCCTCGACGAGCGGCCAGCGGAAGGCAGGATGCGCGCCGAAGCTGCAGGGCAGCGGGACACTGCCGGTGTTGGCGATCTGGCTGCGGACGGCGAGGCGGCCGCCGGTGATGCGGTATTCCACCTCCAGGGCGAAGGCGAAGGGGTAGAGGGCGCGGCTTTCGGCGTCGTCGACCAGGCGCAGGCGGCAGCGATCGGCCTCGCGCGATGCCCAAGCGAAGCGGCGGTCGCGGGCGAAGCCGTGCTGGGTCATGCGATAGCTTTTCCCCGCATGGCGCAGGGTGTCGCCCGGCAGCCGGCCGACGATGGGGAAGAGCAGCGGCGCGTGGCGGCGCCAGGCCGGGCCGGCCTGCCAGAGATATTCGCCGCCGCCCCCATCGCGCAGGCTGACGAGCTCGGCGCCGGCCGCCTGGATGGTGGCGGAAAGGGCGCCGCCGGCGATGCGGTGGCGGTCGGTCATGGCTGGCGCCGCGGCGTGATGGACATCGGTTCCAATTCTCCTTGCCGCGGTCGGGCTGTCGCGCTCAAGAATGCCGGTAACCGCGCGTTCATCAATGGGTGAGACAGGTGAGACGCGCCGGCCACCGGGGGGGAGGCTGCCCATGCCAGACAGTGAACGCGCCCGTCGCCGCCGGTCGCGGCCGCCGGAGCAGGCTGCGCCCGAGCCGGAAGCGATGAGCCGTCCCGCCCCGCCGCGCTACCGCGAAATCTTCCATGCCGCCATCGAGACCACGCGGATGCCGATGGTGGTGACCGATGCCCAGGCGGAAGGGCATCCGATCATCTATGCCAACAACGCCTTCCTGCGGATGACCGGCTATGACCCGGCCGAGGTGCTGGGGCGCAACTGCCGCTTCCTGCAGGGGCCGGAGACCGACCGGGCGGTGCTGGGCCAGCTGCGCCGCGCCATCGCCGAGGAGCGGGAGATCGCCCTCGAGATCCTGAACTACCGCAAGAACGGGTCGAGCTTCTGGAACGCGCTGTTCGTCTCGCCGGTCTATGACGAGCAGGGGGAGCTCGCCTACTATTTCGGCTCGCAGCTGGATGTCAGCCGCAGGCGGGATGCCGAGGATGCGCTGCGCCAGGCGCAGAAGATGGAGGCGCTGGGCCAGCTGACCGGCGGCATCGCGCATGACTTCAACAACCTGCTGCAGGTGATGCAGGGCTATCTGGAGCTGATCGCCGTCGGGCTGGACAAGCCCGAGCCGGAGCGCGAGCGGCTGAAGCGGGCGCTGGAGCATGTGCGCGGTGCCGCCAACCGGGCCGGGCAGCTGACGCAGCAATTGCTGGCCTTCGCGCGCAAGCAGCAGCTGGATGGCCGCCCGCTCAGCCTGAACAGCCTGGTCGAGGGGATGCGCGACCTGGCCGGGCGGACGCTGGGGGATGCGGTGGCGCTGCGGCTGCGGCCGGGATCGGGGCTCTGGGCCTGCCGGCTGGACCCGACCCAGGCGGAGCTGGCGCTGCTGAACCTGCTGATCAATGCGCGCGACGCCATGGTGCCGGGGCGCGGCGCCGAGGTCGGCATCGCCACCGCCAATCTGGAGCTGGATGCCCCGGGCGCCGCCCAGTTCAACACCGAGCTGAAGCCCGGGCCCTATGTGCTGCTGGAGGTGTCCGACAATGGCTGCGGCATGGCGCCGGCGGTGATGGCGCGCGTGCTGGACCCCTTCTTCACCACCAAGGAGGAGGGCAAGGGCACCGGGCTCGGCCTGTCCATGGTCTATGGCTTCGTGCGGCAGTCGGGCGGGGGTTTAAGGCTGCGCTCGGTCGAGGGCGAGGGCACGGTGCTGCAGCTGGTCTTCCCGGCGCTGGCGGAGGAGGCGCGGCCAGCCGCCCCGCGCAGCCTGCCGGCGGTGGAGAGCCAGGGCCACGAGACCATCCTGCTGGTCGAGGACCGCGCCGACGTGGCGGGGCTGGCGCAGGAGATCCTGGAGGATTTCGGCTATCGCGTGCTGCGCGCCGCCGAGGCGGAGGAGGCGCTGGCGGTGCTGGACGGGGCGCAGGGCATCGACCTGCTGTTCTCCGACCTGGTGATGCCGGGGCGGATGAACGGGGTGATGCTGGCGCGGGAGGCGCGGCGGCGGCGGCCGCGGCTGAAGGTGCTGCTGACCACCGGCTATGCCGAGGCCGCCACGGCCGAGGGGCAGGATGGCCGCCCGCTGGAATTCGAGGTGATCGGCAAGCCTTACGGAAGGCTGGAGCTCAGCCGCAAGGTGCGCCTGATCCTGGACGGGCCGAACGGCGTTTCCTGACGGTCCCGGGGGGCGGCGCGCGCCACCCCCCGGAGCGTGGTTCAGCCGACCTTGTTGCCGATCAGCTCCTGCACGACGGTCGGATCGGCCAGGGTCGAAATATCGCCGAGGCTGTCGGTCTCATTGGCGGCGATCTTGCGCAGGATGCGGCGCATGATCTTGCCCGAGCGGGTCTTGGGCAGGCCCGGCGCCCATTGGATGGCGTCCGGCGAGGCGATCGGCCCGATCTCCTTGCGCACCCAGGTGACCAGCTCCTTCTTCAGCGCGTCGGTCGGCTCTTCGCCGGTCTTCAGGGTGACATAGGCGTAGATGCCCTGGCCCTTGATCTCGTGCGGCATGCCGACGACGGCGGCCTCGGCGACCTTCGGGTGGGCGACGAGGGCGCTTTCGATCTCGGCGGTGCCCATGCGGTGGCCGGAGACGTTCAGCACGTCGTCGACCCGGCCGGTGATCCAGTAATAGCCATCCGCATCCCGCCGGGCGCCATCACCCGAGAAATACTTGCCCGGAAACGTCGAGAAATAGGTCTGGATGAAGCGGTCGTGGTCGCGGAAGACGGTGCGCATCTGGCCGGGCCAGCTGTCGAGGATGACCAGGTTGCCCTCGGTCGCGCCCTCCAGCACCGTGCCGTCATTGTCGACCAGGCCGGGCTGAACGCCGGGCAGCGGCAGGGTGGCCGAGCCGGGCTTCTGGTCGACGGCGCCGGGCAGCGGCGAGATCAGGATGCCGCCGGTCTCGGTCTGCCACCAGGTGTCGACCACCGGGCAGCGCTCGTCGCCGACGACGCGGTAATACCACATCCAGGCTTCCGGGTTGATCGGCTCGCCGACGCTGCCGAGGACGCGCAGCGACTTGCGCGACCACTTCTTCACCGGCGCCTCGCCTTCCCGCATCAGGCTGCGGATGGCGGTGGGGGCGGTGTAGAAGATGTTCACCTGGTGCTTGTCGACCACCTGCCAGCAGCGGTCGATGCCGGGCCAGTTGGGCACGCCCTCGAACATCAGCGTGGTCGCGCCGTTCGCCAGCGGGCCATAGACGATATAGGTGTGGCCGGTGACCCAGCCGACATCGGCGGTGCACCAGTAGATCTCGCCCGGGCGGTAGTCGAAGACATGCTCATGGGTGAAGCCGGCCCAGACCATGTAGCCGCCGGTGGTGTGCAGCACGCCCTTCGGCTTGCCGGTCGAGCCGCTGGTGTAGAGGATGAACAGCGGGTCCTCGGCGCTCATCGGCTCCGGCGGGCAGGTGGGTTCGGCGGCGGCGCAGAGCTCGTGGTACCAGAGGTCGCGGCCTTCCTGCATGGCCACCGCATTGCCGGTGTTCCTGACCACGATGACGTGCTTGACCGTCGGGCAGGATTTCATCGCCTCGTCGGCATTGGCTTTCAGCGGCACGGTGCGGCCGCCGCGGCGGCCCTCGTCGGCGGTGATGACCAGCACGCTGTCGCAATCCTGCACGCGGCTGGCCAGGCTGTCGGGGCTGAAGCCGCCGAAGACCACCGAATGCACGGCGCCGATGCGGGCGCAGGCCAGCATGGCCACCGCCGCCTCGACGATCATCGGCAGGTACAGGCTGACCCGGTCGCCCTTCTGCACGCCCAGCTTGCGCATGGCGTTGGACAGGCGGCAGACCCGCTCATGCAGGTCGCGATAGGTCACCTTGGCGTCGACGCTGGGGTCGTCGCCCTCCCAGATGATGGCGGTCTGGTCGCCGCGCTCGGCCAGATGCCGGTCCAGGCAGGAGACGGAGGCGTTCAGCACGCCATCCTCGAACCAGCGGATCGAGACGTCGCCGGTGAAGCTGGTGTTCTTGATCTTGGTCGGCGGCGTCATCCAATCGATGCGCTTGGCTTCCTCGCGCCAGAAGCCTTCCGGGTCCTTGCGGGCCGCCTCGGTCATGCTGCGATGGCGCGCGGCATCGATCTTCGCCCCGGCCGCCAGTTCGGGCTTCACTGCGATCAGCGCATCATCGGCCATGGTCCGTCCCTCCGCTCGGCGCCCGGGCCCGGGCAGGGCGGCGCCGCTTTGTTCGAGGCCCATTGGGACAAGGCGGCAGCATGCCCGTCAAGGGGGCGGCGGCGGATGACCGGCACCGGTCACGCATACACTGTCTTCAAATCGCTACAGTTTCAGGCGCCCTTGCTTAAGCACCGGCATCCAGGGGAACCCAGACCTGGCCCTGGTCGTCGATCCGGGCCGGCACCTGCTCCAGGCTGTCGCCGGCGCAGGGGCCGGCGGTGCAGAAGCCGTCCTCGATGCGGAAATAGGCGCCATGCACGGCGCAGACGATGCGCTTTCCCTGCCCGTCCAGGAAGCGGTCCGGCACCATGTCGAGCGGCACGCCGATATGGGGGCAGGAATTGACGAAGACATGCACCGCCCCGCCCTGGCGGACGGCGAACAGCCCGATGAAGCTGCCATTGGGGCCCGGAAAGCCCTTCGACTTGCCGTCCACGATGTCTTCCAGGCGGCAAAGCAGGCGTTCGTCGGACATGGATCGATGCGGTAGGGCAGGCGCCGGCCGCGATCAAGCCGGCAGCCTTCGCCGCGCGCCGCGCGTTGTGCCCTTTACGATTTGGTCACCTTTTCCGCCCCACCATGAGGCTGCCGCCTTTCCGGCCAGCAGGACACCGAAGCATGCGCCCCTTCGCCGCCGCCGCCGTTGCGCTGACCGCCGCCCTGCTGGCGTCGGGGGCGGCGCTCGCCCAGGGGAGCATCCTGAACGGCCCGCGCGATCCGGCCTTCGGCAACCAGGGCTACGGCAACCAGGCGCCGCCGCAGGGCTATGGCGGCCAGGGCTACAACCCGCGCGGCTACGGCGCCCAGG
The DNA here is from genome assembly GCF_001982615.1 of Teichococcus deserti. Lineage (GTDB taxonomy): Bacteria > Pseudomonadota > Alphaproteobacteria > Acetobacterales > Acetobacteraceae > Pseudoroseomonas > Pseudoroseomonas deserti. The sequence continues at coordinate 8,435 of NZ_MLCO01000015.1, read as the reverse complement.
GCTATGGCGCCCAGGGCTATCGGCCGCAGCCCTTCCAGGAGCAGCAGGGCGGGCGCACCAACTATTACGGGGCGGATGGAAGGCTGCAGGGCTCGACCGAGCGCTCGGCCGGCGGCGGGGTGCTGCGTTCCTACGATGCCGACGGGCGCTATCTCGGGCGGCAGGACATTCCGCGCGGCCAGGGCATGCCGGGCCGCCCGACCCAGCCGGGCAACGGCAACCAGCCCGGGGTGCAGGTCTATGTCGATCCGGGCCCGCTGATGACCCAGCCGCCGGCGCAGCCGCAGGACCCGGCGCCGCGCCACAACACCCCCTGGTTCGGCGACCGCAACCGGCGCTGAACGCCCCGGCTGCGGCCGACCGTCACTTCGCCAGCTTGGCCGGCACGCCGCCCATCCGGCAGAGCAGCGCCCAGTGCTCCTCGGAGATCGGCATCACCGACAGGCGCGACTGGCGGATCAGGCCGATCTCGGCGAGTTCGGGGGTCGCCTTGATCGTCGCCAGCGTCACCGGCTGCGGCACCGGGCCCAGCGCCTTCATGTCGGTGCAGACCCAGCGCCCGGTCTCGTCGGAAGGGTCGGGATAGGCCTCGCGGGCCACCTCGACGATGCCGACGATCTCCTTGCCGATGTTCGAATGGTAGAAGAAGGCGCGGTCGCCGCGGGCCATGGCCTTGAGGAAACTGGCCGCCTGATGGTTGCGCACCCCGGTCCAGGGCTCGACCTTGTTGGCCACCTGCTGGTCCCAGGAAAACGCGTCCGGCTCCGACTTGACCAGCCAGCGCGCCATCTCAGCCGACCCGCTGGCCGCCGGCATAGACCTGGCGGAAGGGGCGGATGCTGACCTTGGCGAAGAGCCCGGCCTTGGCATAGGGGTCGGCGGCGGCGAAGGCCTCGGCCGCGGCCTGGTCGGCGGCGTCCACGATCAGCACGCTGCCGCAGGGCTTACCCTCGGCATCCAGCACCGGGCCGGCCTGGACCAGCATCTCGACCTGGCTGTCCAGGTATTCCAGATGGGTCGGGCGGGTGGCCAGGCGCAGCTCGAGGGCGGCGGGCTTGTCCTCGCAGACGATGGCGAACAGCATGGGCGGGTTCCTCTCCGTGTCGCGGGCGGCACAGTTCTGTGCGACGCCAGGCTGTGTCATGACGTAACCGCGTGCGGCGACGGCTTCAATCCTCGGCCCACTGGGCCTAGTTTGCCGGCCGTGAGCAGCACCCCCCCCGCGCCCCGCCCGGCGCCCCGTTCCGCTTCGCTCTCCGCCGCGTCCCCGCGCGCCGGCGGCGGCCTGCATCGCTTCGCCAATCCCGGCCGCTTCCTGCGGATGACCGAGCGCGTCCTGCCCTGGCTCTGGGCCGCGGCGGGGCTGGTGCTCGCCGTGGGCGCCGCCTGGGCGCTGGTCTTCTCGCCGCCCGACTGGCAGCAGGGCGAGACGGTGCGCATCATGTATGTCCATGTCCCGATGGCCTGGCTGGCCATGGGCGGCTACCTCGGCCTCGCCATCGCCTCGCTGATGTCGCTGATCTGGCGGCATCCGCTGGCCGATCTCGCGGCGCGGGAGCTGTCGCCGGTCGGCGCCATGGTGACGGCGCTGTGCCTGGCCACCGGCAGCCTCTGGGGCCGGCCGATGTGGGGCACCTGGTGGGCCTGGGACGCGCGGATGACCTCGGTCCTGGTGCTGTTCTTCCTCTGGGTCGGGCATGCGGCGCTGGTCCGCGCCTTCGACGAGGAAGAACGCGGGGCGCGCGCGGCGGCAATCCTAGCGCTGATCGGCGCGGTGAACCTGCCGGTGATCAAGTGGAGCGTCGACTGGTTCAACACCCTGCACCAGTCGGCCTCGGTCACCCGGGTCGCGGCGCCGGGGCTGCATGTCGACATTCTTTATCCGCTGCTGACCTGCGCGCTCGGCTTCTCCCTGGCCTTCGCCGCCCTGGTGCTGGCGCGCGTGCGGGCGGCGGTGATGGAGAAGCGGCTGCGGCAATTGCAGCTGGCCCAGGCCCGCCAGAACGATACGCGCCGCAATGAGGTGGCAGGATGATCCACATCATGGCGGGATCCGGGAGTAAGGCCGCATGACGCAGCATTGGTGGCATGTGGCCATTTCCTGGGCGCTGGCCGCGGCCGGCTTCGGCGTGATGGCCTGGATGGCGGCGCGCCGCCATGCGGATGCCAAGCGGCGCACCGCGCTGCTGGGCCCGCGCGAGAGGAGGCAGGGATGAGCCTGAGCCGCAAGCAGCGGCGGATGTGGCTGGTGGTGCTGGCGGGGCTCGGCCTCGGCACGGCGACCGCCCTGACGCTGACCGCCTTCCAGGACAACCTGGTCTTCTTCCTGGCCCCCTCGGACATCGCGACCAAGAACCCCGGGCCCGACCGCGCCTTCCGCCTGGGCGGGTTGGTCGAGGCCGGCAGCCTGCAGCGCCGCCAGACCAGCGACGGCCGGCCGGAGGCGCTGTTCCGCGTCACCGACGGGCCGGTCACCGTCCCCGTCAGCTATGTCGGCGTGCTGCCCGACCTGTTCCGCGAGGGCCAGGGCGTGGTGACGCTGGGCAAGCTCGGCGCCGACGGCCAGTTCCGCGCCAGCGAGGTGCTGGCCCGGCATGACGAGACCTATATGCCGCCCGAGGTCGCCGACGCGCTGAAGCGCAGCGGCCATTGGGATCCGTCCAAGGGCGCCGCCCCGCCGGCCGCGAGCTGGAACACCCTGACGCCCGGCCAGCCGGCCGCCCCGGAGCGCAGCGGCGGATGATCGCGGAACTCGGCCATTTTTCCCTCTGCCTGGCCTTCGCGCTGGCGCTGGCCCAGACAGTGCTGCCGCTCTGGGGCGCGGCGCGCGGCCATTCCCGGCTGATCGCCGCCGCGGCGCCGCTGGCGGTCGGGCAATTGCTGGCGACGGCCGCGGCCTTCGCGGCGCTGCTGGCGGCCTTCGCCGTCAACGACACCAGCGTCATCAACGTGGTGCAGAACAGCCACTCGGCCAAGCCGATGCTCTACAAGCTGGCCGGCGCCTGGGGCAACCATGAGGGCTCGATGCTGCTCTGGGTGCTGATCCTGGCGCTCTGCGGCGGCGCCGTCGCCGGCTTCGGCCGCGACCTGCCGGGGCTGCTGCGGGCGCGCGTCCTGGCGGTGCTGGGCCTGGTGGCGCTGGGTTTCCTGGCCTTCGTGCTCGCCACCTCCAACCCCTTCGGCCGGGTCTGGCCGCCGGCCGCCGACGGCCAGGGGCTGAACCCGGTGCTGCAGGATCCCGGCCTCGCCTTCCATCCGCCGCTGCTCTACCTCGGCTATGTCGGCTATGCGGTGACCTTCGCCTTCGCCGTCGCCGCCCTGCTGGAAGGCCGGGTCGACGCCGCCTGGGGCCGCTGGGTGCGGCCCTGGGCCCTGGCCGCCTGGTGCTTCCTGACGCTGGGCATCGCGCTGGGCTCCTGGTGGGCCTATTACGAGCTCGGCTGGGGCGGCTGGTGGTTCTGGGACCCGGTCGAGAACGCGTCTCTTCTTCCCTGGCTGGCCGGCAGCGCCCTGCTGCATTCCGCCATCGTCGTCGAGAAGCGCGAGGCGTTGAAGGTCTGGTCGGTGCTGCTGGCGCTGCTGGCCTTCGGCTTCTCGCTGCTGGGCACCTTCCTGGTGCGCTCGGGCGTGCTGAACTCGGTCCATGCCTTCGCCAACGACCCGGAGCGCGGCGTCTTCATCCTGTTCCTGCTGCTCTTCTATGTCGGCGGCAGCTTCTTCCTGTTTGCCTTGCGCGCGCCGTCCATGGCACCCACGGGGATGTTCGCGCCGCTGTCGCGCGAGGGCGGGCTGGTGCTGAACAACCTGCTGCTCTGCGCCATGGCCGCCGTGGTGCTGACCGGCACGCTCTGGCCGATGTTCGCCGACCTGCTGTTCCAGCAGAAGATCTCGGTGGGCCCGCCCTTCTTCAACAGCGCCCTGCTGCCGCTGGCAGCACCCTTGATCGCCGCCATGGCGGCCGGTCCCATGCTGGCCTGGAAGCGGGCGAAGCTGTGGCCGGTGCTGCAGCGGCTGTGGTGGACGGCGCTCGCCGCGTTCAGCGCCTTCGCCATCACCCTGGCCTATGCCGGCTGGCGCATCGGCCCGGCGCTGGGCTTCGCCGCCGCCCTGTGGCTGATCGGCGGCGCGCTGGCCGATATCGTCGAGCGCATCGCCCTGTTCCGCCGCCCCGCCGCCGCCTGGTCGCGGGCGCGCGGCCTGCCGCGGGCGGCCTGGGGGGCGGCGGTGGCGCATGCCGGGCTCGGCGTCTCGATCCTCGGCATGGCGGGGATGGGGCTGGCCACCGACCGGCTGGCCGCGGTGACCCCGGGGCAGAGCATCGCCCATGCCGGCTATGAATGGCGCCTCGACCGGGTCGAGGATGTCATCGGCCCGAACTGGACCGCCCGCCGCGCCACCGTCACCGTGCTGCGGAACAATGCCGTGGTCACCGTGCTGACGCCGGAGCGCCGCTTCTTCCCCGTCGGCCGGATGAACACCACGGAGGCCGCCATCCGCACTTCGGTCGGCGGCGATCTCTATGCGGTACTGGGCGAGGAGCAGAACGGCCAGGCGGTGCTGCGCGTCCACGACAATCCGCTGGCGCCCTGGATCTGGCTGGGCGCCGCCATCATGGCGCTGGGCGGGGCGCTGTCGCTGTCCGACCGCCGGGTGCGCGTCGCCGCCCCCGCCCCCCGCGCCGCCGCCGGCGTGAAGGTCTGATGCCGATGGCCACCACCTCCCGACGCCTGCTGATGCTGGCCCCGCTCGGCCTGGCCGCGGCCGGCGGCGCCGGCTTCTACGCCATGCTGCGCGGCATGGGCACGGGCAGCTACGACCCCAAGGGCGTGCCCAGCGTGCTGGTCGGCAAGCCGGCCCCCGCCTTCGTGCTGCCGGCCCTCGACGAGGCGGGTGTCCCCGGCCTCGAGGATGCGGCGCTGCGCGACCTGCCGGCGCCGGTGCTGGTGAATTTCTGGGCCAGCTGGTGCGTGCCCTGCATCGTCGAGCACCCGCAGCTGATGACCCTGGCCCGCGAGGGCGTGCCCGTCTTCGGCATCAACTACAAGGACAAGCCGGCCGATGCGGCGGCCTTCCTGGCGCGGCGCGGCAATCCCTTCCTGCGGCTGGGCCGCGACGAGCCGGGGCGGGTCGCCATCGACTGGGGCGTCTATGGCGTGCCGGAGACCTATGTGCTGGACCGCAAAGGCATCATCCGCTGGCGCTGGCCCGGGCCGGTGACGCCCGAGGTCCTGCAGCAGGACATCCGCCCGCTGCTGCGGCGGCACGCCTGATGCTGCGCCGCCTGACCCTGGTCGCGGCCTTGCTGGCCGGCCCCGCCTTCGCTGTCGGCCCCGCCTTCGCCGTCGGCCTGCCCTCTGAAATGTTGCAGGACCCCGCGCAGGAGGCCCGCGCCCGCGAGATCGGCCGCGAGCTGCGCTGCCTGGTCTGCCAGAACCAGTCGATCGAGGACAGCGAGGCCGGCCTCGCCCGCGACCTGCGCCGCATCGTGCGCGAGCGGGTGGCCGCCGGCGAGAGCGACGCCCAGGTGGTCGCCTTCGTGCATGACCGCTACGGCGACTTCGTGCTGCTGCGGCCGCCCTTCAACGCGGTGACCGCGGTGCTCTGGGGCGCGCCGCTGCTGGCGCTGGGCGGCGGCGTGCTGGCGATCGTGTTGTCGCGGCGGCGGATGCGCGGCGCGCTGGTGGCCGAGGCGCCGCCGCTCTCGCCCGAGGAGCGCGCCCGCTTGGCGGCGCTCGAGCATTCAGAAGAAGACAAGCGCACCTCATGATCTGGCTGATGTTCCTTGGGCTGGCGGCGCTGGCGCTGGCGCCGCTCGGCTGGACGCTGTTCCGCCCCGCCCGGCTGCGCGGCCGGCAGGAGGCCGACCTGGCGCTGTACCGCGCCCAGCTGGCCGAGCTGGACCGCGAGGCGGCGATCGGCCGCCTGGCCCCCGAGGCGCATCGCGCCGCGACGGTCGAGGTGCAGCGCCGCCTGCTGGCTGCCCCCGGGGCCGCCGCGTCGGAACCCGCCGGCAGCAGCCGCAGCGCCGCCTTCCTGGCCGCGGTGCTGTTCCTGGCCCCGGCCGGCGGGCTCGGGATCTATCTGTGGCGCGGCCAGCCGGAGATCCCGGCGGCGCCCTATGTCGAGCGCCAGGCGGCGGCGGCGCGCGACGATGCGCTGCTCGGCCAGCTGCGGGCGCGGCTGGCCCAGGCCCCGGCGGGCGCCGAGTCGACGCGGCAGGGCTGGATCCTGCTGGGCAATGCCGAGCGCGGCCGCGGCCGGGCCGAGGCGGCGATCGAGGCCTGGGAGCGGGCGCTGGCGCTGCGCTTCGAGGGGCCGCTGGCGGCCGAGCTCGCCGAGCTGCAGATCACCCAGGGCGCGGTCGAGCCGGCGCAGCGGCTGCTGGCCCGCGCCCTGCTGGAAGCCCCGAAGGAGCCGCGGCTGCGCTACCTCTCCGGCCTGGCCGAGGCCGAGGCCGGGCGCCCGGCCAGTGCGCGCAGCACCTGGCGCGCGCTGCTGGACGAGGCGCCGGCCGACGCCCCCTGGCGCGGCGTGGTCGAGCGCCGACTGCGCGAGCTGCCCTGATACAGCGCCAGCGGCGCGAGCTGCCCTGACATTGCGCCGGCTGCGCGAGCTGCCCTGATCACGTGGCAGGCTTCTCGCCGCTAAAACACGGTCGACATCGGCCTGCCACACAAGAAGTTTGCCCGGAGCCGTGCCGGGCCGCGCGTTATTTTACGCATCCGCCATTCCTGCGGGCCTAGGCTTTCCGCCTGGGTCCGGATGCCTGCCCGCGCCGACCCCCTGGCCGCCGGCGCAGCCCGTCCTGGCGGCGGGGAAGCGCGCCGCGGCGCTGCCGGCCCGGCCCGATGCTTCCAGCAGGAAGCCCGGGGTGAGGGCAGAAGGTCCGGCGGCGGCGCAGGCGGAGCCGCGCTGCCGGCGGCGGGGCAGGAGGTCTCGGATGCGGCGACGTTCCTTGCTGGCGGCGGGTGGCTTGGCGACGACGACAGGATGGATGGCCGGCGCGGGGCTGCTGCTGCCGCCGACGCCGGCGCGGGCGACCGAGGCGGTCGACGTGCTGCTGGTGCTGGCGGTCGATGTCTCCCGCTCGGTGGACGAGGATGAGGCGAAGCTGCAGCGCGAAGGCTATCGCGCCGCCATGACCGATCCGCGGGTGGTCGAGGCGGTGCGCGGCGGCGCCATGGGCGGCATCGCGGTGACCTATGTCGAATGGGCCGGCGCCGAATACCAGCGGCAGCTGCTGCCCTGGACCCGCATCGCCAGCCAGGGGGAGGCTGACAGCTGGTCGGCGGCGCTGGCCGAGGCGCCGCGCGCCTCGCTGTCCTGGACCTCGATCTCGGGCGCGATCGATTTCAGCCTGCGGATGCTGGCCGAGGCGCCCTTCGAGGCGACGCGGCGGGTGATCGACGTCTCGGGCGACGGGGTGAACAATTCCGGCGCGCCGGTGGAGCAGCTGCGCGATCAGGCGGTGGCGCAGGGCGTGGTGATCAACGGCCTGCCGATCCTGAACGACCGTCCCAGCTTCGGCCGCCGTCCGGCGCTGCCGCTCGACCAGTATTACGCCGAATCGGTGATCGGCGGCGACGGCGCCTTCCTGGTGGCGGCGGAGGATTTCGAGGCCTTCGGCATGGCGGTGCGCCGCAAGCTGATCCGCGAGATCGCCAACCTGTCCGGGCCGGTCCGCGAATACGCCTGAGGCAGCCCAGGCGAGGAAAGGCCGGGGCCCTTGCCGGACCCCGGCGGTCAGCGCCTCAGCGCTCGATCTCCTCGATCGAGGCGCCGAAGGCGGCCAGGCCCTCGGCCAGCAGGTCGCCGGCCATGTCCATGCCCAGCAGGTAGCCGGCGGTGTCGCCGCCGGCGGCGCCGCGCTCCTTGGCCAGGCGCAGGGCCTCTTCCCATTCCTCGGCCTCGTAGTCGCCGCGGCCGATCCAGGCCAGGGCGACGAGGGCGGCCTGCTCGTCCTCGTTCATCTCCTCGATGAAGGCGGAGAGGGTGTCCTCGTCGAAATCCGCGTCGCTGTCGTCCTCGTCGCCATCGCCATCGTCATCATCCTCGGCATCCGGCTCGTCATCCTGGATGGCGCGGATATGGTCGACCACGGTGGCGACCGCCTCCAGGCTGATGCCCAGGTCGAACTCGCCGTCGTCATCCTCGTCGCGGGACGTGTCGCTCATCGGGGGGGTCTCCTCCTCTGCCTCCAGGCTACGGCAACGCGAAGAGCGCAGGCCAGCCCGCAGTTGCAAAAAAGCTTTTGTGTTAAGTCGATGCTCAGCCTTCTGCGCAACGATGCTGAGCCAGCCTCGTTGAATGTGCATGCACCGAAATCTGATCCTCCCCCTGCTGGGGCTGGTCGTGATCGGAGCATCGGCTACGGCGCCGACAGCCCCCGCATCGTCGACCGACCACCAGATCCATGCCGACGGCCTCCCCCAGGC
>NZ_MLCO01000149.1 GCF_001982615.1 Teichococcus deserti | reverse complement strand
GCGCCGGTGCCGTCGATGACCACGCTGCGGCTGCGCCCGGGCGCAGCCGCAGCGTGGTCATCGACGGCACCGGCGCCAGCATCTGCGGCGACAGCATTTCCAGCAATGCGTCGGAAATCTCGGGCAGCTCGTCGTCCAGGCGCTGCTGCGCGCGGGCGGCGAGGAAGGCGACGCCCTCCAGCAGCCTTTCGACATAGGGATCGTCGGCGGTGTCGCCAGAAAGGCGCAGCCTGCCGGCGACCTTCGGATAGGCCTCGGCAAACTCCCCCGCCTCCCGCCGCAGCGCGGCGAGCTCCCGGTTGTAGAAAGGAAGGAGAGACTCACTCATGAGGGGCGGACGGTGACGTCGAGCGTCGCCGGGCGCAGCACCGTCTCGAAGGCAATCTGCTCGGGCGCCGGATCGGTGCGCAGCACGGCCTCGACCCGCAGCCGCAGCACGCGGTCGAGCTGGTCGCGCTGCCGGTCGTCGATCTGCACGCTGACCGCGGCCAGCCGCGGCTCGAAGCGGCGCAGGCTGACCTCGACCTCGCGGGCGAGCGCCAGCCGCGCCTCCTCGGTGGTGAAGCTGCCGGCCGTCGGATCGGGCACGCCATAGCCCAGCGGCGAGATGGCGAGCTCGGTCAGCCCGGCCGGCAAAGGACGGCGGCGGCGGCGCGCATTGAGCAGCGCCTCGACATCGCGGCGCACCGCCTGGCGCATGGCCTCGATCGCCATGGGCTGGGTGAGCTGCGGATCGGCCGGCGCCGCCGGATCGGCGTCCAGCAAGCGATCCAGCAGCGGCAGGTGGATGCGCCGCGCCTCGCTCATGCGAAGTCGAGCCGGGTGATTTCTGCGGATGTCAGCGCGCCCTCCCCGGCCAGCCAGAGCCGCAGCCCAGTGCCGCGCACCGGGCCGGGCGTCTCGCTCCACACCGTCTCGCGGCCCAGCTTCTGCGCGTCGTTCGCGGGTTTCTGCGGATAGAGCATCGGGACGAAGACCAGCCCCTCGGTGCCGTCCTTCAGCACCAGCGTGGCGCGGCGCCAAGCCAGGTCGCGGGCGCGGCGGATCGGCTCGAAGGTGAGCTGAGCGATGCGCTCCAGCGGCACCCACATGGCGTCGCCGCCACTGGTCAGCACCTCGATCTGCGGAGAAAAGATGTCATCGGCATCGCGGAAGTCGTCGAAGGCATTGCCGTCGGCGCTGCCGGCGATGCGCGGGCGCAGCGTCTCGGCCTCCTCCGCGGCGGCGGCAGCGCCTTCCGCATCGCCGGCGCGGGCCAGGGTCAGGGCGCGCAGGGCCGCGCGCTGCGCCGGCGTCGGGTCGTCGCCCTGGAACTTCGGCAGCGCGCCGCTGGCGAAGAAGGCATGGCGCTGCTGCTCGCCGCGCAGCAGGCGGCGGAATTCCAGCACCGCCGGCGAAGGCTCGTCCTGCAGCACGGCATCCAGTGCCTTGTCGGCACGGTCGACCTCGCCGTTCAGCAGAAAGAACTCGGCGAGCAGCCAGCGCAGGCCGGAATCGCGCGGATTGCCGCGCACGGCGGCGATGGTGGCGGCCAGCGCCGCGGAAAGATCGCCGGCCTGGAAGGCGAGGCTGGCGGGGTCCTGGGTGGTGCTCATGCCGCGGCGGCTCCCGGCGCCTGGAGATCGGTCACCAGACGGAAGGCGGCGCCGACCTCGTCCAGCTGATAATGCGGCTGCAGATGCAGCACGCAGCCATAGACGCCGGGGCGCCCGGGCTGCTCCTCCACGGTGACGCGGGCATTGCGCAGCGGATAGCGGGCCGCACTTTCGCCCAGCGCGCTGCCGGAGGCATTGGTGAAACCGGTGAGCCAGCGCTGCAGCTGCCGCTCGACCTCCTCGGGCGTGCGGAAGGCGCCGACCATGTCGCGGCCCATCACCTTGATGCAATGCGCGAAGCGGCTGACACAGAGGATGGCGTTGAACTGCGCCGACAGCCGCTGATTGGCCTCGCCCGCCTCGCCGGTCATGCGCGGCGGGCGGTGCAGCGCGGGGGCGGCGGCGAAGGTCAGCTCGGGCAGGGATTCCAGCCCCAGCAAGGGAAGGATGCCGGCCTCGACCAACTGCCGTTCCTGCAGGTCGGTCAAGGCGAGCTCCACCGGCGGGCGCGGCGGCAGGCCGGGCGCATCGCCGGAAAGACGGTCGACCGGCAGCGCATCGACGACGCCGCCCATGGCATCCTCGGCCACGGCGGCGCCGCGTAGATCGGCGGGCCAGCCATAGCGGGCGAAGGCGCGCAGCACGACGGCGCCCATGGCATAGACCGGGCTGGTCCAGACCCGGCCACCCAGCGCGCCGCGCGGGCGGAAGCCATCGGCGCGGACGCCTTCATCGGCCCAGGGGGCGCGCGCCAGCATGCGCGGCAGCAGCAGCGCCAGGAAGCGCATGTCCTCGCGCTGCTGCAGGCTGCGCCAGCGGCGATGCGCCTCGCCGCGCAGCGCCTCGGTCAGGTCGAGGGCGGGATTGGCCGCACTGTACGCGTCCAGCCCGAACAAGGCCGGATGCGCGGCGATGGCGGTGGGAGCGAAGGCGGCGGCGGCAACCGCGGCCAGCGCATCGAGCCCGGCCATGTCGTCGCTCGGGCTGCCCGGCCCCGGCGCGTGGCGCAGCGCGTAGTCGGCCAGCAGCAGGCCAAAGGGTTCTCCGCCCGGCTTGCCGAATTCTTCTTCGTAGACGGCGCGGAACAGCGCGGACTGGTCAAATTCGGCAGCGCGCTGGAAGTCGCGGCACAATTCGGGCCAGCGCACCACCAGCAGGCGCAGCCGCACCCGCGCGCCATAGGGGAGCCGCCCGGCCAGCCAATGCAGCCCGCGCCAGGAGCCTTCCAGCTGCTGCAATCTCGGTGTCTCGAGAAGGGCGGCGAGCTGCGCATCGATCATCGCGTCCAGCGCCGCGACGTCGCGGTCGATCGCCTCGCGCAGCGTGTCGGCATCGGCGAAGCGCCGGTCGCCGAACCAGTCGAGGAGATCGCCTTCGACGGCGAAGGCGGCGAGCGCGCCCGCCGCCTTCGCCCCGGCCGAGCCGAGGAAATGCCCGGCCAGCACCGCTTCGCGCAGCGCGATGCTGGCCGTCATGCTCACGCCTTGTGCGGAATCCGCGCCACCATGCGCATGGAGGTGGTCAGCTCCTCCATCTGCAGCCAGGGGCGCATATAGGCGACGGCGTTGTAGACGCCAGGCTTGCCCGGCACTTCCTTCACCTCGACCTTGGCCTCGCGCAGCGGGTACTTCGCCTTGCTCTCAGGCCCGGCATTCTCATTGGCGTTGACGTAGTTCTTGATCCAGCGGTTGAGCCAGACCTCGCAATCGCTCGCCTCCATGAAGGAGCCGATCTTGTCGCGGCCCATCACCTTGAGGAAATGGGCGAAGCGGCCGGTCGCCATGAGATAGGGCAGCCGCGCCGAGATGGCGGCATTGGCCGTGGCTTCCGGACGATCGTACTTCTTCGGCTTCTGCACCGACTGCGCGCCGAAGAAGACGGCGTGGTCGGTGTTCTTGTAGTGGCAGAGCGGCAGGAAGCCGAGAGCGGAGAGCTCCGCCTCGCGCCGGTCGGTGATGCCCATCTCGGTCGGGCACTTGGCGTCGGTGTCGCCGTCGTCGGAGACGAAGGTGTGGGTCGGAAGATTAGAGACCTTGCCGCCGCCCTCGGCGCCGCGGATGGCAACGCAGAAGCCGTTCTGCGCGAAGGCGTCGGTGAGGCGCGCGCCCATGACGTAGGCGGCGTTCATCCAGCAATAGTTGTCATGCGACATCTGCTGCGGACGGCCGGCGGCATCGGCCGGCGCTTCCTCATAGCCGAAGTCGTCAACCGGCACAGTGCCCTCGCCATAAGGGAGGCGGGCGATGACGCGCGGCATGACCAGGTTGACGAAGCGGCTGTCCTCGGTCTCGCGGAAGGCGCGCCACTTGGTGTATTCGGCCGTGTCGAAGATCTTCGCGAGGTCGCGCGGCTTGGACAGGTCGCGCCAATCCTCGAAGCCGAACATGCCGGCGCCGGCGGCCGAGATGAAGGGCGCGAAGGAAGCTGCGGCGACGTTGGAGACCAGGCGCAGCGTCTCGACGTCGTCCGGGTGGTTGGTCCATTCGTAGTCGCCGATCAGCGCGCCATAGGGCTCGCCGCCCGGCATGCCGAACTCGTTCTCGTAGAGCTTCTTGAACAGCTGCGACTGGTCGAATTCCGTCGCGCGCTGCAGGTCGCGCGACAGCTCGCGCTTCGAAGCCTGCAGCAGGCGCAGCTTCAGCGAGGTCCCGGTCTCGCTGTTCTTCACCAGATACTGCAGCCCGCGCCAGGAGCCTTCCAGCTTCAGGAAGCGCTCGTTGTGCATCACCGCGTTCAGCTGCTCGCTGACCTTGCGGTCGATCTCGGCGATGGCGCGGTCGAAGGTCTGCTGCAGGTTGCGGTTGAAGGTGACGGTGCCCTTCAGCGCTTCCTCGGTCAGCGCCTTGATCAACTCCTGCGCGCGGTCGCGCTCGGTCTGGCGGGTGGCGCCCAGCACCTGGTCGAGCAGGCCGGCGCCGGCTTCCGCCTCGGTGGTCGCCGCCGCGGCGGCAGCGCTGCCCTTCTGCGTGCCGCTCATGCCTTGGGCTCCTTCTGGCCGAGGCCCAGTTCGCCCGACAGCTTCTGCAGCTTCGCCTGGTCCTGCAGGACTTCCTCGAGCAGGCCTTCGAGCTCTTCCGAGCGGTCGACCTTGCTCATCAGGTCGCGCAGCTTGGCGCGGGTCTCGAGCAGCGCCTTCAGCGCCGGCACCTGGTCGGCGACGCGGGCGGGCGAGAAATCCTCCATCGAGCGGAACTTCAGGTCCACCGCCATCTGGCTGCCATCGCCGGCCAGGGTGTTGTCGACCCGCAGCTTCAGGCCCGGCTGAACCCGCGCCATGACGTCATCGAAGTTGTCACGGTCGATCTGGACGAACTTGCGCTCGGCCAGCGGCTTCAGCGGCTCGGCCGGGTCGCCGGCGAAGTCGCCCATGACGCCGACGACGAAGGGTAGCTCGCGCTCGATCTCGGCGCCCTCGGTCTCCACCTGATAGGTGATGTGGACGCGCGGCTTGCGGACGCGCGCCAGCTTGTCGTGAACGCTACCGCTCATGCAGGCGATCTTCCTCTGGTCAGGGCCGGGACAGGCCCGGCTGCTTCGTTCCGTCTATGCGATATTCGCGCGTGACGATGATCGAAGCCGCGGCCGAGAGCAAGCTGACGAAGCCGCTACCAGACGATGCCCTTGGGCTCGTCGGCGGGCGGCAATCCGGGCACAGGCTTCGGATTTTCCTGCGTCTGTGGCGGCAAAGGCGGCGAAACGGCCGCACCCGGGCTGATGCCCAGCATGCTCAACATTGCGTGACGCGCAGCCGCGTCGGGCAGCACCTCTTCCAGGAGCGCCGGCAGCGGCATGCGCGCGCGCCGCGCCAGCGTCTCGATGGCATAGGCCAGCGGCGAATGCGGCTCGGTCTGGCGGAAGAAGACGGCGAGGGTCTCCAACTGGCGGATCGCGGTTTCGCGATTGAGCACAGCGCCTTCGGTCGAAGGCGGCGCGACGGGGGCGGCGATAGCAGGCGCAGCGCTCACGGATTGCGGCGCCGCGGCGACCGGCACGGGCGAAGGTGTCGGCACCGCCTCGACGGCGGGCGCGGCGGCGCCGCCGAAGCGTGCGGCGAGCTCGATGAGGCGCGCCAGCAGATCGGCGACGCGGCGGGTTGGCGGCGCCTCCTCGCCGAAACGCACGGTAAGCTGCGCATCGAAGCCGTCCCACGCCTCGGCTGCGGCGCGCGCCGCATCGCCCAGGGCGCGCCATTGCGCGCCGGCGGCGGCGGCCTCCTGCTCCAGCGCCGAGAGCAGCGGGATGCCGCTGGCATGCCGCGCCTCGCGCCGCCTGGCATCGGCCAGCGCCGCGGTGTCCTCGGCCAGGTTCCAGACATAGAGCGAGACCGCGCTGCCATCGGCGCGGCGGAACATCGGCAGGCGGCGCAGCGGCTGCATCAGCGTGCCATCGGCCGATTGCCCGGCCAGCCCCGCCAGCGGCGCCGCGCGGCCTTCCAGCCCATCCTCGTCGGGCAGCGGGAAGGCCGCGTCCCAATAGGTCTCCAGCAGGCCGGCAAGCAGCCGCGCGGCGTCATGCAGCCCTTCCAGCCCGTCGAGCCGCACCAGCGCCTCGGCCAGCCAGGCGGCAATCTCCAGGTCGCGCGACTGCTCGGCCAGGCACAGCGTGCCGAGGCGCTTCACCTCGCGCCAGGGCTGCGGCACGCCCTCCTCGCCTTCGGCGGCGTCCTGCGCCCGCTCCTCGGCGCGGGCCTCGGCGCGGGCGTCGCGCAGTTTCTGATAAGGCGAGCTCGGCGAGTAGTCCTCGCGCAGGTCGCGGCCGACGCCGCCCTCGCCTTCCGGCAGCGGCGCCAGCATCTGCGCCAGGTCGATCACCGTCTTCATGGCCGACGCCATTCCTCGTTTTCGCTGTCACCCACTTTCTTGTCATGCAAGAGCGCGTGAGGCAACGCCCGGAACGAGGCGCAAGCGCATCGGGTCTGTTGCCCCGCCTCAGTCTTCGTCATAGGGAGAGTGCCGGGCAGCGGAGGCGCAAGGCAGGGATGGTGTCGTTGGATCTGAAGTCGCTCGTCGGGCGGCTCGACGAACTTTGCCGTCGTCAGCTGGAATCCGCGGCAGGCCTGACGCTGTCGCGCAGCCACTACAATGTCGAGATGGAGCACCTGCTGCTGCGCATCATCGAGCAGCCGGGTTCTGACATTTCCGCGATTCTGTCTGCAAGCGGCATCGATGCCGGGCGCGTGGTCACGGAGCTGACACGGGCGCTGGACAGGATGCGCACCGGCAACAGCCGCGCGCCCTCGCTCTCTCCCGACATCGTGACCCTGATGCGCGAGGGTTGGCTGATCGCCTCGCTTGAAGACCAGGCCTCACGAATCCGTTCCGGGCACCTGCTGGCGGCGCTGCTGTCGGACGACACGCTGCGGCGCGCCATCCTCGACGGCGCGCCGGCCCTCGCAAAGCTGTCGCCCGAGGCGCTGCGACGCGACCTGGCATCGCTGACCGCGGGGAGCGAAGAGGCGCAGGCCACGGCCAGCACGCCGGGCGACGCGCCGGTGGCGGCGGCGCCCGCCAGCGGCGGCGCGCTGGACCAGTATTGCACCGACCTGACCGCCCAGGCGGCGGCCGGAAAGATCGACCCGATCCTTGGCCGCGACGCGGAGATCCGCCAGGCGATCGATATCCTGACGCGGCGGCGGCAGAACAACCCGATCCTCACCGGCGAGCCCGGCGTCGGCAAGACGGCCGTTGCCGAAGGGCTGGCGCTGCGCATCGCCGCCGGCGACGTGCCCGAGGCGCTGGCCGGCGTGCGGCTGCTGTCGCTCGATCTCGGCCTGCTGCAGGCAGGCGCCGGAATGAAGGGCGAGTTCGAGAACCGGCTGCGCAGCGTCATCGACGGGGTCAAGGCCAGCCCGAAGCCGATCGTGCTGTTCATCGACGAGGCGCATACGCTGATCGGCGCCGGCGGGCAGCAGGGGCAGAACGACGCCGCCAACCTGCTGAAGCCGGCGCTCGCCCGCGGCGAGCTGCGCTGCCTGGCCGCCACCACCTGGGCCGAATACAAGAAGTATTTCGAGAAGGACCCGGCGCTGACCCGGCGCTTCCAGGTGGTGCAGGTGGCCGAGCCCGCCGAGCCGATGGCCGCCGCCATGCTGCGCGGGCTGGTCGCGGTGCTGGAGAAGCATCACGGCGTGCGCATCCTGGACGAGGCGGTGGCCGAGGCGGTGCGCCTCTCCGCCCGCTACATCCCGGCGCGGCAGCTGCCAGACAAGGGTGTCTCGCTGCTCGACACTGCCTGCGCCCGCGTCGCCATGAGCCAGAGCGCCCTGCCCGCCCCGATCGAGGACCGCCAGCGCCGGCTGTCGCTGATCGCGACGGAAAGCGGCGCGCTGGCCCGGGAAGCCGCGAGCGGCGCGAACCATGCGGCGCGGCTGCAGGCGCTGGAGGAAGAGCGCGCGACGCTCGAGAAGGAACTCGCCGATCTGCAGCAGCGCTGGGACGAGGAGCGCGCGCTGATCACCACGCTGCGCGACCTGCGCAGCCGCGCCGAGGCCGACGACACCGAGGCCCGGGCCGAGCTGACCACCAAGGCCGCCGAGCTGCGCAATCTGCAGAAAGAAAACCCGCTGGTACATCCGGTGGTCGATGGCCAGGCGGTGGCCGAGGTGGTCGAGACCTGGACCGGCATTCCCGTCGGCCGGATGATGGGCGACGAGATCCGCAACGTCCTCGACCTGAAGGCGCAGCTGGAGCAGCGGGTCATCGGCCAGCCGCATGCGCTGGAGGCGATCGCCCAGGCGGTGCGCACGCATCGCGCGGGGCTGACCGATCCGCGCAAGCCGGTCGGCGTCTTCCTGATGGCCGGCACCTCCGGCGTCGGCAAGACCGAGACGGCGCTGGCCCTGGCCGATCTGCTCTATGGCGGCGAGCAGAACCTCACCGTCATCAACATGAGCGAGTTCAAGGAGGAGCATAAGGTCTCCCTCCTGATGGGCGCCCCGCCGGGCTATGTGGGCTACGGCGAAGGCGGTGTCCTCACCGAGGCGGTTCGCCGCCGACCCTATTCGGTCGTGCTGCTCGACGAGATGGAAAAGGCCCATCCCGGCGTGCAGGACGTCTTCTACCAGGTCTTCGACAAAGGGCAGATGAAGGACGGTGAAGGTCGCGACATCGACTTCCGCAACACCATCATCATCATGACCTCGAATGCCGGCACCGACACCATCGCCAAGCTTTGCGCCGATCCCGATCTGGCGCCGGAGCCCGCAGCCCTGACCGAGGCGCTGCGGCCCGACCTGCTGTCGTGGTTCAAGCCGGCCTTCCTCGGTCGCTGCAACGTCGTGACCTACTACCCCCTCGCCCCCGCCGTGCTGCGCCAGATCGTGGCGCTGAACTTCCGGCGGATCGAGCGGCGGCTGCGCGAGGCCTATGGCGTCGCGCTGCGGGTGGATGACAGCGTGCTCGACACCATCGCGGCACGTTGCACCGAAGTGGACAGCGGTGCGCGCAACATCGAGACGATCCTGACGCGCACCCTGTTGCCCGAGCTGTCGTCGCGCATCCTGGCGCGGCTGATGGAGGGCAAGACCCTGACGCATGTCCATCTCGGCATGGGGGCGGACGGGCAGTTCGACTACGACATCGGCGCAGACGCGGCCTGACGCCGCGGATCCCGGACAGAGAAGGTCAAGGAGTCCCATATGGCGATCTACATGAAGTATCAGGGCGTGGACGGCGAGAGCACCACCCAGGGCTTCGAGAAGCAGATCGAGCTGCAGTCCTTCCAGCTTGGCGTCGGCCGCGGCATCTCCACCGCCCGCGGCACCTCGACGCGTGAGTCGTCGGAAGCCAGCGTCAGCGAGATCACCCTGACCAAGCTGACCGACGGCTCGTCGATCAAGCTGTTCGAGGAGTCGCTCTACGGCAAGCTCGACCACGAGGTGGTCATCACCTTCGTGCGCACCCAGACCGGCGGCGGCGTGCAGCCTTATCTCCGCTACACCCTGACCGGCGCCGGCGTCAGCGGCTTCACGCTGAGCTCCGGCGGCGACCGCCCGAACGAAACGGTCAGCCTGAACTTCGACAAGATCGAGATGACCTACGGCACCATCGGCGACGACCAGTCGGGCAGCAACTCCTCCAGCACCTACGACCTGGCGACCGCCAAGCGCTCGTAAGGCGTGGAGAGCGCCGCGGTGGCCGCAAGGCCCCCGCGGTTTTTTGCGCCCCGAGCTCAGCGATGCGGCTGGACGGTGTCCTCGGGCTGGGCGCCGGCGACCTGGCGCAGCACGATGGCGCTGACATTGTCGCGCGCCCCTGCCTTCAGCGCCGCCTGGATCAGCGCCCGCGCATCGGCCCCCTGCCCCAGCAGCTGCGCCAGCGAGGCCTCCGGCACCGCCTTGAACAGCCCGTCGCTGCAGAGAAGAAACAGATCGCCCGGCAGCACGGCGCCGGAGATCTTTTCCAGCTCCGCCCCGGCTTCGCCGCCGCCAATGGCGCGCAGGATGACGTTGGCCTGCGGATGCTGCTCGGCCTCCTCGGCGTCCAGCTCGCCGGCATCGACCATCTGCTGCACCAGGCTGTGGTCGCGGGTCAGCGGCTTCAGCACGCCGCCGCGCAGCCGATAGGCACGGCTGTCGCCGGCCCAGAGGCAGGCGAAATGCGCCTGGCGCAGCAGCAGCGCCACCACCGTCGTCGCCATGACGCGGCCGGGACCCAGCGCCGCGGCGCGGCGGCGCAGCTCGGCATCGGCCGCGCCGATGCGCAGGCGGATCTGCGCCAGCATCTCGACCGCCGACAATCCGGGCGGCACGCCTTCCAGCGCGGCGGCAGCGGCCGCGGCCGCGACATCGCCGCCGCCATGCCCGCCGGCGCCGTCGGCCACCGCCCAGAGCCCGAGATCGGGGCGCTGCACCACCGCATCCTCGTTGCGGCTGCGCAGCGTGCCGGCATGGGTGCAGGCGTCGGAGCGGAAGCCGCTCATGCCGCCCCCAGCAGCTGGAAGACATGCTCCGGCGGAATCAGGTTTGGAACCGGCCAGTCCTGGCCTTCGTGCCACCAGCCGCTGGAAAGGCTTTCGCCGAAAGGTTCGGGCAGGGCCGCGGCCAGGCGGTCAGCGTCCCAGTTCTCTGTCAGCGCGCGCCGCGCCAGTTCCTGCAGCAGGGCGAACCAGTCTTCCCCCGGCGGCGGCACCGGCGCTGCCAGCAACAGGAAGAAGCGCCGGCCGACCCTGTCGCGCGATGGGGCCATGACGCCGCTGACCGGCAGCTCGCCGCAGGCACCGGCGGGCAGCGCCAGGCGCCAGCAGGGCATGGCGTCATAGCGCGCGGCGAAGCCTTCCAAGCCCAGACGGTCCTGGGCGGCCTGCAGCCCGGCGGCGGCCCAGCCGTCGAAGGCGGCGACCAGCTCGCCCGGCAGGCGGCGGCGGATGAAGTCGCCATGCGCGGGCAACTTTCCGAACAATCCGGTCATGGCGCTAGGCTCGGGCAGCGGAAGCGGGACAGCTCCGGCAGGTTGAAGGGATTGATGCTGCTGCCGGCGCGCAGCTCGAAGACGGCGGCGCGGTCGCCCTGGCTGACGGTCAGGCGATAGCGCTCGCCGGCCAGGCGCTGCAGCCTGCTCTGCCGCCCCAGCACCAGCCGCAGCGCCGACCAGCCGCCATCAAGATCCAGCGGCCCGGACATCGCCGGCGGCTCGAAGGCCAGGGTGGTGTTGCCGCGCGACGGCCAGGACAGCAGCACCGGCCGCCCGCCGCCACCGGCTGGCAGCTCGTTGCGCACGCCCTCGGCCTCCAGCACGGCGCTGGTCGAGCCCATGTCCAACCCCTGCGGGATCAGCTCGAAGCGCAGGCCGCCGCCGGCCATGCCGGGGAAGAAGGCGTCGCGGATCGCCTGGGCGCGCTGGAACTGCGCGAGGTCCGCGGCGCTGACCGGCGGCGCCAGCCCGTCGGTCGCCATCGGCCGCCAGGGATCCTGGCTGATATCGGCATAGGGCCGGACATTCTGCGCGAAGAACTGGTCCAGCGCGCCGCCGGGGGCGAAGAGCCGGGCGAAGTCATCGACCGGGATATCGGCGCCGTCGCGGCGCAGCGGGAAGCGGCCCTCGATGGCGCGGCAGAGCGGCGCCAGCTGCTGCGCGGCGGCGGCGGCGATGGCGGCCTTGGCGCCGCCGGCCCGCGCCGCCTGGGTCGACTGCGCCAGCGCCCGCAGCCATTTGGCCAGCGGCTCGGGCTGGCGCGCGGCCTCGGCCAGCAGGCGCTGGCCGGGGTCGAGCATGCCCGGCGAGGGCGGCGGCAGCGCGGTGCCCGGCGGCAGCGAGGCCAGCCGCGCCACCTGCACGTAAAGCTCGCTCACCGTCTTCAGGATGTCTTCCAGTGGCGCGCCTGAGGCGGACAGCAGCGCCGAAAAACGTCCCTCGACGATGCGGCCGATCTCGGCGGCCGGGCCGGTCGGAACCGGGGCGCCGCCGCCCTGGGGCGCGAGCTTTTCCGCCACCGCGCTCGGCGTCAGCTCGCGCGAGATGGACCGCAGGATGTCGCGCAGCGGCGAGTTCGGCGCGCCCAGGATGTTCAACCCTTCGGCCGCGGCCGGCAGGCCGGCGAAGGGCGGCAGCACCAGGTCGTCCAGCATCGCCTGCCAGGCATCGCCATAGTCGCGGGCATAAAGCGCCAGCACGGCGGCCTCGAGCTGCGCCGGGTCCTCGGCGCCGGCGGCGGCGGCCTCGGGGCCCAGCACCCAGCCTTCGGCGGCGGCGGCGCGGACGGCGCCGGGCAGCGCCGGCAGCAGCTTCTGCTGCAGCCCGGCCAGGGTGTAGAGGCCGGGCACGCCCTCGGTCAGCGGCTTGCCGGAAGCGCGGGTGAAGAAGCGCTGCCCCCCCGCCCCCAGCGCATCGGCCGGGCGCCAGGGCGGCACCTCGGCGGCGGCGGCGGCCAGGCGCGACCAGACGCGCTCGGCCATGGGCAGGCGGGAGAAGACGCGCCGCGCCGTGTCCACCAGCGCGCCGTCGACCGGATACTGGTGGAAATCCTGGGCCAGCAGCGCGTCGAGATGGCCGAGCAGCGCCTCGCGCTGCGGCTGGTGCAGCGCGCCGGGATAGGCGCGGGCGAAGTCGGCGGCGATCCAGCCGCGCAACAGGGAAGAATCCATCGGCCCCTGGCGGCCCAGCATCAGATAGGCGCGGGTCGCCTGGTAGAGCACCTCCGGGCGCTGCAGCTCGGCGCGGATCTGCTGCTCCAGCCGGGCCAGCAGGCGCGGCAGCAGGGTGCGGTCCAGGGCGTGGCGATAGGCCAGCTTGCCGCCGGCCAGCAGCTTTTCCGCCTGGTCCAGGCCGATGCCGGTGGCCGCCGCGATGCCGGCGGCGGGCGGCAGGTCGCGGGCGGCGTCCAGATAGGGCAGGACGCGCAGCAGCTCGCCATCGGTGACCGGGTCGAAGGGAATGCCCTGCGCCGCGGCCTCGGCCTTGGCGATGGCGGCCTCCATGGCCTCGGCCCGGGCGATCTCGCCCGAGCGGATCGTCCAGCCCCAGGCGCCGCCGCCGAGCACCAGCAACAGGGCCAGGGACCAGGCGCCGGCGGTGATCCAGCGGCGGCGGCGCTCGGCGCCCCGGTCGCGGGCAGCAAGCCGCGCCTCGTTGAAGACGACGTCGCGCAGCAGCCGGCCGAGGAAGAAGCTGCGGCCCTGCTGCCCGGAGACCTGGGCGACGCGGCGGGCATCAAGGCCGAAGCTGCGCGCCATGGCCCCGGTCAGCCGGTCGATCGGCGAGCCTTCCTGGGTGCCCGAGGTCAGGTAGACGCCGCGCAGCATCAGCGCCGGGTCGAGGCGCGTGCCGGCGAAGGCGGCCTGGGCGAAGGCGGCCAGCGGCGCCTCCAGCGAGGCCAGCTGCGCCGGGAAGGCGGCGATGGCGGCGCGCTGGGCCGGGCCGCGCTCGGCCTGCAGGCGTTCCAGCAGCCGCTCCTGCAGCCGGGCCAGCAGGGCCTGGAATTCGGCCCCGAAGCGCGAGGTCACGCCCTCGGGCCCCTTCTCCAGCGGAAAGGTGAAGCCCCAGACCTGGGACCGCGTCTCGCGGTCAAGGTCGTCGAAGGTCTCCGAAAAACCGGGCAGCAGGTCGGCCTTGGTCACCAGCAGATAGACCGGCAGGCGCTGGCCCAGCTTTTCTTCCAGCTCGCGCACGCGGCGGCGGATGGTGCGGGCATGCTGCTCGCGCTGCTCGGCGGTGAGCGCTGCCAGGGTGTCGGTGCCGAAGGCCACCATGACACCGTTCAACGGCTGCCGCGGCCTGGTCTTCTTCAGGATGGACAGGAAGGAATCCCAGCCGGCCTTGTCGGCGGCGGCATCCGAATCCTGCGTGGTGTAGCGGCCGGCGGTGTCGAGCAGCACCGCGCGGTCGGACAGCCACCAGTCGCAATGGCGGGTGCCGCCGATGCCGGGCAGCTTGCCCTCGCCCGTGGGGAATTCCAGGCCGGACCGCGCAATGGCCGTGGTCTTGCCGCTGCCCGGCGGGCCGATCAGCACATACCAGGGCAGCTCATACAGGAAATTGCCCTGTTTCGCGGCGCTGCGACGGAGGGTGGTGAGCGCCTTCTCCAGGTTCTCCTTCAGCGCCGCGGTCTCTTCGGCGCTGCGGTCTTCTTCCGGGGCGGCGCTGGCCACGGCGTCGGTCAAGGCTCGGTCGCGGTTGCGCCGCTGCCGCGCCCGCCACCAAGTCAGGCCCAGATAGATGACGACAACCAGCAAGCAAATGACGGCGCGGGACCAGGGGTCCTCGAAGGGACGCGTGCTGCCGAAGCCCAGCAGCGGCATGAACATCCAGATGACCGGCAGCAGCACCAGCACCGCCGCCAGCCCGGCCAGGGCCGGAATGGCGGCGAAGGCGGAGATCAGCGTCTCCATCTCAGTTCTCCCGCCGGTTCAGCACCAGCACCTCGATGCGGCGATTGGCCTCGCGGCCTTCGGCGGTGCGGTTGTCGGCGACCGGCTCGCTCTCGCCGCGGCCCTCGGCCTGGAAGCGCGCGGCGTCCAGGCCGGAGGCGCGGCGGATGACGTCCAGGGCGGCCTCGGCGCGGGCCTGGGACAGGTGGAAATTCGACGGGAAACGCACGGTGCGGATCGGCTGGTTGTCCGAATGGCCGAGGATCTGGGTGCGGCGGGCATCTTCCTCGGCGATAGCCTGGCCGATCCGCTGCAGCAGCGGCGCGAAGCGGTCGTTCAGCGCGGCGGAGCCCGAGGCATACATGCCTGTGCCCTTGATGCGGACCATGGTGCGCTGGACATCGCCGGTGACGGCGACCAGGCCTTGCGCGATCTCGGGCGCCAGGAATTCCCTCAGCCGCGCGGCCAGCGTCGGGCGCGGAGGGGCGGCGG